>JAKOVF010000176.1 GCA_029782225.1 Chloroflexota bacterium | reverse complement strand
GGAAATGTAATCTTCCCACATCGCGTACCCGCCGTTATATTGATCGGCGCGAGCTGTAAAGCCGCCCGCATAGGGAGTCACATTCAAGATATTGTGCAGTTCATACCAATAGGTCAGCATTTCCACGTGTCCCGGGGTATCGATGAGTACTTCCGTCTTGTCGGCACTGAGCCATTCATGCCCGGTCCAATTGTATAGCCACTGCAGGTGACTCGACAGCACTGAATTCATGGTGCCGTAGATTCGCCTTTCCGGATCCGTCAATTTGACCGCCATATCGCGCAGATCAGCGACTGTCCAGGTATCATCCGGAGGGTGTATGCCCCGTTCAGAAAACACGGTTAGATTGATGAAGTAGGCCCGGGTGTTAAAGTCGTACGGAATTCCGTAGTATCGCCCATCGTGCATGGCCGCAGCGATGGTGAAGGGGTAAAAGAGGGACTCCGAAAGGACAGCACTTCGCTCCCAGCGTTCAGTAAGGTCCGTAAACAGACCGAGGCCCTGCCATTGGGGTTTATCGAGCGTGATAACTTGCATGAGGTCCGGTGCTAGACCGCTCGCAATGCGGGTGAGTATCGCATCAGAATACGCAGACCAGCTATAAAGCTGCACTTGGACCTGAATGTCCGGGTTTTGCTCCATGAACCGGGCGAAGAGGCGGTTCCAGTTTTCGGGGGTTCCGCTCCCGCTTTCAAAGGCGGCGAACTCAACGATCGTGACGCCGAACGTGACATGGGCGAGGATGCCAAGGAGACAGAACGCGATCACAATAACACGACCTTGCGTGCGTCCGCGCCTCATCTATGTGTACCTCCTTTTCCTTATTGGCGTAATACTCAGACTACATACCTCTATTGAATCATTAGCTGCTTCCACCGTCAAGCTGGACACAGGTGTGGGATACCTGAGCCAATTCGTCGTCGTGGTTGACGCAGGATCGCGCTGCCAAGTCATACAAGGCGCCGCGATGGGCTGTCTCAACGCGCGTGGACGCCGAGAGTCGAGTGTTACGTCGTTCAAGGAGATAAGGTGGACGCTGGACGGGTCCGGGAGGAAGCTTTCATGCCCTGTAAGCAATCTCAGGGTGCACACCTTAAGACTGTGATACGGTGATCACAAAGGAGTCGCGGCGGGACAGCTCTGTCCGTTTCTGCACTCCAAGCCTGAATGCGCGTGCGGCATTCGGGGGTTCGGTGTGGAGTTGTGTGGTAAGATACTTGACAGAACTAATACAGTTAAGAAATTGTATTATTAGATGATGACCCATTATGAGTAGCAACAGTCGCTCGCCTACTTACCGACAGATTGGCAAGGAGGGTAGGTAGCTGCATGGCAATCCGCAAGATCATCCGGGTAACGAATGTAGGACGTCTGAAAAACTGTACAGGAAAAGGAGATGTTACGTTCGGTCGGTACACATTGGTGTTCGCTGAGAACGGGCGCGGAAAGACAACACTGTGCGCTATACTGCGCTCGTTGAAATCTGGCGAAGTAGGCTATATTCTCGGTAGAAGAACGCTTGGCAGTGTAGAGCCTCCGAAAGTTGAAATCTCCACGGAGGCTGGAACTGTGACGTTCAATGGTAATCAGTGGACGAGGACCATGCCCGAGCTGGACATCTTTGATGGAACGTTCGTTGCCGAGAACGTATATGTCGGTGACGCTGTTGATACAGAACAACGTCGCAATCTGTATCGATTCATAATCGGCGACGACAATATCCGCCTAGCTCGGCAAATCGAGGAACTAGACCGCAAAATACGAGAACTCAGTACCAGTATTCGTGAACAGGAGCGCCTGATTGAATCACGGATACAAGGCGCAATCACACTACAGGAATTTTTGGGTCTTCCGGAAGATGGGAATATCAACGACAAGATAGCAGCGAAAGAAAGAGAACTGGAGGCAGCCGAGGCAGCCCAAGACATAGTTCAACGTAAGGGATTGCAGCCGGTTCCGGTTCCGGAAATACCTCAGTCAGTTTTTGACATCCTCACGACGGACTTCGTGGAAATTGCTGCTACCGCGGAACAACTTGTACGCGATCACCTGTGCAAGCACAAGATGAAACCGCACGGTGAGGCGTGGATTAGTGAAGGGATGGGTTACCTTCAAGGCGACCGATGCCCGTTTTGCGGGCAAGATGTTTCTGGCCTCGCCCTAATTGAGGCGTATCGAAATTTCTTTAGCGACTCCTATCAGGCCTTCAAGTCAGAACTCGCCAACCTAGAGGAGGATATCGAAAGAACTCTGGGTGAGGACATCGTTACGACCATTAACGTGGTCCGCGCTGAGAACGAGGTCGCAAGAGTATTCTGGCAGCAATACATAACCTTCGATCTACCCGAGCTTCCGAGTGCCGACGAAATTTTCAATGTGATGAGGCGAATGAGAGACGTTTTGCTGGAATTGGTTCGTCAGAAGCATTCAGCGCCCCTTGATCGACCAGATCACAGCGTCGCCTACCGAGCGGCAGAAGAAGACTACGAAAAGCTGATGCAGCAGCTACGCGTGTATAACGATTCCGTGCCCGGTATTTCGCACCCCTGAGACGAGCCGTCCGGTAGTTTTTGCCTCCAGTTTTTCCCCACGATAGGAGGAAGTGAGCGACAAGTCGCGAACCCTCGAGAAAGCCGTTTATGAAGGGGTTTTCTCGACATGAGGCTCTCGGACATCCGTGCGAAGGTGGTCGGGGCCACCGCTTTCATCGCTCAGGTCTGCCGGGACCTTGGCATTGCCGACAAGGTCAACCGCATGGTCGAATGGGACCAGAAGCAGTGGAAGCTCTCACCCGGCACCCGCGTCGTGGCTCTCATCATCAACATCATCTGTCATCGCCAACCCCTGTACCGGGTCTGGGAGTTCTACGAACACCTCGACCTCGGTTTGCTCTTTGACCAACCGGTGACCCTGGAGGACCTCAACGACGACGGCTTTGCCCGCACCCTCGATCGCCTGCACGCCTCCGGCGAGCTGCGGCGCCTGGTGCACACCGTGGCCCTGGCCGCGGTGCGGCGTCTGCCGCTGGGTATCCGCTCCGTCCATGCCGACACGACCAGCATCAGCCTGCAGGGAGAGTTCGAGGGCACCGAGAGCGACCGCGACTTTCAACGTGAGAACCCCGATCGTCCCCTGCTGAACATCACCCACGGCTACAGCAAGGATCACCGCCCGGACCTCAAGCAGTTCATCTACGGCCTCGTGGTCTCCAAAGAAGGTCTGCCGCTGCTGGCAACGGTCAACGACGGCAACACCAGCGACAAGAAGTGGAACCTGGAGGTCATCCGGGAGATCCAGCAAAGCTTTCTGGACCCCGTGGAGTTGCTGTATGTGGCCGATTCGGCTCTCATCACCCGCGAGAACCTCGAGGAGATGGCCCGGGCCGGGCTGCGTTTTGTCTCCCGGTTGCCTGAGACCTACAAGGTGGCCGGTGAGTTCAAGGAGCGGGCCTTTGAGGAGAACCGATGGGAACTCATCGGACGCCTGGCCGAAAGCCCCCACGGTGCGGTGTACCGCTCCTGCTCCT
>JAKOVF010000349.1 GCA_029782225.1 Chloroflexota bacterium | reverse complement strand
CGCGCGGGCAGGCATACCGACCACGAGCGTATCTTCAGGGACATCTTTCGTCACAACGGCGCCGGCTCCCGTGCGCGCACCAGCTCCAATTTTCAGCGGTGCAACCAGCATAGTATCCGAGCCAATGAACACATCTTCGCCAATTTCAGTGGGATGCTTCTTCTCGCCGTCAAAATTACAGGTGATCGTGCCCGCGCCAATATTGGTATTTTCCCCGACCTGCGCATTGCCGATGTAGGAAAAATGTCCCATCTTCACGCCGGGATGCAGCGTCGAGTCTTTGACTTCGCCAAAGTTCCCCATGTGGACATGATCCATCAAATGCGCACCCTTTCGCAGACGCGCAAACGGACCGATGTCCACATCATCGTCAAGAGTAGCCCCTTCCATGACAGAAGCAAGCACTTTGGAGCGGTTGCCAATCTTCGAATCTCGGATAATCGCATTCGGGCCGATCACATTGCCTTCGCCAATCTCCGTTTTCCCATGAAGATAGGTGTTGGGCATGATCGTCGTATCCATCCCGATCTTTACGCCGGCTTCTATGTATGTAGAGGCAGGGTCGATCATCGTCACGCCGTTGAGCATATGCTCCCGATTGATGCGGATTCGCATTGCGGCTTCCACCTCGGCCAGATGGACGCGTGTGTTGATGCCAATCGTCTCCTGCGCATCCTGCAGGACGGTGGCCTGGACCGGCAAATTATCCCTGACTGCCAGTTCGACAGTATCTGTTAAGTAATACTCACCTTTTGCAGCGTTCTTCGGGATGCGATGCAGCGCGTCCCACAGCCATTCCCCGTTGAAACAATATCCGCCAACGTTCAATTCATTGATCCGCTTCTGTTCCGGGGTCGCCACATATTCCTCGACGATCGCATCCACAGTTCCATCTGCCTTACGCACAATCCTTCCAAAACCACGTGGGTCGTCCGCGATCACGGTTAGCATGGACATGGGTCCCGGGTTCTTGATCTGCGTTTCGACCAGCTCCTGCAAAGTTTCACCGCGCAGTAAGGGCATGTCTGCGTAGCAAACAACAACCAGGTCCGCCTGGTCTTTGAGCAAGGACTCAGCCTGCATCACTGCATGACCGGTTCCTAATTGCGGTTCCTGCAGGACCGTCTCCGCCGAATCGCCGAGGAACTTAATCACCTCGTCTGCGCCGTGGCCCACCACGACAACCGGCTTCTCAGTGGTTGAATGTTTGATCGCCTCAAGCGCGTACCAGATCATCGGCTTGCCGGCGATGGGATGCATCACTTTCGGCAGAGCGGACTTCATCCGTGTGCCCTGACCGGCGGCTAGAAGAACAGCGGTTATCTTCATACGTCCTCTCCTGATAAATCAAAACAGGCCCGCTCGCGCTGGGCCTGCCTGCATCGCTCTGTGAGCGTTGAGAGAAAATCCCGCCTGCGCGGGTTGGTAAAAAAAAGGCTGGGGCACCTGGACTCGAACCAAGATCCACAGCTCCAAAGGCTGGTGTGCTGCCGTTGCACCATGCCCCAGTGCGGCCGAAATTGTATCACAGATTATTGCTTTCCCTCATCTGGTAGCAGGCCGCGCTTGCGCGCCTCTTCAAATGTAATGACTTCCGGGTTGGTCGGGACATTCCCATGCTTCTTCGCGGCCTGATCCCAGAAGGAATCCACATCGTTTGTCCCGGCCTGCTTCTTCTGTTCGGCATCTTTCAACAGGGCTTCCATCTCTGGCGAAGGCGGCGCAGTCGGCAATTCATGGGTCGAGCCTTTCTTCTTGGGCACCATTTGTGCAGCCACAGGTCTCGTTACAGGTTCGGTAGACAGTTGTCCGGTCACACCCAGGGATTGCAGCGTTTGATCGATCTGTTTCCCTATCGTCATTAATGCGGCCACCGTCTCGAGGACCTTATCATCATCTGCCAGCCCGTTCCCGGCCAGCAACAGGGTATACATTGGGTTTACCGGGACGAACAGCAGGTCATGGTCACCGCCGTTGAACACATGATACGTTTTCAGCTCACTCTGGTGCATATAACGTGAGACCTTCAACCCTGCAGTATGAATCGCCGTCAATGCGGAAAGCAATGAAACTTCCATACTACTGTCGCGCAAATCACCAGCGCGCACCTGGACCATGCCCTTTTCGTTGAGCAGGAAAAGAGCCTGGGCGCCGATATCCTGCCTGAAATTGGCAAGCAGGTCAGAGATCCGCGAATGACGCGCTGCCAGTTTGGCATCCGCGACTTCGGGCGCAAAGATCGTCCGCACGAGGCCAAGCCCACGCTCCACACAATCCAGAAAATCTGCGAGGGGGATCGGTTTATCGAAGATTGCAATCGCGCCGGCATTCAGCATTTCATCCCGCACCCTGCGGTCACCGAGGCCAGTGATCAGGATCACCTTGACCTCCGGATTGCGGGCGCGGATCTTATGCATAAGTTCCACGCCGGTGATGCCCGGCAAAAGATAGTCCGTGATCAGGAGATCGACCTTATTGCGCGAGGCCTCCAGCAAAGCCTCTTCGCCTGAAGGGGCTTCGTAGATTTTTAGCTCTTTGTTCTTCAGCGTATCCAAAGTGGCATGTAGAAGCCGCAGGATATCACGCTGGTCATCGACGATCAAGATGCTCTGGTTCATAGGGGGCCTGTTCGGTGAATGCTTGGCTGCTGGCCAAATCCGGGGATGACTGCATTATAGCAAAAAGTTAGAGCGCCGGGATGGCAAATGATGGCGCACCATACAACCCGTCGAAGCCGCCAAGGATGCTTTCAAAAGGATAATAAATGTTGCCGTAGGTTTCGTAGTCATATTCGGCGTAAAGAGGGATGAAGGGGAGGTATTCTGCAAGAATAGCCTGGATATTGAGAATGTGATTACGCGCAGATTGCAGATCGGTCTCAATATTCAGTGCATCGCATTCGGACTTTAAATTGCCCTCATTAAAATTGAATTGACCCTGTCCCCCGAACCATTCGCACAAATACCCGGGATAGAGGCTCAACCTCCAGCCGAGGATCGCCATATCGTAATTCTCAGCGCTGAACACCTCATAACGGATATCCTGTAGAGTCACATACTGGACGGTGAGAGGAATACCGAGTCGATCTGCTTCTGTTTGAATGAGCTCAGCTTCGTGCGCCTGCAAGGAATCGACATCCTGCGACAGGAAATGGATAGAGGGGAAAGCCTGTCCATTGGGCATGATCAATCCCTGGCCTGACGTATCCTTCGTCGGTTCGACAACCCACGAATACCCCGCGGACTTGAGGAACTGCACGGCGCGGTCGAGTTGAAGATCCGGGTTTGACTGGGTTAAGTCTGCACAGGGAGTGATGGAATTCGGATCGCGCCAGGTATCGTTCCCCGGCAGTACAAATCCGCTGAGCGGCGCGGATTGATCACTGGCTGGCGACCAGATCATACAGGCAAATGCCTTGCGCAGCGCGGGATCAGCCAGCTCAGGCCTGGCCGGATTAAATGCAAGGAAGCGGGCGCGGCCGTTGAGATTCACATGTTGATTCGCGCTGAGTTGAGTTGACGACGCCTTGAATCCTGTTGGCGCAAGCACAACATCCACACGGCCTGCCTGGAAAGCCTTGATCGCTTCGTTCTCATTGTCAAAGGCCTGATAGAGGACGCGGTCGAAGTTGGGCTTCTCAAAAGGAAAATCGGGGTTTGCCAGATTTTCCCAACTATTTTGTTTTTGTCCCCCTGGTTTCCACACACCCAGGGTGGGCTCATTTGCATGATCCAGAGCAAAAAGCGCCTGTTGTGCAGCCTGGATTTTTGCCGTGTAGACTGACAGATAACCTGCCAACTCATTATTGAGCTGGTCGAGATTTCCCTGATTGGCTTTGAGTCGATTATCAAGCTCGCGATTATCCTTCCCCTGATATTCCAGGTATGCAATCTGATTCGTCAACGAATCGACGACCGGCTGAATTTTGGCAATACTGGTGCGCGTGTTGACCACCGATTGACGCAATGCTTCATCCGGCAAAAGTGCAGATGCGCTCGCCATCCTGGGCCGCCAGTACGCTTGCTGGAGAATGGGCCCCTGCAATACACCATATTGCCAAACGGAAACATTCGGCAGCTGTTTGAAAAAGAGCTTTACCGTGAGAGGGTCAACAGCTTCGGCGCGCAGGAGATAATCTGGCGAGTAAAAGGCTTTCCAGTCGAATCCAAGTTCAAAGCCAAGCACGGAGTTTACCGTGAAGGCAATATCTTCGGCTGTGAACCGGGAGCCATCGGTCCATTTGAGATCGTTACGCAATGCAACTGTGGAAGTGAACAGGTTACCTTCAGGAATTACTGGTGAAGGGAGCCCGCTCGCGGCGCGGGGCGCAAAGTTGAAGCCGGGTGGCGTCAGTGTGTACAAGCGCGGCCAGTAATCGCTCATCACGGCATAGTTAACGTAGCTTGCCCCCTGCTCATCAAACAAAGCCCAGGCATTGACATCCTTCGGCTGACCGATCAATGCAAAGCGAAGTTCTGCAGCATGTGGAATCTGGGCCGGGATGGGACTGCCAGTGATGGAGGGACCGGGCACCGGCGGAGTCTGATCGTTTGTCTGTGCCTGCACGCAGGCTGTGAGGAGAAGAGTCAGCAGGAACGCGGCAGGGATGAATCGTCGCATCAGTGCTTGCAGCCCTCATCTTTGTCGAAAGCCTCGATGTTCCACATGGGATTGGCAGAGGGGTCAAGGTCAAACTGGCAGATATCCGGGCGCGCGGCCGCAGTCCGCAGACGATAGTAAAGCGGAATGGCCGGGAGCTCAGCGGAAAAGATATCTTCCGTCTTAAGATAGGATTCGGAATAGGCAGCTTCATCCGGCAAAGCCAGAGTCGCGGCGCGGCAGGCTGCGTCATAGGTCGGGTTTTGGTACCCGGTAACATTGGTGCCGATCCAGTGATTCTTGGCTGTTGGAATTTCCGCGCTCGTGAACCATTCGCAGGGCGGCTCGATACCATTGACGCCCATCGCATATTCGATCAGGTCAAAGTGGCGCCCGAAAAGCGGACCGGTTGGCCCGGGCGCATATAAATCATCTTGTGAAAGATATTGTACGTTGAGCCCGATACTGCACTGCGCCAGCGACTGGGTGAGGATGTCCACAACCTGCCTGCGCTGCGTGGCACCTGTCGTGTAATAGTTAAGCTGCAGAGGTGTACCAGCCGTGACCTTGTCAACACTGACAGCCTGGACTGGTGTATTTGGGTTGCCATCAGTATCCCGCCAGCCAGCCTGTTCCAGTAACAGTTTCCCGGCAGCTGGATCGAAAGGTATTGGCTTGAGATTCGGATCGTACAGCGAATGTTCGGCAGGGATGTACGTGTTCGGAACCGTGGTCAGACCGAACAACACAGTATCCACGATCTTTTGACGGTCGAGGCAATAAGCAATGCCCTGCCTTGTGCGCACGTCGCCAAAGATGTCCTGGCGGTCTTTGCCCGTTTGCGTGTCGTAACCATCATCATAGGAGGCGGGAACAATGCCCAGGCCCAGCCATTCAATGGTCATGCCGGGAGCAAAGAAGGCCTGTGCCTGTTCGCCAGCCTTCATCTGTTCGAGCAGCGCGGCCTGTGAATCAAGGCGCACGGTGGGATCGAGAATGTCGCAGCGGCCAGCAACCAGTTCGCTGAGAGCCGTGTTCGGGTCCGCGATGAAGCGGAAATTCAGGGTTTCGAATTTGGGGTAGCCATCGGCGGCGCGGAAGTAGTAGGGATTTTTGGTTAGCTTGATGTGATCGCCCGCGGCCCATTCCTGAATCACGTAAGGTCCCCAGCCCATCGGCGTGCGCGAGGAAATGTCAATTGTGTTCAATTGATTGGCTGGGAACTGAGTCCATGCCTGATGCGGCAGCGGAGCAAAGAAATTGGTGAAGTACGTCGCGTCGATGAAGCCGGGTTTGCCAAACCACTGAACGGTCTGGGCGTCGGCGGCTTCGTAGGTCTGCGTGCGGTCGAGCAGGTAGGTATTTGTGATCGAGGAAGGATCGGATGCAAGCTGGAAGGCATAGACCGAGTCATCCGCGGTCAGCGGGGTACCATCAGACCACGTGACATCCGGGCGGAGCCGGAACGTGACGATCATCTGATCCATCTCAAGCGAACCGGAGCCATCATAAGTGATGACACAATCATCCCCGCGACAGCCAGCAGGACGGACCCTGTTGCCCTGCGCGAGCAGGACGAGATTCCCATCCGCATCCACCACCTGACTTCCGGCCTGGACTGTGACCTTTGTGATTTGCGCGTCCCCATTGGCAATCGAAGGAAGTTGCGTGAGGATCACCGGCTGATAGTCATATCCGACCGTGTCGATCGGACCATCATAGACCGCGGCCAGCACACTCTGTGCAGCGGCGTTCGGCCCGCCATAGGGATAGAGTGTATTCGGTTCTTCACCGAGGCAGATCGTCAGGTCGCGTGGGGCCGGGGTTGGCGTGGCCGGCGGCAGGACAAACTCTGTTGGGGTCGCAGTCGGCTCCGTCTGATTGTTGACGGGTAATCCACAGGAAGCCAGAAGAAAAACAAGAAGGCTGAAATAGAGCAGATATTTTCGAACCATGCATAACCGTCCTGGCCGTGAGGCCCTACAAAAAGGATTCGGGCTTGCGACCCGAATCCTATCTTATCCTTGCAGTTCTAACAAGTAAACCTGGGGTGGTTCTCCAGATTTTAAGTCTGTAAAACTCCAGGGCTTTTGGAAAGCGTGAAAGATGGGCTGATTTGCGGCCTAGTCAGCCAGCCAGCAAGCCACCCAATGGCCGGGTCGCTTCTCGAGAAATTCGGGTTCCTCAAAGGAGCACTTCTCCACGGCAATCGGGCAGCGCGTATGGAAGCGGCATCCCTTGGGCGGGTTGAGCGGGCTCGGCACATCGCCTTTAAGAATCGTGCGCTCGCGCTTCACGTTTGGATGGGGAACAGGAATCGCAGAGAGCAAAGCCTTGGTATATGGATGCAGAGGCTCACGATATAAAGCATCACGACCGGCAATTTCGACCATCTTGCCGAGGTACATCACGCCCACGCGATCAGAAATATGTTCGACCACGCTCAGGTTATGTGCAATGAAGAGATAGGTGAGACCAAATTCATTCTGCAGATCCTTCAGGATATTGAGCACCTGTGACTGGATGGAAACGTCCAGAGCGGAGACCGGCTCATCACAGACAATGAACTTTGGGTTGAGAGCCAGAGCGCGGGCGATGCCAATGCGCTGGCGCTGCCCGCCAGAGAATTCGTGCGGGTAACGCCGGGCATGATATTCCTCCAGACCCACCTTCTTCAGCATGTTGATCACAACCTCCCAGCGCTCCTTGGGACGACCAATGTTGTGAATCTGCAGGCCTTCCATCACTGATTCGCCAATGGGCATACGAGGATTCAGTGAGGCGTAGGGATCCTGAAATATGATCTGCATATCTCGGCGCAAAGCCTTGAGCGTTTTTGGCTTCATCTGGAGGATATCTTGACCATTAAAAGAGACTTGCCCGGACGTGGGCTCGATCAGACGCAGGATAGAGCGGCCTACTGTCGTCTTCCCACAGCCAGATTCGCCGACCAGCCCCAACGTCTCACCGCGTTTGACCGAGAAGCTGACCCGGTCCACTGCCTGGACCTGTGCTACTGTCCGCTGGAGGATGCCACCGCGCACAGGAAAGTATTTTACGAGGTCTTTGACAACGAGAAGATCCGATTTTCCGTTTGTTTGCAGGTTGTTATTCATGACACCCATCACTTCTTGAGAGGCACGTTTTTTAAAGGCCCGACGTGGTTGAACTCGGGAGCATCCTCATAGAGGAAGCAACGCACTTTGTGATCTGACTCAACCTGGATCAAGGAAGGCCGCTTTTCCGTGCAAACCGACAGGTTGTATTGGACGCGAGCCTGGCAACGAGGAGCGAAACGACAACCTGGCGGCAGGTTCACGAGATTAGGAACAGAACCGGGGATGACATCGAGCTTCTCGCGCACTTCCCCCAAGACCGGAATAGAACCAATCAAGCCCTTGGTGTAAGGATGAAGATGTTCATCAAACAAGGCAGCTACCGGGGATTCTTCCACGATCTCGCCGGCATACATCACGGCCACGCGGTCTGCCATTTCAGCTATCACCCCCAGGTCATGTGTGATCAAAACAACGGCTGAGCCCATCTGAGTGCGCAGATCACGCATCAGGTCAAGAATCTGCGCTTGAATGGTCACATCCAAAGCAGTGGTAGGTTCATCGGCGATCAACAAGTCCGGCACACAGGCCAGCGCCATGGCGATCATCACACGCTGGGCCATACCACCGGAGAGTTCATGAGGAAAGGAGTCCGCGCGGCGTTCTGGCTCAGGGATGCCGACCAGCTTCAGGAGTTCGACGGCGCGCTTCTGTCCAGCCTCCTTGCCGAAGTCCTGGTGGATATTGAGCACCTCTGAGATCTGATCCCCGGCCCGGAAGACCGGGTTTAGAGCAGATTGAGGCTGCTGGAAGATCATGGAAATGCGGTTGCCGCGAACCTGCATCATTTCCTCTTCAGAGGCCTTCACCAGGTCCTTGCCTTCGAAAAGAATTTCGCCATCAACGATCTTTCCAGGGGCGCTGATCAGGCGCATGATCGAAAGCGATGTAATGCTTTTGCCGCAGCCGGACTCGCCGACAATTCCAAGAACCTCGCCGGGATAAATGTAGAAATCCACACCGTCCACGGCTTTCACCACGCCATCTTCCGTGTAGAAATAGGTTTTTAGATTACGAACCTCAAGCAAAGGTTTCTGATTATCGGCAGTCAAGGTGGACTCCTTTGAATAGAACTAACGCATTATAGCAAAGCTTGCCGTGAAAGAAGAGGATGAAAATTCCCATGTGCTTCCAGAATCAACAGGATTCGGGAAAGCCCGAATCCTATAAAACCCATTCAAATTTCACAAACTAAATGGGCGTCTTCACTTCTTGTTCTTCCGAACATACTGGGATGCACCAATCACACCAAGGAAAAGGCCGATCAGCGAAACACCATACGAAAAGAAATTCAGAAAGAACGTCGATTCCAGGACATGAATCACCATCAGGAATGGCAGAATCACACCTGTCAGCGAGAGCAGGAAACCAAGGAGGATCATCTGCCAGGGACTCAATTTATCCATCATTTATACAGCCAGCAAGAAACCAGATGACCAGGCTCCGGCTCAAAGTCCGGCGGAAAATCCACATCACAGATTCCAGGCATCATGAATGGGCAGCGTGGGTGGAAGCGACAGCCAGTTGGCGGATTCACCAGGCTCGGCGGTTCGCCCGGTGGGATTTCCTTAAAACTTTCTGCATTTTTGGCGTCCGGCTCGGATGTACCTGTGAGCAGGGCCTTGGTGTAGGGATGAAGCGGGTTATCAATCAACTGGCGAACTTTGCCCTTCTCAACCAGATTGCCAGCATACATGACAAAGATACGCTCAGAGAAATAGCTGACCGTGGAGAGGTCATGGGTAATGTAGATGACGGACAGGTTATGTGATTCCTGCAAGCCGCGCAGAAGCTTTAGGATTTCCACCCGTACCGATGCATCCAGCATGGACACAGGTTCATCTGCCACCAGGAAGCGCGGCCCCATGACCATGGCCCGCGCAATCACGACGCGCTGCTGCTGTCCTCCGCTTAACATGTGGGGATACTTATTCAGGAAATCATCCACCGGTGTAAGCTTAACTTCCTCCATGGCAGTGCGGACGCGGCGAGTACGTTCATCCTTATCTTTGACGCCACCTACAATGAGAGGCTCTTCAAGAATCCGATGAATATTCATAAAGGGAGGTAACGCGCCGTATGGATCCTGTTGAACATAACCCACGTGCGAATGATATCGATGCATTTCTTCGGTGCCAAACCCTGATAGATCCTTGCCTTCAAAGGTGATTTTGCCGCGGGTTGGCTTGTAAAGCCCAAGAATGGTTTTCATCAGGCTTGATTTACCGCAACCACTTTCACCCACGACTGCAATGGTCTCAGCACTGTGAACATCAAAAGTGACGCCATCCACGGCCTTCACATATCCCGCATGCCCAAAGCCAAAGCGCCTCAGTTCAAACCAAACATGCAGGTCATCAATTGATAATACGACCTTTCTGCCCTGTTTGTTTTCTGACTTCTCTAAAACAGTTGGATTTGTCTCAGACACCATGGTCCATACTCCTGCTTACGCATATAACCAGCACTTGACTTTTCGACCTTCCTGCTCGAACACAGGCGGTTCTTCATCGCACTTCTCAAACCGGAAAGTACAACGATCCTTAAAGCGACAGCCCTTTGGAAGGTTGATCAGACTCGGCGGCCTGCCTGTAATGAATTCCGGTTCTTGGTTCTCGTGCAGTCTTGGCACACTGGCCATCAGCTTTTGCGAGTACGGATGGAGTGGTTTGGTGAAAAAATGATGTGCATCACTGACTTCAACGATCTGTCCGGCATACATGACTGCCACATCATCGGCTAATTCGCTGGATGTTGCGATATCATGCGTAATCAGAATGAAGCTAATCCCCAATTCCTTCTTAAGGCGTTTCAAAACATTAAAGATATTTGCCTGTGTTAATACATCCAAAGCCGAGGTCGGCTCATCCAATATGATCAGGTTTGGAGAGGTCACAAGCGCCATGGCAATGGCAACCCGCTGGCGCATCCCGCCGCTCAACTCGAACGGATAGCGGGAGATAAAGTCCTCAGGCACACCCACATGTTGGAACATCTTTTTAACGAGCGAGACCGCCTCATTCTTATCCACACCGAGATGGACGATGGCAGGCTCCGCCACCTGATCACCAACGCGAATGACCGGGTTCAGCGCGTTCATGGCAGCCTGAGGGACCATGGAGATGGCCGCCCAACGAACGTTCTGGCGGAACTCCTCCTCATTCAACTTCATAACGTCATTGCCCTCAAGATAGACCCGGCCATTATAGGCAGCAACATTGCGAGGCAAGAGTCGCAGGATAGCCTTGGCGAGCGAACTTTTTCCACAACCCGATTCGCCAAGGATGACGACTGCCCGGTTCGTATCCAATTCGAAATTGACCCCGTCCACGGCTTGTACCACGCCGTGGGTGGTGCCGAAATACAATACCAATTCTTCAATGCGAAGGAATTTATTGTTGTTTGGCGACATTGATCTAGATATCCCTTAATCTTGGATTGAAGACACGATCCAAAGCAAAGCCAAGCATGGCAAAGCCCAATCCCGTCAGCATCAGCAGTACTGCAGGCTCCAAGACCCAATAATAAAGCCCGCGATAGAGCGCACCATCTGCGAACGCGTTTTCAATGACTTTGCCCCAGGTTGGCAATACGGGATCGCCAAGTCCGAGCACCGCTAAAGAGGCCTCAAGGAACACGAAGGTCGGGACAGAGGAAACCAGGGCCGGAATCAACAATGGGATCATGCGAGGGATCAAATACGAGAAAATGATGCGCCCGCTGGATGCGCCATAAGCTCGGGCAGCTTCAATGTAGGGAGTCTCTTTGGACTGCATGAAAATGGCACGATAGGTTTTGATCTGTCCGGAGAAAATGCTCAAAAGGATTGTAACACCCAACATCAACCAGATACTGCGCGAGTAGAATGTTCCCACCATGATCAAAATAGCCAGGAACGGCAGAACAAGATTGACTTCTGTAATGCGCTGGATCAACTCATCCACCCAACCGGCATACCAGGTACCAACAGCCGCGATAATCATGGTCAGGAGCGAGGTGCCAAGGGCCGCAAGCAGACCAAACGCCAGGGCGATCGGCGTGCCGTACAGCAAGGGGAGCATAAGATCGCGGCGATATTTGTCGGTGCCTGCCAGTCCATAAAGAGTCCCATGAACCACGAACTGAGCATCGATGTCTGAATCTTTCTCAAAAGTGGTGCCGCTGATCACCAGTTGATACTGCCCTTTTATCGGTGTTGACTTCTGCGGGTCAATAAAAAGAGCCTCCATAACGTTGTCGGATTTTAGCCTTTTCTGCAGCTTTTGATCCTGAGAAAACCGGAAGGTCAACTGGTGATCCACTGCCATGTCCCCAATCCTGATCTTTCTTCCATCGGGGGTAAGCAAGCTGATGGAGGCAAAAGGCAGTTTCTCGTTGAATTTTGTGGTGAAATACAGGATCATTTCCTGTGGATGATCATCATATGTGTAATCGAAGGAGTATGTGATATCCACTGTGGAGATATTCTGATCGCTGGGTGTGATGGTCTTCGCCATGCTCCCATCCGCAGTGCTTACTGCGAATGATACTGGCTCTTTCTTCTTAGAGAATAAGTTGAACCAGGCTGGCGGGGCATATTTTGGGTTTTGATACCATACATCTTCTCCCCCTCGCCAGAGACGAACGGCCTCACTGTATGGAATCGTAACCAGGGCATAAACTGAAACCCCTATGAGGAGAAAAATGATCACCAGGCCAAAAATCGCCGATGGGTAACGGAGTAATTCGCGAATTGAGTTCTTAAGCCCAGTCATTGTTAACTTCCAGAGCCAACTTTTACACGAGGATCTACGAGCGCGTATACAAAATCCAGCAGGAGAACCGTAAATGCCAGAAGATAGGCATAGATGATCGTAGACCCAACTATGACTGGCGTATCATAAAAACCGATGGCCCGGAAGAGCGTAATTCCAAGCCCGGGCCAAAGGAAAACCGTCTCTGTAATTGTGAATCCAGTCCAAAGGGTGATGACCAGAAGGGCAAAGTTTGTGACGATGGTTGGCAGTGTAGGGCGGAGAATGTAGCGTCGCTCAATATCACGGGATGGCAGGCCCTTCGCTTTTGCCATATCGACATAGTCCTCACTGGAATAGATGAGGAAAAAGGTCCGCCAGTTGTAAATGCTCAAAAAGATGGAGCTAATAATGACAGACATAGCCGGCAGGATGAGATGCTTCAAAACACTTAGACCGTATGCCAATTTAGTGGCCGGTGGAGGAGAATCCACCAGACCTCCAAAAGGTAGTACTCTCAAAATCGCTGCAAAAATCAGGATAAAGAAAATCCCATAAAACCAGGGGGGCGCTGAAGATGTCGGCGAAAAAGCGATGGTGAGCTTATCCAAAAAACTGCCATATTTTCTGGATAGAGTCAAAGCAATGAGAACACTGCCAAAGAATAGTAGAAGCTCAGAGGTGCCCGTTAAGAGCAGGGTGGCCGGCAGGCGCTCGAGCAGAATCAGGCGTACTTCCTTGGAACCGTGATCACTGTTCATATGCAGGGCGCGTCCCAGGTTCAAGGTAAGAGCATTGCTCAGATACTTCATGGAGCGAACCGCGAAAGGCTGATTCAGGCCCAGGCGGTCCTCCTCTGAAGCAATCTTTTCCTGGATCAGCTTCTGACGCACTTCTGGAGCCAGGTTGCGAAAAGCCGGGTTGGCGATCATCGACTGTGTGGTGTTATCACGGATCTCATTGCGCATGATTGTGTCCACATATCCACCCATATTCGCGATCAAAATAGTCAGATAGACACCGATCGTAACAGTAATCATCACTGTCACAAGCCGGACAGCGACATACCTAAAAATACGCATGAAAGTACTGTTAGCACGTGATCTCTTGGCAATCGGCGTGCCGGGGGATGAGGTTAAAGTTTCTGTGGACATAACAGCCTCACTATTAGAAAGAAATAAGAGGGGCAAGGGTTTAGCCTTGCCCCTCCGTATTGAACCGAACTAAACTTTACGGCACAACCACATAATCCAGCGATGCGAAGGCCGGTATGGCGACAGGGATGAGAACCGCCGCCGCCTCGATCCTGCCGGAGCCGGCAGTGAGCTTGGAGGTCACATCGGCAGGTACGGTCAGTGTATATTGACCGTCTCCACCTGCAGCCTCCCCAGCGCCGACATACACGGTCTCGCCCTTATCGTTGTAGAGCAGGAATTTGAGTTCCTTAACGTCAGAGCTCGGGTATGGATCACCGTTCTTCATGGTCACGGTAACATTGAACACAGCCTCGCTACCGATCTTAACCTGGGCCGGGCCATCCAGCGTGGCATCTGCAAGAGGTGCCTCACCGAACTTAGACCAGCGGTCGGCCAGATCAACATAATCGGGGTTGTTCTTGACCACAGCCGAGAAAGCGTTGAGGTCCACTTTGTCGAGATAGTAGGGACCTGTGCCATCCCAGAAGTGACCGTGAGCAGTGTACCAATCCTTCAGAGCCTGATAGCGGGCAACCGCTTCATCAGCTGTCAGGAACTGGCTCATAGTAGGCTCAAACGGAATGGTCTTGTCGGTCATAGCCTGATCAAGATCCTTGGCCAGGATTTCGAGGCTTGGGCCGCCGATGAAGCTGGTCCATTCCACTTTATTCCGATCGGCCTTGCCAGTGCCCCAGGCCAATTCTTTATTTGCATCAGCCATGTTACCAATGGCAATGGCTTCCCAGGGCGCCTCACCAAATCCATACTCGGGCCAGAAGGTAGCCGTTGCAGGCATCGTCGATGCAAGCAATTCTGCATCCGCGTATACATTGTCATCGTAGAGCGTGACGACCAGCGGATCAGTAGATTCAAGCTTCAAGCCCTTGAAGTGAGTCAAATAGGCTTCCAGGTTTGCAGCGACGTCTTCATCATAGAGGGGGCTATCCGGTTTGCCCGAATCAAAGATCATGATCCAGCCCATGACAAAGTCGGCGACAGAGAGGTTGGTGCCATCGTGCCATTTGACTGTCTGGAACATGTCAGCCGGGAAGGTGACTGTAACCTTGACCTTGGCAGTGCTGCCATCCGGGAATTTCTCGCCGGCAGTGATGAACTTCTGGGTCTTGGCATCCCAATCGACCCAGGCATCGGTCGGCACATCGATCGTGTCAGCAGTTGTCAGGTTAACCCAGTCGAGGTTCTTGGCGACCGGCAGTCCGGTCTGCACTGTGATATCAGCCTTCTCGGCACGAAGCGGCCAGGAAAGGCCGGTGTATGGATCGGGCATGAAGGCGCGGCCTGCGGTTCCGTTCTGTACAAAGGCACTGGATACCCAGTTACTGCCATTGACAGGGTTCCACGGATCAGTGAACAGGGTTTCTGTAGTTCCGGACTTAACCTGGCCACCCTCCTGGCCTTTAATGCGCAGGTTGAAGGGCGCCATCTTGGTGGTCTCAACGCCCGCCCCCACGTCAGCACTGACCTGGAGATCGCAGTTATATGGAGAGAAACTCTGCAGATCAACTACCCAAACTTGCAGAGAGTCTTCAAGGGCAAGTGGCAGAGCCTGGGCGATCATATCGTGGCGTTGCTGGAGCGTGGTGAAATTGCCATTTGCCAGATCATCGCCGAGTTTCTGGAAAGCAGGATCGACTACATTCTCGGTGAACAGCGGGATGCCTTGCGGGCTGTCAGGAAGATACATTTCCTGGAAGATAGTCCGTTCATCGCGGTTCAAACCATTCGAAGCCCAACCAGCTGTGTAGAGATTCCACTGGCCTTCCTTCGGGTCAGAACCGATCCAGATCGGGGAAAGCTCAGAGGACTTCTTTTCCTGGAGATCCACTGTGAAGCCAACGGATTCCAGTTGTTTGGCAAAGTACTCACCCTGCGGCAGGCGTGTGCCATCACCATCATTGCGGATCAGGAAGATCAAGGTAACAGGCGCACCGCTGAACTGCCATTTGCCGTCGGCGCCCATGGTTGCACCCATACCGGTCATTTCTGTGGTAACGACTTCCTTGGCTTTATCCGGATTGTAGGCATATTTGGCTTCGATACCGCGGGCAACATCGATCACACCGGTGTAATCCACGAGCTGGGTGGTCAAGGGAGTGTATTTCGGCAGGGCACCACCAGCAAAGATTTCCTGGTTGATGTAATCGCGGTCAGTCAGCCAGTTCATCGCTTCGCGAATCTTGCGGTTTGAGAATGGGTTCAACTTGGTGGTGTCGGTGAAGACAGCCGGGTTGAACAGCCAGTCATAGTAGAGGCCATACGACGCTGAGTAGCATAATCCGGCATCCTTGATGTCGGTGAGTTTGTCAGGCGCCAGGCCATAGCTGAACAGATCAATCGCACCAGCAGTAATCTGGGTGATGGCCGAATCTGCATCAACCACTGAATAATCTATCTCGTCCAACCAGCCACCATGGCGGGTTGTCGGGGCCTCTGTCGGTGCTGCGGTGGGTGCTTCGGTAGCGGCTTGCGTGGGAGCTTCGGTGGCAGCTGTGGTGGGAGCAGGCGGCTCAGTTGCAGTAGCTGGGGTGCCACAAGCAGCCAGAATCATGCTGGTAGCAACCAGCAGACTGAGCACCAGCATTAAACGGTTTTTAAGCATTGGTTTTCTCCTCCTACAGAGAAAATTTGGAACAACAGTTTGATATTAGGGAAGTTGAAAGCCATTACAGTATTGCTCTGTCGTGCAACCACCTCCTTTCAATGGAAACAGTTGTTGTATTTTTTTGTACAAATCAAAGCAGATTGAATTATACCTAAATCTGAACGACCGTCAACTGCCGTACAATCGTAGGGCAACCGGAGGGTACCCGGCAGCCAAAAAACACCCTATAGTACTATTTAAAACAATCCTCCAGTAGGGTTTTTTTACAGTGTATTTTGACCCAAATCGGTCTTGAAGAGACAAGCGTGGCTTCGTTGACATTGCTCTCCCCAAACGGTAGAATACCTTAACGCGACTATTTCTTCAAGGAGGAAGAATATGTTAAAGGAATTCAAGGCCTTTGTCATGCGAGGCAATGTACTCGACCTCGCGGTTGCTGTGATCATCGGCGGGGCGTTCGCCAAGATTGTCGCGTCCCTGGTCGGCGACATTCTCATGCCATTGATCGGCCTGGTTATTGGAGGGATTGATTTCGGCAGTCTGGCCTTCACCGTCGGCAATGCCAAGGTGACATACGGCAATTTCATCAACAACATCATTGATTTCATCGCGATTGCCCTGGTCATCTTCCTGATTATCAAAGCCGCAAACGCGGCCAAAAAGGCTCCTCCGCCCGCCGATCCGACCACGAAGCAATGTCCATACTGCTTCAGCGTGATCGATATCAAGGCCACACGCTGCCCGGAATGTACATCGGAATTGGCAAAGTAAGCAATAGACAAGCAAGCTGACACGGTAAGTACGTCCCGCAGGTTCTGGCAGTCTATCTGTCACAGCCTGCGGGACTATAATTCCTACAACTCGCCTTCACAGTTGTCTCAATGGATTTTCTCAATAAACTCAACCCTCAACAGCGCCAGGCCGTCTCAGCCGGAGACGGGCCTGTTTTAGTGGTGGCAGGCCCGGGGTCGGGAAAGACGCGGGTGCTGACACAACGGATCGCATACTTAATCGCATCTGAAGGAGTCCGCCCGTGGCAGATCCTCGCCGTCACATTTACCAATAAAGCCGCCCGCGAAATGGAAGCGCGCGTCAAAGCCATGTTAAATGAACAGGCCACGGAAGGGATGTGGCTGGGAACGTTCCATTCCATTTGTGCGCGCATCCTGCGCAAAGAAGCGGACCTCCTGCCGATCCAATCGAATTTTGTGATCTTTGATGCTGACGACCAGGAAAGGATCGTCAAAGGGGTCATCAAGGAGCTGAACCTGAACGAAAAGCTGTACCGAGCCGTGAGCGTCCACGCTGCGATCTCGCGCGCCAAGAACGAATTGATCGGCACCGACGATTACCCCACGAACACATACCGTGATGAAGTCGTCAAACGCGTATACGCCGAATACCAAAAGCGATTGATTGCCAGCAACGCCGTGGACTTCGACGACCTGCTGGTCTACACCGCGAAGTTGCTCGAAGACAATCCAACTGTGCGGGAAAAGTATTCACAAAAATTCCGCCATGTACTGGTGGATGAATTCCAGGATACCAACCTGGCGCAATATGCCCTGGTGAAGCATCTGGCCTCCCATCACCGGAATATCTTTTGCGTTGGGGATCCCGATCAATCGATATACCGCTGGCGTGGCGCGGACTGGCGAAACGTGCAGCGTTTTGAACAGGATTTTCCCGAAGCCCACGTCATTCTGCTGGAACAGAATTATCGTTCGCATCAAAACATCCTCAATGCTGCGATGGGCGTGATCGACCGCGCCCATAACCGCCGCAAGAAACGTCTCTTCAGCGACCGCGGCAACGGCGAGAAGATCTTTTTTTATGAAGCGCCCGATGATTACGCCGAAGCCTCATTCGTCGTGGACACGATTGCCCAGCTTGTAGCCTCCGGCAAATTCGAGCCCGGCGAATGTGCGGTAATGTATCGCACCAATGCGCAATCCCGTCTCATTGAAGAAGCGTTCCTGCAGGCGCGCCTGCCTTATCGCCTCGTCGGCGCACAGAGATTTTACGGCCGCCGTGAAGTTAAGGACATCATTTCGTTCCTGCGTCTCATTCATAACCCTGCTGACGAAGCCAGCCTGGACCGCGTCATCAACGTCCCACCGCGCGGCATCGGGGACAAAACTCTCACTACACTGCATATTGTGGCTCGGCAGAACAGTGTCAGCCCCGGCACGGTGCTGACCGATCTGGCGCGCGGTGCCGAATCCCCGTTTTGGAATTCATTCGCCGGCCGCGCTGCAATCCCGCTTGCGGATTTTGGCGGCACACTGGCAAACTGGCGCGCGCTGGCGCCGATGCTAACCGTGCCCGAGCTTTTCACGCATATTGTTGCTGATCTGAATTACAAGGAATATATTGACGATGAAACAGAAGAAGGTACTGACCGCTGGGAGAACGTCCAGGAATTGAAGCGTCTTGCTGAAGAATATTCCACACGCACGCTCGAAGAATTTCTCGAGAATGTCGCGCTCGTGGCCGATCAGGATACCATTAAAGATAACGTCAACGCGCCCACGCTGCTTACGCTCCATGCTGCAAAGGGTCTCGAATTCGGCGCGGTTTTCCTCGTGGGCCTGGATGACGGCATCGTTCCGCACAGTCGCTCTTTCGATGAACCCGAATCGATGGAAGAGGAACGCCGCCTTTTATATGTAGGCATCACACGTGCAAAGGACCGCCTTTACCTGATCCGCGCCATCCAGCGCGGCGGACGCGGCATGGCCGAGGAGACCTATCCCTCGCGTTTTCTGGATGACATCCCGACCGACCTGCTCGTCGGCAAAACGCGGACCGGTCGCAGCCTGCGCGGTGGGCCTCCCGAGACAAAATGGTCGCTTCCGTCTGGACCTCGGTCTGCTTCCGTGATCGAAGCAAAATACCGCGCCGGGACTCGGGTCAAGCACCCAACCTGGGGCGAAGGCATGGTCATTGACAGCAAGATACAGGATGATGACGAGATCATCGATGTCGTCTTTGAGTCGGTTGGAATCAAGCGCCTCGCTGCAAGTCTGGCGAATTTGAAAATACTATAGGACGACGGAGCTGGTCCATCGTCAAAGGAGTTCTTATGCAATACGTCAATCTTGGCAAGACCGGACTAAAGGTCTCACGTCTGTGTTTGGGCATGATGACCTATGGCTCGAAGAAATGGCGGGAGTGGATATTGGAGGAGGAGGAAGCGAAGCCTTTTGTCAAGCGCGCCCTGGATGCAGGCATCAACTTCTTCGATACAGCTGATGTCTATTCCCTCGGTGAGAGCGAAAAAGTGCTGGGCAATTCGCTGAAAGCTCTTGGAGTGCAGCGTGACACAGTCGTTATCGCAACCAAGGTCTTCCAGAAAATGAGCGACGACCCCAACGACCGCGGCCTGTCACGCAAGCACATCATGGACTCGATTGACCGCTCCCTCAAGCGCCTGCAAATGGATTATGTTGACCTTTATCAAATCCATCGCTGGGATTACAACACTCCGATCGAAGAAACACTTGACGCGCTGAGCGATGTCGTCCGGTCCGGCAAGGCACGTTACATTGGCGCATCTTCCATGTATGCGTGGCAGTTTTCCAAGGCGCTATACACTTCGGAAAAACATGGCTGGGCGAAGTTTGTGTCCATGCAGGATCACTACAACCTGGTGTATCGTGAAGAAGAACGCGAGATGATTCCGCTGTGCAAAGACCAGGGCATCGGCCTTATCCCGTGGAGCCCCATGGCACGCGGCTTCTTCGCCGGCAACCGCAAACGCGGCGGTGGAGGTCAGACGGTCCGCGCCCGGAGCGACCCCTTTGCGGATGAACTTTATTTTCGGGACGAGGATTTCACAGTGGCCGAGCGTGCGGACGAAGTGGCAAAAGGATATAACGTCACGGCGTCCCAGATCGCGCTGGCCTGGTTGTTGAACAAACCCCATATCACCGCGCCGATCGTCGGCTCCAGCAAGATGCCGCATCTCGATCAGGCCATTGCCGCACTCGATATCAAGTTAAATGAAGAAGACGTCAAACGACTCGAGGAACCCTATCAACCCCATCCCGTCCTGGGACATTCCTGAGATGTATGTCCGCTTTCTTTATTTTGGCTTTCGGATTTTCACGTTCATTTTTCGTCCCATTCGCCTGGGGACGCGCGTCATGATGATCCAGGATGACAAGGTACTGCTTATCCATCACACATACCTGCATGGGTGGTACATGCCCGGCGGCGGACTGAAGCGGGGCGAGACCATTGAACAGGCCGCGCGGCGCGAAGCGCGTGAGGAAGCGGGCGCCGAATTGGGGAAACTGAAATTACTGGGCGCGTATACCAGTTTCAAGGATTACAAGACCGACCATAATCTTGTGTTCTTGTGCCATGACTTTACATTAAATGGAAAACACGATGCTGAGATTGCTGAGGCGCGTTTCTTCGATCTCAACGGCCTGCCGGAGGATATGCCGGCTGGTCACCGCCGCACGCTGGAGGAATACCGGGCGGGCATCGAACCTTTGCAATTCGGAGAATGGTAGGTGCAACCCTACCGAGGAAGTACCTCATCTAGAGAAGCGCAATACGGAACTGCTCGGGGTAAAATATGACTATGACCGAAACCCTCAAAATCGTTATCCCCATGGCTGGCTGGGGAACGCGGATGCGTCCACACACCTACAGCAAGCCCAAACCGCTTGTCAGTGTGGCCGGGAAAACTTCGCTTGAGCACGTGCTTGCCATGTTCTCCACACTGCCTGACCCTGGCAATGCGGAGTATATCTTCATCGTCGGGCCATGCCTCGGCGAACAGTTTATCCCTTCATTTATAGGGTCTAATTTTCCGCAACTGAAGGCGCATTATGTTGTGCAGCACGAGATGAAGGGACAATCTCACGCCTTATCACTGGCGCGGGAGTACCTGCATGGCCCCATGATCGTCTGCTTCTCAGATACGCTGATGGAAACAGATTTTTCGTTCCTCGCTCATGAAGAAGCGGACGGGGTGGCCTGGGTCATGCCCGTGCCGGACCCGCGTCGCTTTGGCGTGGCAGACCTGAACCAGGATGGCTGGGTGACGCGCTTTGTCGAGAAGCCGCAGTCCATGGATAACAACCTGGTGGTGGTCGGCTGTTATTATCTCAAGAGTGCTGAAGCTTTATTTGTCGCAATCGACGAGCAAATCAAACAGAACATCTCCCTCAAAGGCGAGTTTTTCCTGACCGATGCAATTACATTGATGATCAAGAATGGCGCAAAAGTCCGCGTGAACGAGATCAGCACCTGGCTGGATACCGGTACCATCGAGGCTACGCTGGATACCAATCGGATTCTGCTGGAACGGGGCTGCGCGAACAGAGTGAAAAATGAAAAAATCGATGGTGTCGAGATCATCGCTCCATCCTTTGTGCACGAGACGGCTCAGATCACGAATTCCGTCATTGGGCCGTTTGCTTCCATTGGGGCTGACTGCAGGATCACCAACGCCCGGGTGGAGGACAGCATCCTCGAGGCCGGTTGTGAGATCGAGGCTGCGGTGTTGAGGCGCTCCCTGATCGGGAGGCAGGCCAGAGTCCAGGGAAGAGGCGATGGGCAGGTCCTGCGGCTGAATACTGGAGACAACAGTTCGGTCATCTCAGGGTAGTGACATTTTGTCCTACCCTTTTTTTGTTTGAGTTGCTAAAATCAGTAACCACGAAATGACTGCGAGAGGCCCGAAAACAGGGGACGCTCCTTTTTCGGGAGTTCTTTCAACTTCTGTAAAGTAATGTCGATGCCAGAATATGGAAATTGTCGAGTGTCGTTCAGATACGGAATATGCGGACCGTCCCATTTCATTATTATGGGAGGGACAGCGCCATGAGATCGCCGAGATCCTCGCCCGATGGCGGGGACCGGGCGAAAAAGGTTTTCGCGTGAAGACGGTAAATGGGCAAGGCTTCGAATTGACCTACCGGGAAGTTCCCGATGAATGGAACATTCAACCTATTTGACAGGCCAAAGGAGGCTCCATGCAGGAAGTAACTGACGTACAACGTCTCTCAGCCAGGGTTGCAGGACTCAAGCCCAGCGGCATCCGCAAGTTTTTTGATATTGCCGCGACGATGAAGGATGTGATCTCGCTCGGCATCGGCGAACCGGATTTCACCACGCCAAAGCCCATCTTGGAAGCGGGCATCCGTTCGCTTCAAAATGGCGAGACCCATTACACCTCGAATCACGGCAAACTCGAAGTGCGCCAGGCTGTGGCTGACAACCTCAAGCGTTTATATGGCGTAAGTTATGACCCAACCCAGGAGATCGTGATCACGGTCGGTGTTTCGGAGGCGCTTTATCTCACGATGACGGCCGTGCTCGACCCCGGCGATGAAGTCATCATTCCTACCCCATGTTTTGTTTCCTATCAGGCGGAGGTGATTCTGGCCGGGGGTGTGCCGGTTGAAATTCCCGCCCGCCTCGAAAACGATTTTATGGTGGACCCTGCGGACATCCGCAAGGCGATCACTCCGCGTACAAAGGTCATCTTTATCGGTTATCCCTCCAACCCCACCGGCGCGGTGGCAACCCGTGATGTGGTCCTCGAGATCGTCAAGATCGCGGAGGAATACAACCTGCTCATCATCTCCGATGAAATCTATGACCGCCTTGTCTATGATTTCCAGCATGTGTGCGTGCCGGCGCTGAGCGAAAGCGTGAAGCGTCGCACGGTTCTGCTGGGCGGTTTCTCAAAAGATTACGCCATGACCGGCTGGCGCATCGGTTACGCCTGCGGCCCATCGGATATTATTCAGGGCCTGGTGCGCATCCATCAATATACGATCATGTCCGCGCCGACCACCGCGCAGGACGCCGTGCTCGAAGCCTTGAAGACCGGCGAACCCTATGTAAAGGAAATGGTGTCAGAGTATGACCGCCGCCGCAGACTTCTGGTTGCGGGAGTCAATCGTCTCGGCCTCTCGACCTTTGAGCCGCGCGGCGCTTTTTATGCATTTCCCAACATTCGCGCCTCCGGCATGGACGATGAAACCTTCGCCGAAAAACTGTTGCGCGAAGAAGGCGTGGCAGTTGTCCCGGGCAACGCCTTCGGTCCCGGCGGTGATGGGTTTGTCCGTATGTGTTATGCCACGGCTTACGAGAAGATCGAAGAGGCATTACAGCGGATGGAACGCTTCATGCAGCGTTACGGATAAACAAGAGCAAAGATTGGTACGTCAAACGCGGGCGGGCGATACCTGTCCGCGTTTGCTGTTATAGATGTCCACACACGTTACCGGTTTCAAAAAAGCACTCTGGCAGTGGGACGAGTATCTGCGCGTTTTGCATATGTCCATCCGCATCGCTGTTGCCAACACGCGTCATAGAACCATCGAAGAAAAACTCAAGTTCGGCCCTCATCCCAATCAGTATATTGTTCTTCACTACAAGCATGAATTAATCGGGCAAAACAAACCAATCGTTTTCTTCCTGCATGGCGGCGGATGGTCGCGCGGCAATCCCGGCATCTTTCGCTTTTTGGGTCATTTCTTTGTAGAAGCGGGGTATCCTGTCATTTTGGGCGGGTACCGGCATACTCCTTCCTACCAATTCCCCTGTCAATTGGATGACGCCTACAGCGGGCTCAAAGCAGGACTCCATCTCGCCTCTGCGCGCGGACTGAGAACGGATTCCGTAATTTTGGCAGGCCAGTCCGCTGGAGCACAGCTTGCAAGCCTCATGTTCCTTGACCACGAGCGCCTGCAGGGATATGGTTTTCAGCAGGAATCATTTCTCGGCCTGGTCCTAATTAGCGGACTACTGGACTTCGCCCACTGCCAAAACACCAGGGGCCAGACAATGCTCCGCCGTTACCTCGGTCCGCGCCGGAACTGGGACCGCGCCGACCCCATCCAATTTATTCGCGGCGACGAGACAATTCCTGTCCTCTGCATCCATGGCGAACGAGACATGTTGGTCGACAAGGCCAATTCCATTTCATTTATAGAGAAATTGAATGGCAAGGGAGAGATTTGCCTGATCCCTAATGTCTATCACACGGATTTGACGACCATGTTTCTTGATCATCTACCGGCAACTGAAGTTATTTTGCAGTGGCTATGGAAAACGACAATTAATCAGTAAACAATGTTTGACCATATAGGGAAGTCACTATACTTAGTCACAATGCTATAATCCTTATAACGGGAGGCACATGATGAAACGCATGACGCTCATCCTTTTGCTGATTGCTTTGTTTGCTTTTCCGTCTGCAGCCCTGGCTGACGTAGCCCCGCCCATCAATCCGCCCGGCTCGAACCCGGAGCCGGGCAACGAAGGCACCCGGGTTCGAATGGTCTCCGAAAATGTGCTGATCTCTGTCAACGCCGACACAGCTCCCGGGTCCCTCGGGAGCGCCCGTGTCACAGCAAGTTTCAACATGCGCAACCTGGGCGCGTCCGAAGAAAGCATGGCTGTCCGTTTTCCCCTCTCTGCCAATGATGGGCGCTTTGCGTACCCCGAGATCGCCGACCTTTCCATAAAGGTGGATGGCAAACAAGTTTCGTACCGCCGCGCCAATTATCCCGATGTCCGTTATCAGAATGAGGATGTTCCCTGGGCGGAATTTGACGTCACCTTTCCGGTTAATCAGGATGTGGGCATCGACGTGGCCTATACGCTGAGCGGTTCAGGATATGCTCCCTACACCGCGTTCTATTACATCCTTGCAACCGGCGCAGGCTGGAACGACACCATTGGGAGCGCGGATGTCACCCTGCGCCTTCCTTATCCCGCCAGCCCGCAGAATATTATTCTGAATACACAGATCGGTTGGGCCGAGACCACGCCCGGCGGTTCCATTCAGGGCAATGAGATGCACTGGCATTTCGAGAACTTCGAGCCCGGGCCTTATGATGTGGTCGAGAATATGGAATTTGCGCTGGTGGCTCCCTCTGCCTGGCAGACCGTGCTCAATGAACAGAACAACGTCTCGAAATCGCCAAACGACGGTGAGGCCTGGGGGCGGCTCGCAAAAGCCTACAAGGAAATTTTCTTCATGAGCAAGGCCTATCGCACCGACGCAGGCGGCGAGGAGCTTTACAAGTTGAGCGTGGATGCTTACGAGAAGTGCCTCGCCCTCCTGCCTAAAGACGCGCAATGGCATGCCGGCTTTGCAGACCTGCTTGCCAATCGTGCCTATTGGGACTCCTTCATGGGCAGCCCCACATCCGATACCTACCGGGCCCTGAACGAAATCCAGACCGCTCTTGAGCTTGCTCCGAATGACCCCATTGTGAAGGAGATTGCGCAGAATATTTCGTACATGTTCCCGGATGGGATGAAGCAAAACGGGACAGGCTACGACTTCCCCTGGCTGGTGCAGACTCCCACTCCGCTTCCTCCCACGCCGACCATCGTTCCCGTTTACGATCCAGCCGTCGTCGCCGGGACGTACCAAAGTGACCTGCTCACTCTTGCAAACAATAAACGCACACAATTGACACTGACTCTGGGAACCGACCACTCTGCCACTCTCGAAAGCAAAGGAGAGGACAATCAAGTCGTCGAATCTTCCGGCACCTGGCAGGATTATGGAGACGGTTCGATCCACGTTTCGGTGGAAGACCCGAACAACAGGCAGACTCAATTTGCGTTCAGTTTGCAGGAAAATAATTTACAGGCAACTGAATATCCGGCGTTTTATGGCGAAGCAGGCGTGAGTATGGACCGTGTGGGCACGGCTACTTCTACTCCAGAACCACAACAGCCAACCCCATCTCCAGATCAGCCCACTCCTACCCCGGTTCCGTCATCAAAACCATCTTCACCATTCTGTGGTTCTGCCGCCCTGGCGCCATTGATGATCGTCCTATGGTGGAAAGGAAAACGTCAGCGTTCGTAAAGGAGCAGTATAGAATTATGCACAAGAAAATTCCAATGGAACACGACAAGAAGATCGCCCTGGTTGCCCACGATAACAAGAAACGCGACCTGGTCGAATGGGCAAAATTCAACCGCGATCTGCTGGCTCACCATGAAGTCTTTGCAACCGGAACAACGGGAAAGATTCTGGAAAAGGAGCTGGGCTTCAAAATCACAAAACTCAACAGCGGCCCTCTGGGAGGTGACCAGCAGGTCGGTGCCAAGATCGTGGACAATGAGATCGATTTCCTCATATTTTTCTGGGACCCGCTCGAACCCCAGCCTCACGATCCCGATGTCAAGGCGCTCCTGCGCATGGCGGTGGTCTGGAATATTCCCATTGCCTGCAACCGCGCCTCCGCAGACTTTATGATCTCCTCTCCGCTGATGGATGGCGAATATGATCGTCTGGTCCCCGATTATGATGGGTACTCGGCCCGCAAAATCGATCTGGGCGATGAAGACAGGAAGGATGTATAAAATGCTAAAGCGAACTCTGGGCAAAAGCAAGTTGGAAGTCAGCGCCCTGGGCCTGGGATGCTGGGCGATTGGCGGTCCGTGGACCTGGGATCAGCCTGGAAGGAAGCCCTACCCTGCCGGCTGGGGAAATACGGATGATGAAGAATCGATCCGCGCAGTGCAGGCCGCGTTGGATATGGGAGTCAACTTCTTTGATACCGCCGCGAATTATGGCGCTGGCCACAGCGAGGCCGTTTTGGGGCGCGCACTGAAAGGCAAACGGGACAAAGTTGTGATCGCCACCAAGTTTGGACATATTGTCAACGAAGAGAAGAAAACAGTTTATGGTGACCCCGGCCAGATCATCAAAAATGTGCGGACCGATGCGGAAAATAGCCTGCGTCGTTTGCAGACAGACCACATTGACATCTATCAATTGCATGCAGGAGATTATGATCCCAAACTGGCTCTGGAACTGCAAGTAGTTTTGGAAGAACTGGTATCCGCGGGAAAGATCCGCTGGTATGGATGGAGCACGGACGTCGTTGACAGCGCCCGCGAATTCGCGCCTGGCCTGCATTGCACATCCATCCAATTCCGTTTGAATGCCATCTATGACAATGCCGAAATGCGCAGGGTCTGCGCAGACTTTGACCTGGCAGGCATCAACAAAGACCCGCTCAACAAGGGTGTTTTGACGGGAAAGTTCAATTCAGCCACCACGTTCCCTGAAAATGACATCCGCTCCTTGGAGGATTTCTCCCGGCTGGAGACACAAAAACGGCTGAAGATCGTGGAGGAAATCCGTGACATCCTCACTTCCGGCGGACGGACGATGGCTCAGGGCGCGCTCGCCTACATCTGGGCGCTGGACGGACGCATGGTTCCCATTCCGGGATTCAAATCCGTGCAGCAGGTGACAGAAAACGCGAGAGCAATGGAGTTTGGTCCGTTGACGGATGCACAGGTGAAGGAGGTGCAAACGATTGTTGGGCAGTATGAGCTGAAGGATTGAAATCGGTGTGCCCGCTTCGACATTTGCATCATTTGGCAACTTCCACGAGGAATATATGGATTTCGTGACCTTTCTACTTAAAGCAAAACTAAGGACTTATGCGACAGGCGGCGAAGGCAACGAACGGACGCTCGAGGACGGCACCCGCGAGATGTCGTACCGTGAAGGTGCCTTTTTCTATCGCGACCGCTACTTTGGGTTCGATCCATTTATTGGCGAGGAAGCCGTCTGGGAAAAGGACAAAGTCATCTGGGCCATGAATTACTATGGCGGGGTGACGGACAAAATGGCATCAGGTAAGGACATCTATCCCTTCCTGCAGAAAGCCATGCAGCGCGTCACCGCCGAGCGTCCCTTTCGCGGACCGAGCGAGTATCAGGAGGGAGATTTTCTCTATCAAGACATGAGCGATGGGAATATAGACCAATTCACCGGCCAGGAAGTGATCTATTTCAAGGGAAAACAGGTGTATTCCCTCAAATATCATGGCGGGAAGGTGGGATAGCATCGCTGTTTTTGCAAGCAGACTAACCGCCGCGATTGCGCCGGCACAAGCGAGGAAGAAGATACTCGTCCTCGAACAACGCGACCGCCCCGGCGGCTGGACTCATTCGTTCATATTGAACGGTTATCGCTTTGGACGGGCGTCCACTATATCGGTGACTTGCAAGACAGCGGCGGACTGCGGAGCGGCCTCCTTCCGCGAGCCAGCATGATTCATCCCCCGCCGGGCTGATTGTGACATCCATCCATCTGTGATTAAATCAAGTCCTCCGAGCGCGATTCTTACCGGTAATCAAAGGATGTGACCGATGGCTGTGAACAAAGATAATATTAGCCAGATGTGGCACGACTGGTTCATGACCGACGCCTTCTCGGTCGAAAAGCGATTATATGGCTTCTTTCGCATCCTGCCGCATGACCCGCGCTGCAAGCTTTGCAATGCGCCGTTTCACGGGATCGGGGCCATGGTGGTCGGTGCGCTGTACGGCAGAAAACAATCCAGCCTGAACCCGCGTTTCTGCAACGTGTGTGAGGATTTTGCGAAAAAGTTTCCCGGTGGAGCGGAAGTGGAAATGTCCATGTTGTTCGTGGATGTGCGCGGTTCCACGGCGCTTTCTGAACAAATGACCTCCACGGAATTCCAAAAGCTGATCAATCGGTTTTATGTCGGGTCAACAAAGGCCATTGCAGAGGAAGATGGTCTGGTTGAAAAACTAGCCGGCGATGCTGTGGCGGCGTTTTGGGGAGCAGGCTTTGCCGGGCAGGATTATGTTGCAAGGACCGTCCGCGCCGCGCGAAAAATCCAAAAGATCATGGGGGAACAAAAGATTCCCGTGGGAATCGGCGTCCATGCTGGCGTCGCTTTTTTTGGCGCCATGGGGTCCGCCGAGAGTCTGGTCAATATTTCGGCAATTGGTGATGAAGTAAACACGGCAGCCAGGATCGCTTCCAGGGCCGCGGCCGGGGAGATTCTCATCAGCGAACAAGCTCTCAAAGCCGCGGGCCTGGACGGCAGTCAATTGGAGGCACGAAATCTGGAATTGAAAGGCATCAGCGGGCTGGTTGCTGTCCGTGTGATGCCCGCACGTTAATTGAGAAAGGTCCGCGGGTACAACGGGGGGATGGCACTGCCCTCTCAAAACGAGTTGCACACATAGATGTTGGGCTTTAGTTTATGCCCCGCAAAAACCTATCCCAATGGACAGGCTAGAAAAGGCTTCTTTGTTGTAAAAATCATGGCAGGAGATCGATGATGCACCTTTTGGCGGACCGCAACTGCACCAGCCGTTCTTCGTAAGCACAGTGCAACATTCCATGCACAAGAGAGAACATGATGAAGCTGACCGTTACCGACCTCGGCAAACAATATCGCAGTGACCTTTGGGGATTGAGAAATTTCACGCTTGAAATCAAACCTGGAATTTTGGGTCTGCTCGGCCCCAACGGCGCGGGCAAATCCACTTTCATGCGGATGCTCGCTAC
>JAKOVF010000168.1 GCA_029782225.1 Chloroflexota bacterium | reverse complement strand
CACCAAAGCCGTATTCATTTGTGCGGACATAGCCCAGCCCACCACTTTGCGAGAAAACAGATCTAGAATGATCGCCAGATACAACCAGCCTTCTGCGGTATCGATGTAAGTGAAATCGCTGACCCATTTGGCGTTGGCCGTCGGGGCGGAAAAGTCCTGGTTCAAACGGTTAGGCGCCGGGATCACGCCTGGCTGGCGTTGCGTTGTTACCGGATATCTCCTGTGTCGCTGTGGCGGGCGAATGCCTTCTCTATTCATCAGACGTGCCACACGATGACGCCCACACAATACTCCCTGTCCTCGCAAGCGAGCCCAGATGCGTGGACTGCCGTAGGTCTGACGACTGAGCTTGTATTCCACTCGGATTTGCTCCACCAGGACCTGGTTCTCCAATTGGCGCGGACCTACTTTTTCTGGCTGCCAGGCATAATAGCCACTGCGGGTCACGCCCAGCAGCTGGCACATGCGTTTGACACTGAATTCCTGTCGATGCTCATGAATAAACTGATATCTCATTCGCTTTTCCGGGAGAAGATGTTGATTGTTTTTTTTAGGATCTCGCGCTCTTCTTCCACTTCTGCCAATCGCCGCCGCAGTCGTTGAATCTCGCGTTTGGCCCCTTCCATATCACTGAGCGCCAAATGAGCCTGTTCCGCCTCTTTCGAGATCACCTGATAGCGGTCCCGCCACTTCACCAACAGCCCAGGCGTGATCCCCAACTCGCGTTCGATCTGCCGCGCTGTCTTGCCGCTGCTCTTGAGCAATTCCAACGCTTCCGACTTGAATTCCTCCGTGTACGTCCGATACCTTGGTTTCTTTTCGTCCATCATCCTACTCCTATTCTTCTAGTCTACTGGATATGGACATTTTTTGTGTCTACTTTATCGGGGGAAGCTCATTTTCGCTTTATTGGAAGAGAGAGGAATGATGAACATATCAATTCATTGAAAGTCCATGGGAGGCAGGAGGGCCTCCGGCATGCTCGGCCTGACAGCGCATTCGCGCACGTCTTTGGATGGCTCACGGGGATAGGGTGTTTAGAGGAGAATCGCGATCACAGCGCCCGCATACGATTGTTCCTGGGGTTGTGCTCGACTTCAGCCAGCCCGAGTGCTTCCAGCAAAGGAGGCAGGTACATCCCGAAGCGGCCGCGCAAACCCTTCTTGAGCCCATACCAGCCCCCCACAGGATTTTTCGCTGACCGTCCCCAGGCTTCGACAGTCCCTTCGGCTGCTGGCTTCTGCTCGTCTGCGCTGCCCAGCAGCATCCAGTCCCCGTGCGCTTTAAGCATCTCATGTAGATCCTCGATACAACGCAGGTGATATCGAAGCTCAGTCTTTCCGACCACACAAACGAGCGCGGGCGGAGTGGCGGTCTCGTCGCGATACATTTGATACTCTGACGAGCCGCTGGGTGTGGTCAATTGCCACGGCTTCTCTCTGGTCCCAGATCCCTTGACTTTTGCAGCTGCCATCTTGGGTCTCCTCTATGGATATAACTTGCGAAATGATAAGATTACTATTGGATGCATCGAGCAATGATTATCGTACGGATTAATAAAGAGGCTCTCGGCGGCGGAGATGCGCATCGCTGCGGGGACAATGTCTCACAAGGGGATGATATTACAGTCCCCTTCGTTTCACTTCGGGGATGAGACATGGGTTGACGGAAGATGAGGTCAAGATTGTGGAAAGGAAACAACCCCCACCTGCCTCCCCCAAATGGGACATAAAAACTTTTATGCCAACCGGAAGTAACCTGTCCCATTTGGGGGAGGTGCCGAAGGCGGAGGGGGTTGGCAATGGAATTTGTCATTTCAGAATAGGACCTATCCGATCATGCCAGCACGAAGAACAACGACAAAAGGTTATGACACGGCTCGAAAACTTCGCAAAGAGCCCACACCCGCTGAAGCAAAGCTCTGGGCATACCTCCGCACCGATCAACTAGGTGTGAGTTTCAGAAGACAACACGCTATCGGCAAGTACATTCCCGATTTTGTGTGTATCAAAAAGAAACTCATTATTGAACTGGATGGCGGTCAACATGTGGAGCAGGCGGACTATGATGCAGAAAGAACAAGATTTTTGGAGTCACAAGGCTACAAGGTGCTCCGCTTTTGGAATAATGATGTGATTAACAATATCAATGATGTCATCCGCAGCATTCAGTTTGCAATGGAAGATGAGGGCAAGATTGGGAAGGATAAGATGGCAGATCAAAAAACAAACTCAAACGAAAAACCTGTCCGTGTTCAATTCAAGAAGAACGCGACCGCCGAGGATATTCTAGCGGGCATTCATAAAATTCAGGATGAGTGGGCAAAGAGACATCCCGAATTGGCGCACCGTTTATATCCAAAAGTCTACGACGAAAACGGGAAGCTGATACCCAAAGAGTAACCCAACATAGAAACAACCACTGGAGTAAAAATGAAGAGGTTGTGAGGAAGCTGACGCTATGCTGAAAGTAGATCAAAAGACCCTGGACAAGATGGAGAGTCAATACGAGGGGATTCTCAAGACCATTATGTACTTTGAGAATGCCAGCGTGCCCGCGTGTCCGCACTGCGGCTCGAATAATACGGCTGATGTACAGGTTGGCATTATTGGCCGAACAATCTATTTAGCGGCTGCAACAACGAAGGTAACCCTGGTGCCAAACATGAAAGACAGGTTGGGTGAATACTTTTGCAATGAATGCAGAAAGTTCTTTGATTAGAAGATGAAACTCACAACCATAAAGGGACCCGTCGAAATTGACTCGCTCGGTCTGATCCTTCCGCACGAGCATCTTTTTACTGATCTGCGGGGACCGCACGTCCCTGGCTATGCTAAGAGTGAACCATCTGCCGTCTTAAAGGTAGTGCAGCCTTTTCTCGCGGAAGCCGCTGCGGCCGGCGTCACGGCACTGGTGGAGTGTTCGACCGTGGGAGTGGGCAGGAATCTCTCCGTATTGAGAAGCCTGGCCGATGGGACTTCGATCCACATCATCGCACCGACGGGAGTTTATCGGGATGCCTACATCCCCCAATCCCTGCGAGAGGCTGACGAAGAGGACCTGGCAGCACTCTGGACAAAAGAGCTGCTGGAAGGCATGGAAGGGACTTCCATTCGAGCAGGCTTCATTAAGCTGGCAATGAGCGACGATGGACCCACCCCACTGGAGATAAGAAATCTCAGAGCCGCGGCCAGGGCAAGCAAAAACACAGGGGCTGTGATCGCCAGCCATACGATCGGGGGCAGGCTGGCTCGGAAGGAAATGGATGTCCTGGAGGCCGCGGGGCTGGACCTGCACCGCTTTATCTGGGTCCACGCCCAGACGGAACCCGACCTCTCCATTCTGAGGGAAGCCGCACGCCGAGGGGCGTTCGTGGAACTTGACACGGTCGGAGCGCCGTTCCAACCGCAAACAGAATTGCTCGAGACGGTCACTGCGCTGATCGAGGCGGGGTTCATCGAGCATCTATTACTCTCACACGATGCAGGCTGGTACAATCCTGCCCGCCACGACGGTTTGCCGGAGGAAGGTTTTCGAGGCTATACGGCCCTGATAAGGGTTTTCTTGCCTGAATTGTTGAGACGCGGCATCACGGAAGAACAGGTGCGATCCATGACGGTGAACAATCCAGCCAGAGCATTTGCCTTTTACCGTTAGTACCCGAACAACTTTAAACGGATGGGTAAAAGCGGCTGAAATTTGCCGCTTTTACCCATCGTCTTTATATTGTTCGGGCACTAATCTCATAAACTACTTTATTTTTCACAAATGCTTGAAGGCTGAAATTTAGATGTCAAGCAAAGATCTGTAGAAGCAACGAGGAAGCCAGTCCATGAATCAGCGGGAGAGGGACCCCCACCCGCCTACCACTCCGCTCCGCTTCGGATACGATGTCCCCCAAATCGGCGAACAAATCTGGGGGAATGAGAATACAATGTATTTAACGCAAGTTGCCCCCTACCCATAGGTGATATCAAATTGCAGGAAAGACCCTCACCCTGCCCTCTCCCAATGGGAGAGGGGGAAGTCGTTCTGATCAAAAACCGTCAAAATCGGGGGTGAGGGAAGGCTTTTGCGATCAAGGTCGCAACTTGGGTTATTTATGACTATTTCAATTCCTGCCGAAATTAGAATTATTCCTCCCCCAATTGCCCCACCCGTCCTTCGGACACCCTCCCCAAATTCCGATTGGATTCTCGGAATAATTATTCTGACCTCTTCTTACGAATTTGGGGCACCTAAAGGTGTGGTCCCCAAAGGGCCGGGGAGGGGTCCGTACGGGGTCAAATGCATAAACGTACTACACCGAAAATCTTTGGGCGTGCCAAGCAGTTACATCGCAATATGTCTCCAGCAGAAGCAGAACTCTGGAAACACCTACGCGCTCATCGAATGGGCAACGTACATTTCAGGAACCAGCGTGCCATACCTATATCGTGGACTTTCCCCAAAGGGGCGCTGCGCAGGAAGTTGGTCATTGAATTAGACGGTAGCCAGCATTTGGAACAAGAACAGTACGATGAGGAAAGAACGAAGTTATTGGAGGCAAGGGGCTACCGAGTATTGAGGTTTTGGAACCATGATGTGATGAACAACATCGAAGAAGTCCTGAAAGAGATCTGGAGTGTGCTAAACCAGGCAGAAGGGAACTCAGCAGGATAGTGACAGCCGCAAAACAGGAAGTTCAGTGAAGGTCAATGATGTGCGGGGAAAGTCGGAGATATAATCATGCTATGACCGCCTTATTCCCGGATACACATCCCAGAATGGAAGCCCTGCAAATTCAATTCATTCGACGCATGCCTGCATGGAAAAAAATCGCCATTGTCGACGGCCTGAACGAAACTGTGAAAACGCTGGCAATCAGCGGCATCAAGCAGCGTCATCCCACTGCCACGCCCGAACAAATTCATCGTATGCTGGCAGACCTGAT
>JAKOVF010000345.1 GCA_029782225.1 Chloroflexota bacterium | reverse complement strand
TTATCCAGAGGACATCAAGCTGCCTGGCTATCAACCCCGCGCCCATGCGCCTCAAGCGGACCTCGAGCAGGCTGTCCGTTTGATTGAGAAAGCCAAACGCCCGATCATTCTCTGCGGACACGGCGTCCTGGTCTCGGGTGCCGAGGAAGTGTTGACTCATTTCGCGGTGAAAACGCAGACCCCTGTTGCAAGTACCTTACTCGGACTTGGCGCATTCCCCGCATCCCATGAGCTGAGTCTTGGCATGATGGGCATGCACGGCGAAGTGCATACGAATCTTGCGATCCAAAATTCCGATCTTATTCTTGCTTTTGGTATGCGCTTCGATGACCGTGTCACAGGAAATCTGAAAACCTACGCGCCGACCGCGAAAAAGATTCACGTCGAGATTGATCCGTCGGAAGTCCACAAGAACGTGCACGTGGATGTGCCGCTGGTTGGCGATCTAAAAAATGTTTTATCTGATCTCATCCCAATGGTGGACGAATACGATCACGAAGAATGGAAGAAACAGATCAGGGAATGGAGAGCCGAAGGCGATGCGCGCTCGATCATGAACTGGCCGAATGACGATAAGCTGCATGTGGCGCATTTGATCGCTGATATCTGGAAGTCAACCGGTGGCGGAGCGATCATCACCACGGATGTGGGGCAGCATCAGATGTGGGCCGCACAATATTACCCGCTGGAAAGGCCGAACCGCTGGATCACCTCCGGCGGCGCCGGGACGATGGGCTTCGGCCTCCCCTCTGCGATTGGTGCGTGGTTCGCCCATAAGGACCAGGAGATCTGGGCCATCGCCGGTGACGGTGGCTTCCAGATGACTGCTGCTGAATTAACCACTGCCGTGCAGGAAGGCGCGAATGTGAAAGTGGCGATCATGAACAACAATTTCCTGGGGATGGTGCGTCAGTGGCAGGAGTTCTTCTTCGAGAAACGCTACTCTGCTGTGAACATGCTCACGCCGGATTTTGTGAAATTGGCCGAGGCACATGGCGTCCCCGCGCGGCGCGTCTCCAAACGCGAAGAAGTGGACGAGGCCATTCAATGGGCGCGTAATACGCAAGGTCCGGTTGTGCTCGAGTTCAGCGTGGTACAGGAGGACGCGGTCTACCCGATGGTTCCCGCCGGGGCATCGCTCGACCAGATGTTGACGAGGCCTGTAAGGCGATAATGTCATTGCGAGGAGGGTACTCTTCCCGACGAAGCAATCCCAAGACAACCAGGAGATTGCTTCGGGCTAGCGCCCTCGCAATGACATAACGAGAAACGGAGAATGAAATGCAATATACCTTCATCGCATTAGTTGAAAACAAACCGGGCGTGTTGAACCGCGTCGCTTCGCTGTTCCGCCGCCGGAACTTCAATATCGAGTCGCTGGCCGTTGGGAAGACGGAAAATCCCGATGTCTCGCGCATGACCATGGTTGTGGATTGCCCCAACGGCGACATCGACGCGCACAAGATCGAAGCCAACCTGTACAAGCTGGTCAACGTGATCGATGTGCAGGATGTGACTCACCAGCCGTCCGTGGCGCGGGATATGGCGCTCATCAAAGTGAAAGCCGGGCCCGAAAAACGTGCCGAAGTCAACAGCCTGGCTGCCATCTTCCGTGCTCGCATCGTGGATGTGGCG
>JAKOVF010000156.1 GCA_029782225.1 Chloroflexota bacterium | reverse complement strand
GGATGACCTCGAAGCCGCTTTACGGTGTTTGAGCCTGGCTCAGATAGACCTGGAAGCACCGTCCGGATCTTTCGTCAGCTCGAGCGTTGACCTCAACCCCGGCCCCATCTTCCTTGCCCAAAAGCAGTATGCCAGGGCATTGACGGCGCTTGCGGCCATCCGGGATCACCTGGAGGAGAGAGGGCAAGTTTACTATTCTGTAAGAGTCTATGTCTGGCAGGCCATGGCATATCATGGGCTGGGACAGAAAGACAACGCGCTCTCCTCACTGGAGAAGGCACTGGCTCTGTCTGCGCCGGAGGGCTATCTGCGCAGCTTCTTCGCGGCAGGCGGTGTATCGGCCGCTTTGCTCCGCCAGGCTCGCACGGCGGGCATTCTGCCCGATCATGTTGACAGGCTGCTGGGAATTCTTGAAGGCCCGGGAAGAGCCTTGAAGCCGGAACCAGCTGCCGGGTCCCGATTGATCGAGCCGTTGAGCAGGCGGGAATTGGATGTGCTGAATCTCCTGGGACAGGGCTGCTCCGATAAGCAAATCGCTGAGAGTCTTGTCATCGCCCGCGAAACGGTCCACAAGCATCTCAAGAACATCTACGGCAAATTAGGGGTCCACAGTCGCGGCGAAGCAGTGATCTGTGCCCGCAACCTGAATTTGCTATAAGCCCTCCGAATCAAAATACCCTGACAGATACCCCATCAATACCCTTTTTGGGGCCTGAACTTCCAGGCCCTTTGTTTTATTGTTTAACTGGCCGTTTTCTTCTGAAAAGCATTTTCATTCGAGGCAGAGTGACATGGATCAATCATCAACAAAGCAAGCCTACACATATCAAATCAAACTCAAGGAATCGCTGGATCGTTCCACCATCGATTGGTTTGGGGAGATCGCCCTTACCACCCTGGAAGACGGTAAGACCCTGCTGGTCGGTCACTTTGCCGACCAACCCGCCCTGCGAGGTTTCATGGATCAGCTCTGGAATCTCAACTTTACGCTCCTGTATCTGGAAAGGATCGAAGATGAACACACAGAATAGCTGGAAAACATTTCTCAGTTTTGCCCTGCGGGTGATCATCGCACACACGCTGACCTACTTCATCTTTGGCATGATCATGTCGAACGTGTTCGATTACGGGGAGGTCTTCAAGCGGGAGATCATCCGCGACTACATGCTCCCCATCGATCGACATAACGTCGTCTGGGGACCATTCCTGCAACCGATCCGCGGCCTGATCTTTGCCATTGGGCTGTGGCCGATCCGCGGCTTCCTGATCGAAAGGAAACACGGCTGGCTCATCCTGTGGGGCCTGCTCGTGACGATTGGAATTCTCTCCACGCCCGCCGCTGCCCCCAGTTCCATCGAGGGAATACTCTATACCCGACTGCCGATGTGGTACCACTGGATGGGTCTTCCCGAGATTCTGCTCCAGACGCTGGTCTTCTCGGTCTGGCTGGTCTGGTGGGAACGCCAATTGGCGCAAAGCCGTGAACCACAGGTAAGAAAGCAAAACCCACTGATGGCGGAAATCGTCAAGGCTGCCATGATCGCCTGTTTTGCCTACATTGGATACGCCATCGTTGGACTTGTGCTGGCGTTCACGGCTAACACCCGGGCAGCCGCAACCGGAACAGGCGGCATCGACATCGAGGCCGCGGGCGCCAGCTTCAAGATGCAGTTCATGTTCGTGATCGCATTCGTTGTCAATGCCCTGACCATCTTCTGGATCGCGCGCAGGTGGCAGGCAGACCAGATGAGACTGTGGGTCATTTTCCTGCTCTTCTGGTTCATCGATGCGATCGTGCCATGGTTGTACCAGACCCTTGTCTTTGGCTCATCCTTTGTGCCCACAGCGCTTTTGCTTGGGCTCTTGCCTGCCGCGATCATCACGATCGGTATCAGGACAAATTATCGCCGATCGATGCGGGCAGGCCAGACCGTGTGAGGAATCGACCGATTCTGACCGGGAGACTGGCGCTGTCCGAAGTGAAAAAAGAATGGAGTTCGTATGTTTCACCATTACTCGCACATGAGCGATCACACACGCAAGGTGGCCTTTATGCGTCCCAGGACTCTGACCACCTGGCAGGACGCGGTCAGACAGAACCGCGACACAGATGTCAGCTTCCAACCGGGCAGTTCTGTTTCCGAGAGTCTGCTCCGCGCCTTACCTGGACTCTACAAACCTCTCCTGGGACTCGCCATCGTTGTAGTTCTCGTAATCCTGGCCTTCTCTGCCTGCACACCGCCTGTGACGCAGCCCGCCGATCCACCCGTTCCGACTTCGGCCAACATGCCGAACCCGGCTTCGGTCTTCTGCGAAGGACAGGGATACAAGTTGGAGATCCGCACTGCCCCCGATGGCAGTCAGAGCGGTGTGTGCATCTTCCCCGATGGAAGTGAATGTGACGAATGGGCCTACTTCCGCGGTGAATGCGGACCTGCCAATCAGAGCGCATCTCCTGCCGCTCTCACCGCCATGCCCACTGCTCTGCCCATCGATCCTGCGGACTATCAGGGCTGGCGGACCTACACACAGTCGGTCTACAACTTCTCGATCATGCTTCCCGACGGGTGGATCGTAAATGAAGCTGCATCGAACGACCCTCTGATGAACGGTCATCTGCTTGATCTTGGAGGGCAGGCTGCCACGGGCGGCAAAGAAAATATCCGCATCACCTTCCGCCGCGTTGGTGAGGAGGTTCCCCTCTGGCCCACAGGTGTGGGTCAGGGGGAGTTCATTCAGCAGGGGACGCTGGATATCGCCGGTCAACCCGCACGGCGCCTGCTTCTGGTTTGTGCCACCGGAGAGGTGACTGCCATCTGGTATCACGGCGCTGACGATGGCCAGCCCAACATCGTGCGCGGCAACATAGAATTTGCATTCATCTACAGCGCAGGCACTCACTGTGAGCCGGGCTATAGCCTGAGCGGTAAAGTCCAGCGCATGGGTGAGATGATCATCGCCTCGCTGAAGGTGCCGTAGACCGAGAATGGACAAACACCCATGGACGAACAGTATCAGATCATTTTCGTCGAAAAGCCTGAAGAGGCCGTCTGGGGGATCATTGGACAGGGTATTAACTATTACAACAGGGAGCAGGCAGGAGATGATCAGGCCCAACGCATCTGTTTTGCCCTTCAAGGGCCAGACCAGGAGATCCTTGGCGGCATAGTAGCCGCGCTCTACTGGGATTGGTTGTACATCGATCTCATGTGGATACAAGAGGAATTTCGCAGCCGGGGATATGGAAGTCGCCTTCTGAAGCTGGTTGAGGAGGAAGCCAGGCGGCGTGGTGCCCGGAACGCTTACCTGGATACGTTCAGTTTTCAAGCGCCAGAGTTCTATAAAAGGCAGGGCTACAGCATATTTGGCGAACTGCACAATTTTCCTGCCGGACATCATAGATACTTTCTAACAAAACAGCTGTAGGAAAGCATAAGACCACCTGATCGGAGAAAAATCATGACAACCCAGACCATAACCACAAGTCCTGTTAGTAAAAAGACGACCGTCCACTGGCTTCAACGCCCTGGTTTGTTCATTTTGTTCCTGATCTGTGAGGCGGCGGTCTTCATCTTCGGCTCATACTACTTTGACGTCTTCCCGACCAACAAGAACCTCACCTTCAACCTGATCGTCTCCACCATATTTCTCACCGCCTCGCTCTGGTTCAAATACAACCAGCGTCTGAATCGATACTGGCAGGTCGCATTTGCCTTCTTCATCGCCTCCGTTGCCTACCCTTTTACAGCGCTCTTCGATAGCTGGA
>JAKOVF010000153.1 GCA_029782225.1 Chloroflexota bacterium | reverse complement strand
TTGATTACGCTAAGCGTACCAACGACACGGCGTTAATCGAGCAACTTAAGAAGGCGCTTCAGTAAACAGTAAGATGTACGAACTCGAATCCCGTGAAGAACGACAGGCACAATTCAACGCTAACGTAGAAAACTGTCTCAAGGAGCTTCAGGGGAGGCTTGCCAGGATCGAGAACCAGCTTTCGTCCATTGAGAACGTGCTTTACGGTAATGGGACTCTCGGCCTTAAGACGCTGCTTTACATGATCCTGGCCTTCGTTGCTGTAACGCTTCCCGCCGACATTCTTGCTAAGCTAGCGTTCTAATGCGCTTGTACCATTTAATATTAAGCGATTTACACCTCCCGCTTCACGATGAAGCAGCGGTTCGCGGTCTGCTCAGTGAGGTTAAAGGGGCGCGGATAGAGCATCTCCATCTCCTGGGCGACCTCTACGACTTTGCAGCTTTTTCTCGTTTCATAAGAACACCAAGCGAGGTCGCTCAAGCTTCTCAAGCGCTGGCTGACGGCAAAGCCTACCTTCAGGCGTTAATTTCGAAGGTTAACGCAAAGAAGGTGTTCTTTTACATAGGCAACCATGAGGAGCGTCTGCTAAAATACATTCTAAGGAACGCACCAGCCCTGTTTGGAACGGTTACATATAAGCTTATAACGCCTGAAGGAGCTGAGCTTGTTGAGCACAGGTGGGGAAGGGCGTTTGCCTCGCACTTTGGCACTATTCGCTTCATGCACGGAGGTCTAGTTCGCAAGACCCCTGGTGCTACTCCGCTGGAGCACATACGGGCCTTTCAGCGCGAAAACATCGTTGTCGGCCACAGCCACAGGCTATCTGTGGTGTACGACCGGCATTACTTTGGCGTTGAGTCCGGGCACCTATCACTCCCTGAGGCCCACGACTATTGCACAGTGCCTCCGTGCTGGACTCGTGGTTTTTCGTTTATTGATGCGTCTGGACCTAGGGTTATTAAGTTGGAGTGAGCCATGTTCACCGAAAACCTTAAGCACTTTGAAACTGGCGCCGTGCGGTCCCGTGATGCAGACTCGGTTCGCTACGACCTCATCACGCCGATAGGTTTGCGACGACTCGCAGAGACTTATGCTGAGGGTGCGTTGAAATACGGAGAGGGCAACTGGCTTGCTGGTATTCCATCCAGCGACTTATTCAATCATGCGGTTCGGCATCTCTATCTCTGGCTTGCTGGCGACACCTCGGAGGACCGCCTTGCTCATGCGGCCTGGAACATTTTTGCAATGATGCACTTTGAGGAGACGCGGCCAGAGCTGATAGTAAGGCACTATCGACAACCACCCACAGAAACTTAATTCCAGAATTAAAATCGTTATGCCACATAGCGTAGAAGCATACGCCGAAAAGGTTCGTCGCAATAAAGAGCGCTCGCTTAAAGCGCGCGACATTGCTCCTTTATTGCACGCGCCTCAGCATCCTCGACGCGTCAACGCGTGCAAACGCAATCTCGTAAGGTTTTGCGAGACGTATCTCAAGCACATTTTCTCGGCGCCTTTCTCAGAAGCCCACATCCAAGCCCTGCGAACCATTGAGCGAGCCATCCTCGGTCACGGCTCGTGGCCAGCACTCTTCCTACCTCGCGGCTTCGGTAAGAGCAGCATGATGCAGGCAGCGGCCTTGTGGGCACTTGCTTACGGCCACGCGAAGTTTGTGTTCATCCTTGGAGCCAGCCAAGGACGGGCCGAAGATTTGCTTCGTGGAATCGTCATTGAGCTAGCATGCAACGACGAGCTGGAGGCTGATTTTCCTCATCTCTGCATTCCAATCCGTGAGATACAAGGGTCTCGGCAGCGAGCGCTAAACCAAAATATCGGCGGTGAGTTAACCAGGATTGAAATCAATAAAGAACGTGTAGTGCTTCCTTGGGTTAAGTCAAACTCTGGAAACCCGCTACCGTTCGCAGGCTCAACTGCACGAGCAGCCGGTCTAGGCGCAGCCATTCGTGGTGCTCGACACACGATGGCTGATGGGCATGTGCTGCGCCCCGACCTTGTCCTTATTGACGACCCGCAGACAGACGAGTCAGCCCGCAGCCACCAGCAGGTAGCTAAGCTCGCAGCTCTCTTGATGCAGTCTGTTGCGGGGCTTGCAGGTCCTGGGTCTAAGCTGACTGTTATCTTTTCTGGGACAGTTATCGCTCCGGACGACCTATCCGAGCGCATCATGAACCGCTCAATCTCGGCGCAGTTTACGCCTGTTCGCTTCTCCCTCCTCAGCGGCCTCCCACCGCAGGAGCTTATTGAACGATACCGCGAGGTTCGAACCGCGGCTCTGAAGGAGGGGGATCCGGACCAATGCAACGAGTGGTGGAAGCAACACCAGCAGGAGCTGGAGAGTGGTATTGAGTGCATCTGGCCCTACTACAAGCGTGCTGGGGATGTATCAGCCATCCAAACAGCGATAAATATCTTTTTGGACGACCCGGTCGCCTTCGCTTGTGAGATCCAAAACGACCCTGAGATGCTGAGGAAGCAGCTCAAGGACCGCTACGCCGAAGAAATACAATCTCAGCACCTCTTGCGTTGTCTCGTTCCACTTGAACGCGGGACCCCTCCTGCCCACCACCAGTTTATCCACGCCCACATCGACGTGCACGAAACGCTTCTGTATTACGCGATTCTCTCCGTGGACCGCGACTCCGCCCATATCGTAGATTATGGCGTTTTCCCAGAACAACCCGGCGACATCAATCACCGTGAGCCGCGTCTCTCAATAAAGCAGCTCTTCGGCACCGAACCAGTCGCGGTAGCAAAGGCTGTAGCCTCCCTCATAGACGAGCTACGGAATCGCACATTTGCAAACAGGCACATTGACGCCATAACCGTCGATACAGCCTGGGGAGCAACCTCGGTCGTTCTTCGGCAAACGCTGGCTATGGCGAAATATGTAGGCTTTGCATTCGCAGCTAACGGTATCGCTCGCCGACCCACACAGTCACAGATTTCAGACTGGAAGGTGAAACCGGGAGAGCTTCACGGCCCCGGCTACCGCTTCGGCCATGACCAGTATGGTCCTCGTTTTACCTATGACACCAATTTTTTCAAGTCGCAGATTTCAGCTCTTATTCAATCACAAAAGCTCACGATTTTCGAGGCTTCCCCAGAGCAACACCGGCTGTTGCTCACCCACCTGCAAAGCGAAACCCCTGTTATTTCAACCTATAGCGGCAGGCAGTTTGTTGAGTGGGTTCAGAAGGAAAATTCACAAAATCACCTTTTCGACTGTGTGGTGGGGGCTTGGGCCTTCAGCCGCGTTCGCTACCCGCAATCACTCGCACCGGTACCAAAAGCAGAAAAGACAAACCCCCCAACCCAGCAACCAGCAGAACAACCAACATGGAATCAAGGAGCTACCCTCGATGTGCAGCAGCAAAGACCCAAGAAACCACGCGTCAGACCGCTCTTTTGAGCCTCCCCTCAAGTGGGCTGGAGGAAAACGTTGGTTAGCACCAAGGTTTCGGGAATTGCTGTGGTCTGTCGCAAACGAACGGGCCTGTACACCTTTAGCCTACATTTCCAGATAGTTCGTGGAGGTTCGCTATGGAGATTGTTACAGGTTGGCTACGACGAAGCTACCTTGCAGACGGCACAAACGGTTTCAGTTGTGGTTCAGATGCTTATGAACGAGCTAAGACAATCATTCGACTTTGGAATCAAACATTCCCAGAATTCAGCTACCGCGACTTCCGCAAATTCCTCACAGAAGTCGCAAGCTCTCAGAACGCCATTAGCCTGGTGCGGGATTGGAAAGAGACGCAGGCGGAATGGGTTATCCCAATCGACGACGATGACTGGATTCTAGACGGAATAGAGCAAGCTCTCGCGGGCGTGCCTGAAGAGTTCGTCCTCGTTGGCTGGTCCGTGCAGGTGGCGAATTTACTACAGGATCCGAGATTGTTTATTGATAAGGTGCATTGGCAGACAGGCCCATACAGCTGTGGCTATGCTATTCGACGCAGCTTCCTAGAGACATTAACACCAGAGCAGCTGAGACTAATTCGTGACGACCATTGGAATGTGCATCGATATGTGCACTTTGCAGGTAGGAAATATCTGTTTTTCGAAAACAAGCCCCTTGCACAGTACGTATGGACACCAGCTTCCGTATCTTCTATTAAATCGCCGGAAGCTACGCGGCTGAGCTTCGCCACAGCCGAGAAATATCATCACTTTGCTGAACAATGCGAATCTCAGGGGCATATTGCCGTTGCGAGGATTGCTAGGAAGCTGGCAGAGCTTGCTCGCAAAAAATTGTGAGAAAATGTGCCTTTCTCTATAGATATAGAGAGACCTAGATTCAGGGGGAAAGTGTTTATGAGCACACCCACACCAGAAGAGGTTAACGCGATCCTGGCTGACCTGCGGCAGGCTCTAGCCGACTACACAAAGAAGGCTGGAGCTACCCGCATCAAGGTCGGAGATACGGAAATCGCATACGACGTGAGAGAAATCACACGGCTTATCGACTACTACGAGAACCTCTTGGCTCGACTCAACAACCGCGCAACAATTGTGAAAGGGTTATCTGTAAAAAATGCCTTCTAGAAACTCCATCGTAAAGCGCTTAGTAGCAGCTGCTAACCGCTTACTGGGTTACCAGGCGGTTGTTTCCACGCCGAGACGCTCCCAGACTTTCCTTAAACCTACTCTTAAGAGCGAGGACCGTGTGTTACCACACCATGAGCGGTCGAAGCTCATTGCGCTTACACGTGACCTTGTTAGAAACTTCAGTGTGGTAGCCTGGGCTGTGCGGCAGCACTGCACCTACGTCTCCAGCTTCACGCCTGCCATTCGTGGGGTACCGCAGGCTCTTAAGCAAGACATAGCTAGACGCCTGCAACAGTGGCAGCAGCCCTACAATTTCGACGTAACGAGGCGACGGTCACTTTCTGAGATTCTGTTCCAGGCCGAGTGGTGTCGTGTTGTCGATGGCGATGTCTTTCTCGTTAGCCTTGATGGTAAGTCCGTTTTCCTTGTGGAGGGGGATCGGGTTACAAATTTCAAGGAGGTTGAAGACCAGTACAGCAAGCAGCTTGAAAGCGGGCAGTTGAATTATGTAGAAGGTGTCCTAATCGACACCCTCGGTGCCCCTGTCGCTTATTCGATCGGACGCCGGGCAGCTTCCAGAGAGGGGCTTGAATTCGATCTTATCGCTTCGGCTGTCAACACTTATCATCTTGCCTACTGGAGTAGGCACGACCAGGTGCGGGGCATCAGCCCGCTTGCTTCGGCCGCAGCCGTGTTCCAAGACCTCTATGAAACATTAGATTATGAGGTCACTAAGCACAAGATCGCGCAGCTGTTCGGTATCAAGATCATCCATGAGAACACCCCGCTCTTCGCTGCAGCGGATGACACCCAGGAAGAGGACTACCCAATCGACTTCGGCCGAGGCCCTTACGTAGTTGATCTTCGACCTGGTGATGATATCCAAGTCATCGAATCGAATCATCCAGCAGCCACCAGCACGGACTTTTATAAACACTTAATCACGTTAGCTTTAAAAGCTCTCGATTTGCCATACTCGTTCTACGACGAATCTGCAACCAACTACAGCAGCTCTAGGCTCGCGTGGTTACAATACCTTGCTACGGTTAAGCAGAAGCAGCAATCTTTGCTTAGCTTCTTGCACTGGTTGACCAATAAGTGGCTCCGCAGCTCGATAGAGAACGGCGATCTCCCGGAGGAGGCTTATCTTGCACAGATTGACTGGGTTCCCGTTGGTCAGCCCTGGATCGATCCTTTAAAGGAAGTCCAGGCGGACGTTCTAGCCCTGCAAAATGGGCTTATTTCAAGACAAGAAATAGCTAGGCGCCACGGAAAGGACTACGCGACCATTCTTGAGGAAATGATTGAAGACCCACTCGCAACGATGACAATTGCAGAGCAGGCTGGGATTGATATTGAAACTCTTGTAAACCGTGGTCAGACGGAGACTTGACGATGCCGATGCCTAATTTTCATGTGGTTCACCTGAAACCGTTCGATGAATTCGATCCGGCCACAGTGCGCACCGAGTACGGGGGTCTGGTCTTCGGTGTTCAGATGCCGGAAGACGTGTGGGTTAGGTACGCATTTCACAAAGAACGGAAGGAAGAGCTTCCATTCAGTGTAGGTTTTCCTGCAGACAAATACACACTCGACGAAATCACGGCCTTCATGAATGAGGCGGGAATCCCTTACATCGAAATCATTCCTGCTTCCAACCAGGAAGCCCTTCGTGGCGTGCGTTTATTGAGTGTGCGGATTTCGAAGGTTGGTACGCAGGACAGATTCGCCAAAATGCGCGGAGGCGGCAGGGGGAGGAAGCTGGCTTTCTCTGGTCTTGCACGAACATCCGAGCCAGTTGTGGGCTTCGATGGAGTCCTTGAGTATGACGACATCACGACGCTCAGAATCAACTCTCTCACACTGCCGCTCGACTACGCGCATAACTTTGATGTTGTTGTGGGGCGTGTAACATCTATTCGCAAGCGTGGAGGGAACCTCTATATTCGAGGCGAAGTAATCTCAGCACGACCAGGCGACCAGGCAGACGAAATCATTGATAGTCTGCTGGCGGGGCGCCCTCACCAGCTTTCAATCTTCGCAGTGGCCGACGGAAAGTCTGTGGTTCGTGAGATCACAGAACCAGACGGAATTCACGAAACACCCTGTCGCGTCTACGAAAACTACATTTTGCGCGGTGTCGCCATCTGTACCTACGGTGCTGACGGCAACGCTAAGGTAGTCCCCAAGAACCTCGTAGAAGAAGGAGTTGGTGGTGACATGAGCAGCACTCAACCAGATCTCGACCCTACAGCTCGCATGCTTAGCGAAAGCGAGCAAGCGAAATCGCGGCAGCCTGAAGAAGCTCCTACCGTCGATCAACCTCCGGCTGAAGAACCGACGGTTGATCAGCCTGATGTCATGGCGGAAATCGCAACGCTTAAGGAGCAGCTTAGGTCGCTTGACGAGCGCCTTGCGGCTGTCGAGGAAAAACAGGCCGCGTTTACCGCGCAGCTGGAAGGGATCGTCGCGACCCTGAACCAGGTTGTCGAACAGCTTAACGCAACCTCAGCTGAGGTCGAAGCTGTTCGTGAAGAGACAAAACGAGCACACCTCCCCAGTTTCACTCCGGCTGATGTCTCCAAGTCGAAGTCGGCTAGGGAGCGAACGTTAGAGTATTTTAAGTCTGTTGTTCAAAAGTGGTGGAATTGATCCTTTGAATCCCAGAAAAATAGGAGGACCAAAGCATGGCACTTCCAACAATTGCTGACCTTGTTGCAAAAGCACGAAATGCGGACCGTGTTGTCGGGATTCTTGAAGAGGTAATCCAGGACTTCCCAGAGCTTCGTTACATTCCTGCTCGCGGAGTTGAAAAGGATGTTTACACCTACGTGAAGCGGACGGGGCTGCCAACTGGTGGCGGGTTCCGGACTGTCAACGACGGAGTGACTCCTGGAAGCTCCACCTATGCAGAAGTCACCGTCACGCTTAAGCTCTTGAGCGAGCTTGTTATGGTGGATAAGGCGGTGGCTCTCGCGTATGTTGATGGTCCCGAGGCGTATATGATGACGGAAGCTACTGGAGCGATGTCGGCTTTCCTCCACAAACTGCTCTCGCAGTTTTACTATGGAACGAGCAACGACGCTAACGGCTTCACAGGCCTGCGTGATGTTGTTGATTCGAGCATGGTTGTGAATGCCGGAGGGACAACGGCTAACACTGGCTCCAGTGTGTGGGCCTTAGCGCTCAACGACCCGCGTGGAGTGTGCATCGCCTTCAAGTCGGACCGGAATATCAACCCCATTGAATTCCCCGATCCGGTAGAGCAGCTTGTGCCTGGCTCCACCGCTGGAACCTATTTCCCCGCGCTTGTTAGCGAGCTTACGGCATGGGTTGGTCTCCAGCCGGGCCACAAGTACCAAATCGGCATGATTAAAAACATCACAGAAGACAGCGATGCGGCACTGAACGATGACCTGATGGCTGACCTGTATAATAAATTCCCCGAGGGGTCGAAACCCATGGTCTTCATCATGACCCGGCGGTCCCGTGCTCAACTGCAGAAGAGTCGAACGGCCTACAACCCGCTCGGTATGCCTGCTGCTATCCCAACAGAATGGGAGGGGATTCCGATCGTTGTGAGCGAAGTCCTTCGTAACGACGAGGCTATTGCTTGATGTTAAGTAACTAGTCTCTAGAAAAAGGAGATAAGAACATGGCGCTGAAACTTGGTTTCGCAGGCAAGCTGTACGTCGGTAACCCCGCCACGGACGGGGCAGAGCCGACGACCTATTCCGAGTTAAAGAACGTGAAGGATGTTTCGATTAATCTTTCGCGTGACCGTGCTGACGTTACGACCCGGGCGGCCGAGGGCTACAAAGTTGAGGTCGCGACGCTGGCCTCGCTGTCGGTTGAATTCGAATCCATCTGGGATTCGGAAGACACCGCCCTGGGTATCGTGAAGTCGGCCTATTTCAACAACTCTGTAGTCTGGGTCAAAGCTTTGGACTCGGAAAACGGCAGTGGCGTGAAATTCCCAGCCTCCGTGGCTGATTTCACGCTCAATCAGCCTCTGGGAGAGGCTCAGACGGTGCGTATTACGGTCGTACCAACCTACCACACGGTGGCCGGTGATTATGCTGCCCCCTCTTGGGTGGACGCCACCTGACCTTAATTGAGGTGCAACAATGGAGATCCGCCGCGTCGAATCGGCCTTGTTTGAAACGCTCGTCCGGACTGTGGGCGGTCAGTTTCGGATTATTAAGGATGATAACACATGGACCGGAAATGTTTTCGGTGTGTTATACCGTCCAACAACCATCGGCGCGGCGGATACTTTCGGTTCCGTCTATTTCAAGCTTCTGCTTAGGAAGAGCGATTTACCGCCCATCTTGCTTAACTCAGACTTACATAACTTCGTGTTCATTGAAGAAGACACTGGCCGAAATTTCAGTCCCGTCTCAACTGACGGGCGGTGGTTTCTTCCAGAAGGAAATTCTGGAGTGATCGTTTCAATTACTCTTTCACTCGACGATGAGCCTATTAACTGAAATTCAAGCCTCGTTAACAACGGCTCTGCAGGCAGCCGGAGTGTCGTTCGAAATCTTGCTCGGCCCCCAGGTTCTGCAGAGGGAAAACGTTCAAGCAAACAAATATTATGCTGTAATAGCCGTTACGAATGGGGTTGTATCTCCGTTAACCAGGGAGCGGTTCACAGCTAATTTCACTTTGTCCATTTACCTGTTTGTTAAGTCGCGTGTGGACCACACGGACTTTGTAAACATCTGCACGGCTGCAGTGAAGCAGGTTTGCAGTGATTTGCTCGAAGCCGGAAAGCCGGTAAGCAATGTGCAGCTTGCAATAGATACCGAGCTTGCAGACGCGGGTGATTCCGGGTGCTTAATAACCTTCGAAACGGAAGTGGAGTTATGAGCATCGCGGTTTCCATAACAGGCCCATTTAAGAAAGCCTCCAGAGCGCTTAACAAAGCAGTTGAGTCGGCGCTCTACAAGGCCGGTGCCTACTACAGGAGCGCAATTCAGCGCTCTATGCGATGGGCCACGATTGGAAAACGATACAAACCATCGCAGCCCGGACAATCGCCAAAAGCCATTAGAGGCAGGGGGCAGCTTCGAAGATTCATCACCTATGAGGTCAACGCAGCAAAAAGAACAGTGGAAATTGGACCCAAGAAACTGGGAAAAGGTTTCGTGCCGGTGCTTCATGAGCTGGGCGGAACGGTTCAAAGGCATCGGGTGAAGATGGGGCAGAAGGCACAGATTGATACGCGGAAAGGCAGGCCTGTTATCATCAGAATCAAGACCCAGAAGCAGGCTGCGAGGGCTACGGGGCTGCTACGTCCAGCCCGTTATCCAGCACGTCCATACGTCTCGACAGCAGTTAAGGAACACGGGGCCAAGGTTAACAGTCTGTTCTTTGACACCTTCAAGAAACAGTTTGAGAAAAAGCTGAATTGAGGCGAACCATGAAGCTCGAATTCCGAGGTAAAGAGTATCATCGGCGGCTTACGGTTGGTGCGTTGATCGCCATCCAGGAGGCTGGTATTGATTTAGAGGACATCACCGGCCCCGACCAAGCAACCCACTTGGTCACCAGCCTCCTCTCCATATCTGGTATCGGCTCAATTGCCTACGCCCTCTTCAAGAAGGATCTTAAGGATATTTCGAAGGAGGAATTTCTCGATGAGCTGACGGCTGAGCAGGTTGCGAGCCTCCGTGAGCAGCTTATTGAGGAGCTGACGGTTTTTTTCACGGAAGGAGGTCGGCCCGACCTCGCGGCATTCCTGGGGATTGTGCAGAAGACGAGCAAGGACATCGCTCAGACCCTGGAGACGGAGGCAGCCTCGATCTCAGTACAATCATCGACATCTGCCTGAGAATGGCGGGTGCGGTGGGTGTGGACCCGTTTAAATATACATTCTACGAGCTACGTCAGATGTTCATTTCAAGACAGTACCATGAGTGGAGCCGATTCGCTCCGATTATGGCTATGATGTGCGCCTTCGGGGGCAAACCGGTCGATCCTAGCAGCTTCAACCCGTTCCACGATGAACTCTGCGGGACGCAGAAAGTTATGATAACACCACGAGAGATGTTTAGTCTTTTGAAAGAATGGGAATCAACGAGCCGTGGCAGAGCTAGCTGACGTAAAGATAAAATTTGGTGCGGATGGTGTTTCGGAGATCATCGCCGCCGTTGACGGTGTCAGCAAGAAGCTCGACAGCGTGCGAGCAGCGGCCGAGAAAGCCAGCAGCGTCTGGCGGAATGCTCTTGGTACGGCAATCGGATACGTTGCTGGGAATCTAACAACCCAGCTTATTCCAGCTCTGAAGAACGCTGCTCTGAGCGCTGACAACCTCAGACTCAGCCTCGTGCAGGCTGTTGGTACGGCCTCGAATGCTCCCAGAATCATCTCCTCGCTGACCTCAGCTTTCATCGATCTCCGAGCACAGGGAATCGCTGTGGCCGTTGATGCTTTCGCCTACTTAGCACAGCGTGTTGGAGCCGATGCCAAGCAGCTTGCAGAAGCTGTTGAGAGGGCGTCTACCCTGACCGGGGTCTCCCAGCGGGATGTTGCTGAGGCGGTTGTTGAGCTGGGACGTGTCTGGCAAGAGAACACCCAGCAGATGGCCCAGGACGCTGATGTCTTAACTGCGGCCCTCATGGCTATAGGCGGGGGCGCTCCGGAATTTATTAACGCCCTGCGACAACTGGCCCCCACTGCTTATGGTGCTGGGTTGTCGCTCAGAGAGCTTGCGGCCATTCTGCTCGCCTTCAACGATGCTGGCGTCAAGGCAAGCCAGTCAGTACAGCTCATTCGCCGGGTCCTTCTTGCGATGGAGACGGGCAAGCTTGAGGAACTCGGCATACACGGTCTTGTCGCACAAAGAGGCCTGGATGGTGTAGCAGCTGTCTTAGATGAAATCCGCAGGAAAATCGATGCTCTTCCAGCAGGCAAGCTCGGAGAGGTATTCGGGGACGGGGCCGCACTTGCAGTAAAGCGAGTGGTGGAGATTGACCTGCGTGCTCGGCTTCAATCGCTTGAGAGGGAAACAGCTCGCGTACCGGGGGCAGCAGCACAGGCCAGCACTACATTTTCTGCGGCTCTTACACGCTTCCTAACGGCCGTCCAGGCCTCGCTCCAGCAGCTTGGAGACCGATGGCTGCCTGTCTTTGCGGCAGCGCTCAACGCCGCAACAGAGATATTAACCAGGTTCAAAAACACGCTGTCCTCGCTTATGTGGATGGCGGCTTCGTTTCTGGCGTACAAGCACGTATTTAAGAAACCAGTGGAAGCGCTTGCGGGGCGTTTTGAAGAGCTCCCGTTTGATCAACAAGATGAACGCGCAAAAGCTTGGTTTTCCCGTAGAGGACGAACATCGCCATCTTTCAGGCGTTGTAATGCGTATTTGCTGCCTACATTTTTTCCTCGTGATAAGGCTCTAACCGACAGGGCGTTGGTAGATGAGATTTTTAATTATGGTGTGCGACACAACATAGTACAACAGCTTGGGTTGACCGAAACTGATGCGTTCCTTGTAAAGAAGTTTCCGAGGCTTCAAGACGAGTACTTAAGAGACTTAGACAAGTTTAGATCCAGTAAGTTTTCAATTGCGTTCGACAAAATTCTGGCGAGTGTCGCCGAAAATATTGGTGCTTATTTTAGAAAATTCGGTTTGAATATACGCGTGTGGTCAAGAAAATATTTAGGCGGCGCATTTGAAGATTCCATTTCTGTAATATCGCAATCGATGCGCAGGGTGGGGCAAACATTCTACGCTCTCGGTGAAGCGTTCAGAGGGCGAGCGCACTTCAAAGCCGAATATAACGAGAGCGCGCGTGATGCGGCCGGAGCAATAGCAGCACACGTAAGCAATAAAGAGCTTTCGGATGCGTCCTTTAGAGCTGGCTTTTTTGCAAGCCTGACACGAGCTACATCTAAGACGATAATGTCGCTGATCGGCGGTGTGCTTAAGCAAGGTTTCGGCTTAGCCCTGCGCGCGCTACCGGCCGCAGCGTTCATATATACAATCGTCGAGATGGCGGTTAGCATTCTCAAGGATTTAATCTGGGAACCGTACAAGCAAGCACAGGAAAAGCTTGTTAATGAGGCCCTGAGCGTTGATATAAGCGGCGCTCTGTCAGCAGTAGACACGTTCTTGTCACATCTGTCCTCAGTGCCCGGTATTGTTGGTCGATATCTCGACGAGTCGCAGTTTATTGAGGCAGCGAATCAGGCTAGGTGGTTGAATGAGCAGCTGCGTGGTGCGATTCTTGAAATAGATAATCAGAACCGGCAAATCCGCGTGGACATGCAGGCAGCCCAGCAGGCTATCGAGCAGCAGCGACGCCAGATTATTGCTGAGACAACGGCCGCCTATAACAAGGTGCTTGCAACAGCAAATGAGATCTCCGGTAATATGGGCCGGTTCGGGAGAGCGGTTGCTGGCTGGTTCTTCGAAAGCACGGCCGCTTACATCGAACGCAACCAGGAAGACTTGAACAAGCTCCACGACAAGATGCAGGAAATTCTGCGAGAGCGACGCTCTCGGCTTGATGGGCTTCGCAAGCTTGAGGAGGAAATCAAAGCCAAGCACGAGGCTTGGAATGCACAGCTCCGCGAGCAGCAGAACGCCCTTATCCAGCAAGCAAACGAGCGGATTGCAAACCTTCAATTCGAGCTGGGTAACCCAACGGAGCTGGACAGGCGAATCCGCGAAATCAACCAGCACTATGATGAGCTGATTGAGAAAAATAAGGACTTGGCCGGAGTTGTCCAGCAGCTCAACGCTGCTCGTGCTCAGGAGATTGCTCTCGCCCAGCAGCTTTACGAGCAACAGCAAGCTAAACAGAAGGCCGAGGAAGAGGCTCGGCGTCAAGAAGAAATTGCCCGTGAAGCCCAGCAGCTCGTGGAGGAGACGGAAAGGATTAAGGCTGCCCTGCAAGCTGCCAGAGGGTTGGAAGGCAGGTCTGCTGAGGAAGCAATGCGGAAGGCTGAGCAGGAATATGACCTCCAGAGGCGTATCCGGGAGCTACGCGAAAAGGGCGTGCGAGCAGATCTCATCGCAGAGTACGAGGATGCTGTGCGGCGGCGGGAGGAGCTGCTCGAACGCATTCGCAGGGCGGTGGATACCGGCAAAGGAACGATTTCTACGGTAGGCTTCTTCAACCCCTTCCAGGCTCTGGGGTGGGGCATGAAGGACCATTTGAAAGTTATCGCTGACCAGGGGAAACTGACTGTGCGCGAGCTTCGGGCTATCAGAAAGAAAATCCACGCCCCAAGATTTAAATAAGGTGCGAGCATGGGCATACAGGTATTTGAACTAGCAGAAGGTGCACGCCGCAGCCTGAACTCGGCAACAAAGCGGTATCTTGTCGTCGGGCCACAAACGCTCGAAGACGCGAAGGTTGTTGTAATCAACCCAACTGGCAACCCGTCGCTGTGCCCTAAATATTACGATGGGTTGATCCGCACAGACTACAACGTCGAAGAGATAGCTGGAAAGCCTGGTTTCTACATCGCAGAAATCACTTATGAGCAGCGGGACCTTAAGGAACCAGACAACAACCCATCTCCAGGATTTCCGTTCTACAAGATTACGCTTAATTTCACAACCAAAGGGCTCACTACCAGGCGGATTGTAGGGCTTTCCGACAACACCAGCGTAACCCCCTATAAGCAGGGAGACGAATCGAAAACGCCGCTCTATCCGCCCGCCAACCACGGATCTCTAGTTAACGTCACAGATGAAGGCGTCGAGGGGGTCGATGTCATCATCCCCACCCTGGATTTCACGATAACAAAAGAATTCGCAGCTAATGCCGTAACAATGAGCTTCGTCCGGCTGCTTTACTCGCTAACAGGTACTGTGAACGCAGATAACTTTTTGGGATTCGCACCAGGGGAACTTCTTTACAAAGGTGTCGATGCTTCTTTTAATGACGACCGCTGGTCAATCTCTTATGAGTTTTCCGCGATACCAAACGTGCAAAATATGCAGATTACCGCACCTGTCCTTAACGCACAACGACAGGTTATTACTGGGGTTTTTGAGGTTGCGAGCAAAAAGGGTTGGGAGTTCCTTTGGATTGAATTCGTTGATGGCGCTGGTCCCCTGAAGAAAGTCATGAAGCAAGTCAACGTTATCAAGGTCTATCCAGAAGCCAACTTTAGCACAACACTGGGTATCTGAGAGCTATGCAACTTCGTAAGCGCGTTAACCCCGGAGACCCACTTGTGATCGCGGCAAGCGACTGGAATGCCCTCCTCGATACGCTTGAGAAAGGGCAGCGGAGCGATTCAGTCAACTGCATGATAACGAAACCAGCCTGGACTACCGGCAACCCGATATTTGACGAAGCCCCATATCAAGAAAACTTCCACTTCGGAACTGCGGTTAACATATTCGATGTGCGACTCTCAGGTGCGGCGTGGCATGCTGGAGGGTGGCATGCTTCTATTGAGGCTTTCGTGCAAAGAGGCACAGACAACTACGAATACGACAGCGTATGGCAGGGATACTGCTGCCGATGGGTGCACTCGATTGGTGTTATAGCTGGCGGGCAGTTCCCGTTTTTCAGTATTACAATGCGCGGGACTGCGTGGTTCTTGATGGTTGGGCAGCCCGGTACTTATTCGTTCGGCGGTTACTTATTTCCGAGACCAGACGGTCTCTGGCAGCGGTGCACATTCGGACCAGTTGAGCTTCTTGGTGTGGACTACGATAGACCAGTTCAGGTTATCACGAACTCTCTATCTGGCACCCCGGTTTACCGTACAGGATACTTTGCCCTTGGAACATTCGCTCGCAGTGTTATCCACCACGGTGTTTTAGAACCTGCGACTGGTGGGTATTACATTGTTGATTCCCCAGATGGTAGCGCTGGCGGTTATTCGGCGTTGCGAATACCTGTTATCACCCCGCCTGGTTATACGAATTTCCTTAAGAAGCTCAACTATGCAACGTTACCGGCTGGGTGTCGATTTGTTTTTTCGAGAACTGGATATTTTGGCTTTACGCCTGGGAATTACGACCCGAACCCACATACAGTTGCAACCCTTGTAGATATTGATTGCTGATGTTTAGTCTCTACTCAACACGCGCACACGGTAATATCGCGTCTGGTGACCCCAGCGCCCCAGCGGCTTGGCTTGACCGCCGCTGCGACTGCCCCGGAGAGTGCTTTCTAGATTCTCTGTGGGATGAGGGATCCCCATTCCCACAGCCTACAGATAAAATCGAATCCTTAACCAACGCGGACATTCAAACCGACTCTAATGGAGTTGCTTACATACAATGCACCGGTGACTGGGAAATTGTGATAAAAGATACATGGAGAAGCTGGTGGCCTTTTTCTGGCATACATCCAGGCGGGTTTTACATTAAGATTAACCGCTCAAGCGGCTTGAACTACATGAAAGCCTCGATTCTCTACAACGAAAACGACGGTAATAACCTCATCGCAACATTAACACACACCTGGTATTCGCTTGAGAACCCTATAGGCCACAGCAGCGGGGGACTACTGTGTCAGGGTATACTGCGGGAGTGGTATCCCAACGCTCCACAACACGGGGTATCGGGGATTATCAACTATGAAGCTGTCGGCTTGACGGTCTTCCACCACGACGAAATCCCTATCACCCCAACACCGACGCCACCGTACTACTCATACTGGAGTTCGATAATAGCGGAAAAATTACTAAACACCGACAGCATAACAGACACCCCCAGCGGTGATGTTAGTATTCGCGGGGTTCCTTTTCATGCAAGCTGTGGCCTCCGCCAAGTAGCAAACTGGTGCCTGCCGAAACGAATCTGGGGGAACGGTTCCGTTAAAATCTACGACATTCGCCGTGTCGCACAGAGAAGCCTAGTTGAAGGTGGTGATTACACAATAGCGTGGCTGGTGCCAGAAACACAGAGAACACCTACCAGTAGCATCAAGATCACCTTTGAGTACAATCTTGCTAACAATATTCCCGGTTCCAGTGACCGGCTGCCTCCTGGGGTGTTCCTGTTTAGGTTGAAGCACAAAGTATACGACTCCCAGACGTATTCGTGGTCGATGCAAACTGTTAGCGACGAGGCGGCGCTTGTGTTCTCGCAACAGTTGTGGACTGTGAACGCTATCAATAGCTTCCTTTCTGAACACAACATCACGTATTACGAAATCGAAAGCGAAACCCAACGGCGGGAAGAAAGATGTAGAAGGCGAGGGTGCCTCATTTTCGTTAGCAAAGGCCCAAATGATAACTGGTTTCGGACTGCTACAGACATCAACGGGGACAGGTCTGCGTTTAACACGATGCAAGAGAGCGATTCTCTCTGGTCTCAGGCAACCCACGAGGCCCGTGGAGCCGAGATAACTAAGCTTTATCGTGAAATCCGTGTGCATGCTTACTGTGATGCGGACGGACCTAACCAGTTTTCAGTGTATACCTATTGCACAGGAAGCACGGACTGGATTGGGAACGCAATCGCAACAAAGCAGACGGATGGCTATCAATTTTCCTACGGCGGGGCACCGATTGTAACAGTACCATTTGGTGAGTACTTCGTGCTCGGATTGACTGAGCTTCCCTGGGAACTGGTGGCCTGGTGGCAGCACGATTGTAGTAGAAGCGTCCTCTACAGTAGTAGAGGCGTCCTCTACACCAAGCCGCTTTACAAAAATGACTATATTACCTATCTTGAGGCAGCGACGTTCGGTTTTTTGGGGATAGCCCCGTCTGGTTCTTTCATCTCAGCCGCGTATCTTCCACAGGAATACGTTCGGGATGAAGCCGGGTTCCTCAGGCTCCTTGTTTCTACGAAGGACGCCAATAACCCGCTTGTCCTAGCACCTTGCATGGATTGGCCTTATTCCAAAGGAACCGTCCAGTGCCCGTGCCCCACCTGGCCCACCTACTTGATTGCTGATCTAGGTCTTTCATTCCAGATTCAGTCGCTGACGATGTTTCTGGATGGTGATACATGTAAGTTTAGGTACGGCGCCACCACATCCATTTACAAAAACTGGTCCACCGTCGCGACCCTAACAAACTCAGATGTTGTTGAGTGGCGAGCACCAGCCATTAACCTAGTAAGTAGCATGGGCTGTGGTTATGGTGTTCAGTGGCCTATTCCAGAAGGTGAGATCCAGGAAACCTTCAACAGCGAGATACCAGCTGCTTTCAGGATAACACCACGCTTTTACATCAATCGCAACTGCGAGCTAGTAGCAGAATTGACCGTCTGTTACACCGGCTGCCCGCTGGAACCCGACGACAGCGTCAACTGTATAAAATACCAACTAGAAGGTTCTCTACCTAGCGACTTTGCGGCTAAGATACTCGTACCGGGAGGTATCTATCACCTGGACACAACACCAGAAAGTGGGTTTTCGTTAATCTCTTGCTCAGAAAAGTTTAAGGCGTTCTCAGAAATAACAACGGAAACAACCTCAGCAGAGGGGAATCAAGGCGCACTTGGCGGCACACTCCGCGGCAGGGAGGTCCTGGCCGCAACTCTCGGACCGGCGCTCTCTGAGTGCGACTTTTCGCAGATCATCGGTCAAACGAAATACACGCGAACGTTCGCTGGTTCTGCGAGCTTCAAGCTAGTGCAAACACAGAGCTGACGATCATGATTAAGTGTGGCCTCACACATAGCGGTTGGTACTGCGCAACACATAAACGCACATTCCCCGTTCAGGGGGAGCTGGTGTGCTGCTCGTACGCAAAAACACAACCACCAGCTACTAGCGATAAAAAGCCGGACTTTAATTCTGAAATTAAAATTGCCGACTACAAGCACACAAACCCCTACATTAACTGTGTGGGGTGTAGCTTTCTGCTGCGACGATTCGAGTGTTCCATCTTCTACCATTGCGATGACAGACCCCGCAGAGCTAAGGCAATCGAGGCTGGATGCAAGTACCAGCGACCGAAACCTGTCGTGCTAACAGAAATACCTGCTTCCCGTTATCTCACAACGACCGACCTGGTGAACCACACACAAGAGCTTATGAAACACCTTCCGATGAATGACATTGATACCGTGGTTGGTTGCGCGCGCAGCGGCCTGCTACCAGCCAGCATAATTGCAACTGCGTATGGAAAGCAGCTCGCCGCCTATAGTGAGAAAGGAGGACTTGTTGATGTCGGTTCCGGTCGCAGGCTGGGGTTGCTAAAGAATATGCAGCAAGAGCGTCGTTACAAGTATTTGCTTGTGGACGACAGCTTGGCTGCAGGGACGCAGCTAGCAGAAACTGTTACCTCTCTCAGCCAGCTGGTGCCGCCGAGCAAGATATTAACAGCCGTGCTTTACGCGAACCCGGACAGCGATATCACGCCTAACTTCGCTTACGCACACTACCGGGTGCCGCATTTCTTTGAATGGAACCTGTTCAACTGTTTGTTTACTCATGAAATAGCGTTCGATCTGGACGGTATTATCTGCGAAGATCCTCCTCCGCAATGCTGGAAGGAGGGGGTTGAGTACGAGGAATGGCTGGATAAAGCCGAACCTAAGCACATCCCGATGACCGAGCCTGGTGTCGTTATCATATCTGCGCGTCTTGAAAAATATCGAGAAAAGACACTGAATTGGCTGTCAAAACACGGGGTCCGAGTGCGGAGGCTGGAGCTGTGGAATGGTGAGCCAGACGCAAGGTGGTACAACCGTGGTGCTGCAGCTTGGAAGGCGGAGACATTTAAGAAGCTTCAGCAGGATTTTGGTCTTAGGTATTTCTGTGAAAGCGACCCAGCACAAGCACAAGTGATAGCCATGCTTGGGGTTCGGGTCATATGCCCCCAGCTTAAAAAGGTACTTGGTTTTTAAGGAGGACCGATATGCCCGACTTCTACGAAACGCTTATTAACGAGCTTAGTACTGACCCACTTGGTCGCGGTTACGCCTCGATGACCGACGAAGAGGTTGCCGCGTCACTGAAAGAGAGAAACCGTCGCGTGCCAACTCAGCGGTTCATCTCGATGCGTGCCATCGCCGCTGTTCTCGACGACCTCGTGTTTCACTACCAGCAATAGGAGGTTAAATCATCATGTCACTCCAACTCGTAAAGGACCTGATTCGCATCCACAACCTGACAGGCACGGCACAGGAGATTGCCGATGCCTTAAATGCGAAGACGGAGACCGTCGCCAATGATGAACTCTACACAGTCGCCGGAATCATCCAGGAACTCGGTCC
>JAKOVF010000151.1 GCA_029782225.1 Chloroflexota bacterium | reverse complement strand
CTTGGCAAGATCACCAAATGGAATGACCCGGTTCTGACCGAAGCCAATCCTGATATCCAACTGCCCGACCAGGATATCATCGTGGTCCATCGCTCGGATGGTTCCGGCACAACCTTTATCTTCACAGACTACCTGTCCAAGGTGAGTCAGGAATGGAAAGATACAGTTGGCAATGGTGCGTCAGTGCAATGGCCGGTCGGCCTGGGCGGCAAGGGCAACGAAGGCGTGTATGGCACGGTAGCCCAGAACGATGGTGCCATCGGTTATGTTGAACTTGCCTATGCCATTCAGAACAAAGCCGTCCTGAATGAGTTGCAGAACAAGTCCGGTGCTTACGTCACCCCATCTGCCGAATCCACTCAGTCCGCAATGGATGACTACGGCACGGAACTTGGCGACAAACTGGCGCTTTCAATCACAGATGGTCCAGGCGCAAATTCCTACCCGATCGCCGGTTACACCTACCTGCTCCTCTACATGGATCAGCAGGATTGCGCAAAGGCTCGAAAATTGATCGAGTTTGTCAACTGGGCATATGGTCCCGATGGCACTAAAGACGCTACTGACCTGTTATATGTACCGCTGCCCGACGCGGTCAAGCAGCAAGTGCAGGATAAATTAGCACAGATCACCTGCCAGGGACAGCCGCTTGGTCAATAAGGTTCTAGTACGAGTATCTAATAGATCCTCTCCCGGTGTCACGTACCAGGAGAGGATGGTTTGTTTCAGTAAGGAAGTGATATGACTGTTCATTCTCGTATTTCCATCCCTCCTGCCCTCTCATTCCCAGCCCGCATTAGACAATTCTGGCAGCATGGCGACCGGCTCTATCGTGGTCTTTTGTTATTGGCGACGCTGCTGATTCTGCTTCTCGTGATAGCCATAGGTTATGAACTCTGGCAAAACTCACTGCTGTCCCGTCAGAAATTCGGGTGGAACTTCATCATTACATCAGATTGGGATCCGGCGCTGAACCAATCCTTTGGTGCCTTGCCGTTCATTCTGGGGACGTTGATCACCTCGGTTATCGCCCTTGCAGTAGCCATCCCTCTTGGGCTGGGAACGGCCTTATTCCTGGCAGAATTGGCCCCGAATTGGTTGCGCCAGCCATTGGGATTTTTAGTCGAACTGTTAGCCGCCGTGCCGAGCGTGGTTTATGGAGTGTGGGGCCTGTTTGTGTACATCCCGCTCTTTGTCCGCCCATTAGCAGAAGGGCTGAATCACACATTTGGTTTTTTGCCGCTGTTCACAGGTCCGGTCTACGGCCCCAGCCGATTGGCAGCCGGCCTGCTGCTGGCGATCATGGTTTTCCCTACAATTACTGCCGTGAGCCGCGATGTCTTCCTGGCGATCCCAAATTCGCAACGCGAGGCAGCCCTGGCATTGGGTTCCACACGTTGGGAAACGATCTGGCAAGTTTTGATTCCATATGGATTATCGGGTCTGCTGGGCGCGGTCATCCTCGGGCTGGGACGTGCATTAGGGGAAACCATTGCTGTGACCATGGTCATCGGCAACAACCTTGACCTCTCGGCCTCGCTCCTGCATCCGGGCTACACCATGGCATCCATTATCGCCAACGAATTTACAGAAGCTACATACAACCTGTATTTACATGCCCTGATCGAGATCGGACTGATCTTATTTGTCATGACATTGCTGATTAATCTGGTTGCGCGTTTATTGATCTGGCGCGTTGCACGACGCAGCGGCACGGAGGTGAGAGCATGATTTCGGTTGCCGCGCACAGCTCAAAGTCCAGGCAGATGCGACGGAAAGTCGTGAACGGAGTCATGTTGACGCTTTCTGGGCTGGCAGCCATGCTGGTCGTCGCGCCGCTGATCTGGATCCTGAGTTACGTCATTCGAGCCGGCTTGCCCGCGATGAATTCTACTTTCTTTACGCAGTTACCAACGCCGGTGGGAGTGCCAGGCGGTGGGATCGTCAATGCACTGGTCGGTTCGCTGATCACCGTAGGAATCGGCGCACTGATCGCTGCACCGCTTGGCATCCTGGCGGGAATTTACGCGGCGACAAATCCTAACACGCCTTTCGGCATGCTCGTCCGCTTTGGCACAGATGTGATTTCAGGCGTCCCATCCATCGTGATGGGCATCTTTGCGTACAGTCTTGTGGTGTTGCCGCAGCGGCATTTCTCTGCATTATCCGGAGGAATTGTCCTGTCGTTTATCATGGTACCGATCATCATTCGCACCACTGAGGAGATGATCAAGCTGGTGCCCAAATCTCTGCGTGAGGGTTCACTGGCACTGGGCGCCCCGGAATGGAAGACATCCGTCTCGGTGATCCTACCCGCTGCATTGAACGGTGTGTTGACAGGTCTAATGCTGGCAATTGCTCGTGCAGCAGGAGAGGCAGCGCCGATGTTGTTTACCGCCTTCGGCAATCCCTTTATGAACACCGATATCAATCAACCGATTGCAACGCTTCCACACACCATCTTTGTCTATGCCATTGCGCCATACCAGGACTGGCATGACAAGGCCTGGGGCACAGCACTTGTGCTCATCATGCTTGTACTCCTTTTGAATATTTTGGCGCGTTTGATCGTCTGGTGGCGTGTGCGGCGGCTTGGCAGCGTAGCTCGCAGTTAGGTAGTAGAGGAGAGTTCTGATGCAAAATCATCTTGAAATTCAAACCACAGTTTCCCCCCGGGCAGCTGAAAGCAGTAAACAAGCCGCAGAAGAAAGAAAAATGAAAATTGAAAATCTATCGGTATTTTATCGAGATTTTCGGGCAATCGCCGATGTCAACCTGGCGATCCGTTCCCAGCAGATCACGGCCATTATCGGTCCGTCAGGCTGTGGCAAGTCCACCTTATTACGGGCGCTGAACCGCATGAACGACCTTGTGAGTGGTTCTAACGCGGAGGGACAGGTCTATCTGGATCATCAGCCATTGTACGCGCCTGGTGTGGATGTGGTTGACATTCGGCGACGAGTGGGCATGGTCTTCCAGCGTCCAAACCCATTCCCAAAATCCATTTATGATAATGTGGCCTATGGTCCGCGTTTGTATGGCATCCGCCGCAAGGCTGATCTAAACCAGATTGTCGAGCGCTCCCTCCAACAAGCTGCTTTGTGGGATGAGGTGAAGGACAAGCTGGAACAATCCGGGCTGGCGCTTTCCGGCGGGCAGCAACAACGGTTGTGCATTGCGCGCGCTTTGGCCGTCGAACCCGAGGTGATTCTGATGGATGAACCCGCGTCGGCCCTCGACCCGATTGCAACACTCAAAATCGAGGAATTAATGCACGAGATAAAGAAGAACTATACGATTGTCATCGTGACCCACAATATGCAGCAGGCCGCACGCGTTTCTGACTATACAGCGATGATGATGCTGACCAATGCGGAAAGCCGCTCAGGCACAGTGATTGATTTCGATGAGACCAATCGAATCTTCACCAATCCCAGGGACAAGCGGACGGAGGACTATGTCACGGGGCGGTTTGGATAATATTCAGGTATATAATTCATGTCACTCTGAGGGAGCGTTCGGCGCGACCGAAGAGTCTCATTTACCAGGCGGAGATTCTTCGCTCCGCTCAGAATGACACATGTACTACGAGGTCCTTATGCTTCGCAAAACATTTGAAACCGAGATACAGCAAGTAAAAGATGATGTGCTCATGCTGGGAAGCATGGTTGAGCAGGCCATTATTAGTTCTGTGGAAACCCTGAAAAAACGTGATATTCGAGGTTCGGAATTGATTCTGGAATCCGACCTTGAGATCAACAAGAAACGCTTCGAGATCGAAAACCAGTTGATGATCCTGATCGCCACCCAGCAGCCAATGGCCCACGACCTGCGCCTGCTGGCTTCCTGTATGGAGATTATCTCCGAATTGGAACGCATGGGAGATTATGCCAAGGGCATTGCCAACATCAACATTCGTATGGGTGATGAGCCGCTGCTCAAACCTCTGATCGATATTCCTCGCATGGCGCAGAAAGATGCTGATATGCTCCACCGCGCCCTGACTGCCTTCGTCAACGAAGACATCGACGTCGCGCGCAAAATCCCTATGGAAGATGACGAAGTCGATGCGCTCTATAACCAGATCTACCGTGAACTCATGACTTTCGTAATCGCCGATCCCAAAACCATCGAACGTGCCAACTGGCTTTTATGGGTAGCACACAATCTTGAGCGCGTGGCCGATCGCGTCACAAACATCTGTGAGCGCACGGTCTTCATCGCGACTGGTGAGATGGCTGAGATCAAATCCACCAGTGATGAGTTTTGGAAAAACCAATCGTAATGGCTAAGACTGTATTGTTCCTGTGCACCGGCAATTCCTGCCGGTCACAAATGGCTGAAGCCATTGTCAACGCCCGCCACAAAGATTGGCGGGCGTTTTCAGCTGGCACAAAGCCCACCGGGTACGTTCATCCTCTTGCAATCGAAGCGCTTGCTAAAATTGGTATCACACATTCGGGCGCGTCCAAACACATCAATGACCTTCCCACCAGGGATTTTGATCTGGTTGTCACCGTCTGTGATTCGGCTGCGGAAGAATGCCCCGTCTGGCCGGGCAAAGCGGGAAAACGCCTCCATCGCAGTTTTGTGGACCCTGCCAAGGCCGAGGGAACTGACGAGGAGCGCAAACAGGTTTTTCGTCAGGTAAGAGACGAGATGCTCGAAGTAATTCCCGAAATACTGAGGCTGACCACAGACGACAGATCGTAGACCGCGCGTGGTCTGTTGTCAGTGCTCCATCGTCCAGTCACCATACCCTCTCCAGCTCTTCATTATCGCGCGGCAGTCGTCCCACTTTCGCCATGTCAATCCATTCGCCATGGACTTTCACGCGCACCACATCCGCAGTAAAGTCCGTAACGGTCATGCCATTGTTATTGAATAGATACGACCCGACCGCGTAAATATCCACAGGGACTCCCAGCTTTTCGAATTTGCGGATCTTATCCGGATTAAAGCCCCCTGAAACAACGATCTTCACGCTGCGACAATACTCACGCGCCGCCTCTTTCCAGGACCCTGGCAGGCGCCAGCGTTCTGACGCATGATCCAGCGCCTGACGGACATTGAAGACAAGCCGCGGCGTAACGCCCAGGTCAAGCGCTGGTTCGCCCAGCGGCTGCACGGAGATGTCGCGCAGGCTCCCGCTTGTATCCAGCCGCACACCGTAAAGCTTGTACTTCGCCGCTTCCGTTTCATCGCCCGCATCCACACACTCGCGGTATTTTGCAAACATCGCATCCAGCACATACAGCGAATCGCGCACCGAATCGTTGTTGAAGTCTACCAGCGCGATGCGGGGAATCGGTGCGGGCAGGACGCGCGAAAAAGCCATCATTGCTTCAGCTGTGTCGCCGAGGAACGACGCGATCGCGGCGTGTGCAATGGTCCCGCCGCCCGCGCCGCCCCACCAGTCACCCTGGGCGTCCGTGGAAATGAAGGGGCCGACCGTGCGCGAAAAATCCACGTTGAAACGCTGGACAGCGATGTTGTAGGCATATCCATCCGCAGCCTGTACCTCGTGCAGATCGAAGCGGGCCGGGAAGAAAAGGACAGGCTTGCCGCGCGCCGCGTCCAGGGTCTCATAAACATTGGTTGCCACACGACTGGCGCGGGTCAGAATTCCGAGGGTGGGGGTTTCAAGCAGCGCAAAATCACGATAACGTCCGTGCACCTTGATGACAGGACGGACCTCCATTGGATTTCCATCCGATTCAACTGTCGCGCCATCCTGAACGGCCCAAACTTGGAGTTGATCGAACGTATCGACGAAGTTATTCCCTTCAAAATAGCCGGTGCAGTATCTGAGCATCTCAAGGGATTTATCCACGCCGACTATGATGGTCTTGCCTACGCGGCGGGTGAACCATTGCATTTCGACTTCTATATCGCCCACTGCAATTTGCTCCGGCGAAACGTTCTGCGGGAGGTTGTGGTGCGTTCCTGAATAGGTGGCCCCTTCTGCAGAGAGCGCGGTCAACATGCGGTTGATATTCTCGAAATATTTATCTGAATACCAGCCGCGGCGCATTCGTTCGATATCGAGCTTGAACGTTTCGTTGGTCAGACGTTTGCCATCAAATAGGGACATAATTCCTCATTCCGTCATGCGTAGTTCGTGATCTGAAAATTACGCATCACAGATTATGCATTATTTCAGGATGTCAGTAGATTTTACAATCTTCATCCCGGCCTGTGCGAATCTTCCAAATGCCGCGTCCGCCGCATCTGTGTGATCCACCACACCGGGGACGACAACCGGCGAAGTGCAGTCTTCAAGCAGATAGACCTTCTTCGCAAGCTCAGGATCGGTCATTTGAATGTCTTCAAGCAAATCAGAAACCGTCCACTCCACACAGTGACTCTTGGCCTGCCCTGCAATGAAGACCCGGTCAGCATCCTGCAATGCCTGAATGAATTTCGGGTTGCGCGCGCCAAGCGTCTCGCCCATGGGGCCGGTTAGCACCTCAGGGCCAACAACGGAATAATTCTCCGTGAAGGGTTGTTCGCCCTTGATCTCGAACTCAGCCTGCGTCTGCCGGGCCATGGAATGGAAGAAGATGGCTTCCTCCACGGCTGAGACCAGCGCATGACCAATGCCTCCGATCATGGCATGGTAGGGCCAGATGGTCAGCGCGTACTTTCCGGAGCGCTGCAATTCCTCCGCGTAATGCAAGACCATTTGCTGCCCGTACTCCGGCGCAATATCAAATTCTGCGGCAAGCGCCGGGTTGAACTGCCAGACTCCGTCCCGCAACTCCTGTAAATGAATATCAGTATAAGGAGCGGGATGATTCCCATTCTTATCGATAAAGAAAACCGCGTGAAAAATCTGATGGGCACGGTGTGTATCCATGGTGGCTGAGATGTGCGTGATGTTCCCAAGATTGCGATAGATAAATTCACACAGCCGTACATTGTCATCCACTGCGCCGCGCCCACTGCGGCCCCCAACATATAACTCAAAGCCGGGAAGGCAGAAGGTGTTTTGCACGTCAACCAGCAACAGCCAGGTCTTAACCGTCGAGGCCCCGCCTGCAAGCTGCGGCGAAACGGAGGCAGCCTCAAGTCCGTGTTGACGCGTCCAGTCTGCCGCCTGTCTGGCGCGTTCCTCATACGGTACCCGGTAAATCTCGCCGACTTTATGCTTGTCAAAAAAATCTGGAATGGGCAACTCACTCATATTGACTCCTTCAGCGGCCCTAGTATAACGAAAAACAGGCCTCGCGTCATTCTCGACCGGAGGCCTGTTCCCGTTTTATAAAGAGCTGTTTACGCCTGTGAATGCGCCACAGATGATTTCACTTTGCGATTGCCAAGCTGCAGCACCGTCAGCACACTTACAAAGTAAGCCAGATAAGCAATGACTTCGGTTAACGACGGATTGGCGTTGTAGCCAAACAAAGTCTTCAACAATTGACCCAACAATGAGGTTTCGCTCACAATGGAATTGATGTCCCATACATGGCCGATGACGGCGGGAATCCAGCCAGCATCATTGAATTCGTGCACACCATAAGAGATCAATCCTGCCGCGAAGAGGATCAGCAGAATGCCGGTCACCTGGAAGAAACGGCGCAGGTCAAGGCGGATGGCGGTGGCAAATAGTGTCCAACCCAGGAGAAAGGCTGTTCCAAGACCGAGAATTGTCCCTGCGAGGTTTTGTACAGTGTTCGCCGTCACCTGGCTTTGACTGCCGACAAAAAAAGCAGCCGTCAGGAACAACGCCAGCTCGATGCCTTCGCGTACCACCGCGACAAAAGCCAGCCAGAATAGGGCACGCTTGCCAGTGGAAACCGCGGCTCTGTTCACGCCCTCTTCGAGTTCAGACTTGAGCGTGCGAGACTGCTTACTCATCCAGAAGATCATCCAGGTCAGGACGCCGGCCGCAAGCAGCATCGTAAATCCCTCGAAGATCGCTTCGCCGGGATCTTTCAGCTCAAGACCAAATGCAGTAAGCAAAACAGCGGTCAGGATGCTGACAATGAATGCAGCGAGCGTCCCGAGCCAGAGCGCAGGAGCAAGGTCAGTGCGGCGGATTTTACGGAGAGCACCAAGAACGATGCCAATGACAAGGGCGGCTTCAAGACCTTCGCGAAGGGAAAGCAGGTAAGAGGGAAGCATGGAACCTCGATTGAGTGGTGGTATCGATAAATCAGCCTATTTGAGGCCGATTTATCGGCATTCTATCATGCAGGTTGGGAGTCCGACAAGATTTTTGTCATAAAATTGATAAATATTAGTAATCACTTATTTCGCTCCGGTTGTAAATCATCTGTGACACCGCCCTTCCAAATCAAAAGTGCTTCGGCATTTGTCCACAGCCGAAGCACTTTTGCATTTTGGATTTCGGATTGTTAAATTACTTTTTCACGCATGACCGAAGAAATGTAATCCATGGAGGCGACGACAATCGCGATCGCGAACATCTGGGCGCTCGCGGCACGGTAGTTAAGCAGATTGATGTTTTGTTGGAGCAGGAAACCAATCCCGCCGCCGCCCACAAAACCGATGATGGTAGACATGCGGACGTTGATATCCCAACGATACATGGTATAGGAAATATAAGGTGGGACGATCTGCGGGATCACTGCATACACAATTGTCTGTAATCGGTTCGCGCCTGTGGCTGTGATCGCCTCGAGCGGACCCGCCATGATGCTTTCCACCTGCTCCGAATACAGCTTAGCCAGGCTCACGATAGTATGCAAGCCGAGCGCCATCACACCTGCAAACGGACCGATGCCCACCGCGATGACGAACACAATTGCCATCACCAGGGCTTCGATGGAACGCAAACCGTTCAGGAAAGTGCGCGTGATGTAATAGATCACCAGGCCTGTTGGAAGCGTATCCTTGGCGCGAGTAAAGACCGCCAACGCAAGACCGAGCAGGGCCCCGGTCACGACAGGACCCCACAGCGTGTAAACCGGATGATTGATGAGATACAGCCACTGGACCAGTTGGCCAATCAGTCCGAAAAGAACTATCCCTGCCAGCGTGGAAAAGATGATGTTGAAAATTTTCAAACTGGCGGGTGACAATTTCTCCGTCGTACGCTGACCGAGCCGGCCCAGGAAACTGCTCAGGAATCCTCCAGCCGCCAGGCCCCCTATTGCAGGAGTGATCAGGCTGACAATATCACCCGATTGGAAGAAGAAGTTGCCAAGGAATGCCAGAGGTCCCTGTCCTTTCGCTACGATTGAACCCAGGTTCTTTGAAAAACTCGCCAATTGAAACAGGCCAAAGAAGCTGATCAGCAATACCAGGAGCAGAACACCCATACGGGCCAGGCGGAGCGAGGCAACGGGTTTCGAAATCTCCTCCTGGGGCAGAGCCCAACGCAGACCCAACCAGGCAAGGATCGGCACAAGAATGATCGAAACTACATTGACGAGAAGATTACCTGCGATGGGGGCGCTTAATCCCTCTACCCAACGGATCACAAGGTAACCGAAACCGATCCCAATCGGCCAGCCGAGAAGCGAAAGTGCAATGCTGGATAATGGACTCCTGACCGGCTTCATCAGGTTGCGTGCCGCGATAAAACTCAGTGGGATCGCGAGGAATGTACCGAAGGTGGTCGCCAGGAGAGCCAGGAATACCGTCTCAATGATTTTCTCCCAGGTATCATAGGCGGTCCGCGTCAGATGGGGCGCGCCGACATTCTCCCGCAGGGTCGCGCGAATATACTGGACATCCGCGCTCGGTCGTTTTGGAAGTGTAAAAGTGAAGACGAAATGTCCCGAACTATCTGTAGTGACATTATCGCGCCCCAGCTCCACCGTGTTGGCTGGATCACTTCCCGGCACGAAGCGCAACGGACCGTTGGTATTCGGGGCAAAATTGAACCCTTCCACCTGGACAGTCTCCCCTGGATTTGCACAGATTGGAGTGACTACAACATAAGCTCCTGTTTTATCAGGCTCCGCGGTTGCATGAACACCAGTTGTGGGACAGGTAACATATACCGGAGCGTTGATGACCTCTTCTTTCTGGTCATACGCGATGATATCCGGCTTGGCAAGCGCGCGCATGACGCGTATCAGGCTTTCCTGTCGTCGTTCGCTGCGCAAGTCTTCCAGGTCCACTTTGGTGACCTGAAACCCATAAGCATAGATGACCAGGCCAGCCAGGATGGCCAGCCCAAGCTGCACTGATTTCCAGGGGGAGGCCTTCTTGTTATTGTTCTTTTGCTGGTTCATGGCTTATCTCACCCAACCCGTTCGGCATCGCGGCCATAGATATCTTTGAATTTCTCATCATCAATTTCTTTTGGCAGGCCCTCGAAAACCAGTTTCCCCGCATTAAGAGCAACGACTCGATCAGCATAACGGTGTACGAGGTCGAGGAAGTGCAGGCTACATAACACCGTAACACCATCCTTATCGTTGATGTCTTCCAAATGTTTCATAATGCTGTGTGCAAGGACCGGGTCCAGGCTGGCAACCGGCTCATCGGCCAGGATCATCTCAGGGTCCTGCATGAGCGCCCGGGCAATCCCCACGCGCTGCTGCTGGCCGCCGCTTAATTCATCCGCCCGTTGATTTGCCTTGTCCGCGATCCCCACGCGTTCCAACTGACGAATGGCCTTTTGAATATCTTCTTTTGGAAAACGGTTCAACAAACTCCAGGCAGGGTTGACATATCCCAGCCGCCCGGCCAGCACATTGGTCACCACCTTGGAGCGATGAACGAGGTTGAAATGTTGAAAGACCATGCCAATCTTACGACGGATGCGGCGCATTTCCTCCGGCGAAGCCTTGGTAACATCCTCGCCGTTCCAGAGGATCTGACCATCAGTAGGTTCGATCAAACGATTAATGCAACGCAACAAGGTGGATTTCCCCGATCCGCTTAAGCCGATCACTGCCAGAAACTGGCCGTCGGGCACGTCAAAACTGACGTTATCGAGTGCTCTCACGCCGCCTTCGTAGATTTTGGTCAGGTTCTTGATTTGAAGCATTGAAAAGGTCCTGAAAAGAAGGATTTTAAACCAGCCACTATTGTCTATTGATAAGGAACCCAAAATGTGATGATACCCCTAATATCCAGCTCTGATAAAAAGAAATTATTACAGTTTGGGGCAGGGATGAACTCCCTGCCCCAAATACTTTCTGAAAAAGGGTCGAATTATGGTTTGATCTGGTAACCGGTGGCCTGAACCATCTTGCGCACCACATCATATTCTGCATCAGTTGCAGGAGCAATGCCTGTCCAGCCATAGAAATCGTTGCTGCCGATGGAGGTCTTCCAATCGGGAGTCTGAGCGAAGTCAGTCAACGCCTTTTCGATCTGAGCGCGGACATCAGCCGGAAACTCAGGTCCAAAGGACAGCGTATCGTTCGGAACAGCCTGGGAAACTGCAAGGATGCGGACTTTCTGTACTACATCCGGTGCTTCGGTGCGGATATTGGCACGGGCATCGAGGATCTGCCATCCGTCGCAGAGCAGTTTCTTGCCTTCTGTATCGGGGGCGCAATCCGGAATCACGTCCGCAGGAACTTCATACATATCGGGAGTGACTTTTCCTGCAACGTAATCGTCATAACTGAATACCGGCTTGCCTTCAGGGGTGAGAGGCACGCTGTAGAAGGTTGTGCCGAAGTCAACTTCGCCATTGTACACGGCGGTAACCGTCTGGTTGTGACCACCGGTCTGGACCTGCTCGCCCGGGGCGACGCCAGCGGCTGCCAGTTCAACGGTCGGGACCATGTAGCCGGAAGTTGAGCCTTGATCTCCATAACCCCATTTAGCGCCCTGCAGGTCAGCAAGAGTCTGGTACTTGCTGTCGCGCGCGACAATATACTGCGCCCAGTAAACCGGGAAACCAAAGCGGACAGCCTTGAAGGCCACGTCAACACCGCACTGCTGGCTGGCGATAGCATAGCCAAGTGCCGGGATGAAGGCCATCGTGTCTGTTGGGGATGCACACATTTCCTCGATGGTGGCCGCGTAGGAGGTCGGGACTACTACTTCGTAGTTCAGACCCGTTGCCTTGTTCAGGGCATCAGCCATCACCTGGCCACCGGTCGTAATGATATTGGCATCGACGGACGGCACAAACAACACTTTGATCGGGTGGTCGGCGGAGCCAACTGTGGGCTCGGCTGTATTGGTTGGCACGGGCGGTTGAGTGGCAGTGGGAGGAACCTGTGTAGGCGGTTGAGTGGGAACTGGCGTAGCAGCAGGAGCGCAGGCGGACAAGGTCATGGATACTGCGACCAGGACTGCTAGTACAAGGAACGAAAGGCGTTTGTTCATATCTTCTCCTCTTACAAGATTAATAGGGTTTTTAAGGGGCAAACCTTCACCCCTTCAGCGGTTTGATAATAACTCAAATTTTTGTCTGAGACAAGCGGCTTGCCTTAAAAATCACATACCCGGTTACAGACGTTCTATGGGCCAAGTAACAATTGTCGTAAATCCAAACCAGAGGCCGCAACGAGCTTTGTGAATGGCACATACAGATCATCTTCTGCAGGTTCAAGGGCATTGATCCCGTAGATCGTCTGCATTCTCGTTTTTCCTTCAGTTGTGGTCATCAGATCCACAAAGGCCCGCAGGAGCACGCGCCGGACCTCCAGTGGAACGGAAGAGGCAAAAGAAACATTTTCATAGGGAATGACGGCCGGAATTTGCCAGACAACTCGTACTTTATCCATGACATCTGGATAATTGACCTCGAGTGCGGGCAGAGTGCGTGCATCAATGTAAGTCGCGCCAAAATCACAAATATCCGCGGCGTAGACCGCGCGTACAACACTCGATTGGCCCTCGAGGAATGCCCCGTCGCGCACCTGGACTTTGGCCTGATTCAGCACGGCGAGAGGCACCACATACCCTGACGGCGAAACCGGATCGCTCCAGCAGGGTTTCTTATCGTTGAACTGAATGAGCGCGTCCTTCGCCTCAGCAGAATTTTCACCCTTCGCCGCGTCAAAAAACGACTTGAACCCGCTGTCGCGGTTGGCGATGAACTGCGCGCCATACAGCTTCTGGTTATTATGCACACTTGCCAGCGCCACAGTGACAAGGGCATCCTGGCGTGCCAGCACATACGCAAACGGTGAAAGGACTGCGATATGCACATTTCCTTTGCTGAATGCATCTACAAGGTCTACTTCGGAGGTGGGAGCGACGACCACAAAGTGGTAGCCCGTAAGCTGCTGCAACTGCCCTGCCAGTTCATTGCCGGCATTGGTCACATCCTGTGATGTGCGCGGCGAGGGAGCCAGGGCGAGGATCAATGGATTTTGTTCAGACCCAGGTTGGGCCGTGGGAGCAGGCGTCTGCGTAGGGGTTGATGTCGCTGTGGGAGTGAGAGTCGGCGTAGGCGTCGCTGCTACCAGCTGGACGGGCAATGAACATCCCAGGATAGCGAGAGTAAAGAGAATTAAGAGTTTTTTCATATTACAGAAATGTATACACATATTTTATATGAGATTGCTATAATGGCAATGAAAGGAAAGTTCGATGAAGAATAGTTTGAATGTGATCCTATCCATCCTGATCCTGATCATTCTCGGGGCCGGTGTCTATTTTATCGTACAGACCGTGCGCGAGAGTGCACAGGCTGCTACTGCGCCTTTTGCAGGCGTGCAGCAAGCCAACCAGGCGCTGCAAACGCAAGTCTCGCAGTTGATGAACCCCACGCCAACGATCATCCCGGACCCGGTGACGTACATCAACGAAGTGCGCGCGCTGGCGCGTCTGGAGACAATTCAGTATAGCGTAGAAAAAGTCGTTACGGTGCAAGTTGGGCAGGGTGTTTACAGTTTTGCGTTTGGCGACAAAGTATTATTCGTTGGACATGGAACCGTCATCGCGGGAATTGATATGGAAAAGATCCAGCCCTCGGACCTGCGTCTTGAAAACAATGTACTCTACGTGCGGCTGCCCCCCGCTGAGGTCTTCGTCTCTACGCTCGATAATGACAAGTCTTACGTGTATGACCGGGAGACCGGTATCCTCCGCAAATCTGATCCTACGCTGGAGACGCTGGCTCGCCAAACCGCTGAAGATGAAATCCTGAAGGCTGCACTGGAAGATGGTATTCTGACACAGGCACAATCCAACGCTGAGTCCTACCTGTTCCGCTTCTTTACATCGCTCGGATATGACAATGTGATCTTCGAGGATTAGTTGGTAAACATCTGCAGCGTTTCACAAGCAAAAGAGGAGCCCGGGAAATCCGGGCTCCTCTTTTCTGTTCATCTCTCATAAATCCGCCTTTTGCTTGGAACGCTATTCACCCGTGCGTTTACCAAGCCGGTGATCGAGCATGAGCACGGCGGTACCGCGGTCTTCGATCAGTTTGAGGTTGGCGAGGATTTCTGCCGCGTTCTTCTCTTCCTCGACCTGTTCGGTAATGAACCATTGCAGCATGACCTGCACGGGATAGTCCTTTTCCTTCAAGGCCAATTCGTATAAGGCATTAATGGAAGCCGTAACTTTTGCTTCATGTTCAGCCACTTCCTCGAAGGCTTCCAGCGATGACTTCCAATCGGTCTTCGGCGCATCAAGGGCCTTGAGCATTACCCTGCCCCCGCGCTCAACCATGTGGTCGTAGAACTTCATTCCGTGTCCGCGCTCCTCGTCCGCCTGCTTTCTCATCCAGTTCGCAAAGCCGGGCAGGTTCTTATCCTCGAAGTAGGCGGCCATGGAGAGATAGAGATAAGACGAATATAGCTCTTTGTTGATCTGTTCATTGATCGCATCTTGCAGGGATTTCGTGATCATGGGGACTCCTTGTCTATAAATTCATTATACGGTTTTATGGCTCCCAATGGAACAAGGTTATTTCCAAAAGACGCTAAACCGAGGCATAGACCTCATTCAGCATCGCCAAGAATTGACCCGTGGGATTCTTCTGGAGGATGCGCTTGCGCGTCTCGCGCGTGAGAGTTTGTAACAGCAAATATTGCACCGCGTATTTGCGGAAGAGTCGCTGTCCATCTTCTTCACCATAGAATTTGACACTCCGCTCCAGGTGGTCCCGTATCGTTTCGTGAACCATTTGAGATGGGACGTGCTCACGGTTCAAGCCTGAGAAAATCCACGGATTCGCTATGGCCGCGCGGCCGATCATGACCGCGTCACAACCGGTGTAGCGTTTCAGCTTCTCGATATCTTCCACTCGTCTCACATCCCCATTTCCAATGACGGGAATTCTAACTGCGGACTTGACTTCAGCAATCGCATCCCAATTCGCATTGCCGCTATAGCTTTGCTCTTTCGTGCGGCCATGGAGAGCGATCAGGGAACCGCCGCATTCTTCCACTATACGTGCGATGAGCCTGTAATTCTGATTCTTCTCCCAGCCCAGGCGGATCTTGCCGGTCACCGGGACTTTGAGTTTTGCTGTCAATTTCCTGAAAGTCCGTGCAATCTTCAGCGGCGACTTCATCATGCCCACGCCGGCACCCCGGTCAGATATGCTTTTGGCAGGGCAACCCATGTTAATGTCAATAATATCCGGACCCCAATCCTGCACGACAAGCGCAGCTTCCAGAATGGTATCAGGATTGTCTCCGTAAAGCTGAAACGTGACCGGGCGTTCCGCTTCCTCGAAGTACAGCTTTTTGGCGGGCTGCTTCGACTTGCTGAGAATCTTCTCCACCTTCACGAATTCCGTATAGCTCATGGCCGAGCCAAGTCCGCGGCAAAGGGAGCGGAACGGCCAGTCTGAATAGCCGTCCATCGGCGCGAGGATGGCATCCCCATAGATCGGAACGTCGCGAATAACGTAGGCGGGAGTCTTGTTTTCGTTCATAAGCGGACTGAGTATATCAAATATTCCCCCAATCCCATCAACCAGGTGACAGCCACTTAGTCAGTGACTGTCACCTGTAGGATATTACGCAGATTCCTTCTTTAGCATCTCCAGGAAATGCTTGCGGAATTTGGATACCTTCGGAGCCACCACCGCCATACAATATGGCTGGTACGGGTTGTTGGCAAAATATTCCTGGTGATAATCTTCAGCTACATAGAATTTGTCAAAAGGTACGACTTCTGTGACTATTGGCCGGTCCCAGATTTTCTGCCCGTTCAAGTCCTTGATCAAAGTCTCCGCCGTGACCTTCTGTTCGTCATTGTGGTAGAAGATCGCCGAACGATACTGGGTGCCCACATCGGCACCCTGGCGATTTAGCGTGGTGGGATCGTGAATGGCAAAGAAAACGTTCAACAGGTCCCGGTAAGAGACGACAGACGGGTCAAACTTGACCTGGACCACTTCCGCGTGCCCGGTCATGCCGCTGCAAACCTCGCGGTAGCTTGGATTTACTGTCATACCGCCTGCATAACCTGATTCAACCGAATCTACGCCTTTCACTCCATCGAAAACAGCTTCCAAACACCAGAAACAACCTCCTGCCAGCGTTGCAGTTTGAAGATGAGTATTCATGATAAAGTCTCCTTTTCTATCTGCTGGATAGACAACTTCAGAGGAGGAAATCTTATTAAGAAAGTATTACAGTTACCGGCCTGTTGGGCCGCGTCTGAAGGCCAGCCGGAGTTATAATCTACGCAAGGAGAGTGAGTACAAATCTGCTGAAACCGAGGAGTTTCGATGCAGCCAACTACTACTCGTGGGGGAATGTCCATTTTCCTCCCCGTTGCGATAGGACAAATCATTTCTGTGACCGGCTCGGCGTTGACCGGGTTCGCGTTGGGCGCGTGGGTCTACCGGGAGACGCATTCGACTACGCAGTATGCGCTCATCCTTCTCGTTGCCATGCTGCCGGCCCTGGCAATCGCACCGCTGGCCGGCGCACTGGTGGACCGCTGGGATCGACGCTGGGTGATGATCCTTTCGGATACCGGCGCGGCGATCTGTACCGCCATCCTTGCCATCCTGATCTATTTTGGGCAGTTGGAGATCTGGCATATCTACTTAGTGCTGATGGTCAGTTCCGTCATGCGTGGCTTTCAGACTCCAGCCTATTTCGCCTCGGTCAGTTTGCTGGTGCCCAAGGAGCAACTGGGCCGCGCAAATGGAATCCTGCAATTCGAGACCACCTCCCGCTATCTTTTATCGCCTGTCCTGGCCGGCTGGCTGATGGACCGGATCGGCGTCCCGGGTGTGATGGCGATCGATTTTGCGACATTCTTCATCGCAGTCTCAGTCATGCTGGCCGTCCGCTTCCCCAGACCAAAGACTTCAGCAGCGTCTGCCAAACGCTCCCTGCTGCGCGAGGCAGCTTACGGATGGCAGTATATTTCCGAAATACCGGGCTTCCTGGCTCTCATGATCCTTTTCGCCCTGAGCAATTACGCAAACCTGATGACCGATACCGTCCTGCCGCCCATGCTGCTCGACTTTACGTCACCTTCTGTCTTGGGAACCGTGCTTTCAGCTGGAGGGCTTGGAATGCTCGCCGGCACACTGGTGATGAGTGCCTGGGGCGGCCCAAAACGGCGTATTTATGGGGTGCTGCTCTTTAAGCTCCTGGCAGGCACGGCAATCATGTGTATCGGCATGTTCCAGCCCATCCTGTTGATCGCGCTGGCCGTATTCGCTTATTACTTCCCATTTCCGATTGTCAATGGCTGTGACCAGGCCATCTGGCAAAGCAAAGTACCGGCGGAGGTCCAGGGACGAGTCTTTGCCACCAAGCGCATGATTGCATCCTCAATGATTCCGCTCGTATATCTGACCGCCGGTCCACTTTCGGATCATGTGTTCAAGCCATTGTTTAGAGAGGGAAGCGCTCTGGCTACGACATTTGGCCCGGCCTGGGGTAGCGGAACAGCACGCGGCGTTGCGCTACTCATCTTCCTGATGGGATTATCCATCGTCGTGATGACGCTGGCAACGGCTCTCAATCCACGCGTTAGGAACCTGGAGCATGAGCTGCCTGATGCTGTATAAAATAACGAAGCATTAGATAATGCAAACAGCACAGCTTTGGGATGGCTGCGCTGTTTGAAGTAAATATTGTATCTGAAGAAAAAATTTCCGCCAGCAGAACTGCTGGCGGAATGAGTTTCTTATACGGTTGGTTCGGGCAATTTCTCGTGCGCCCGGGTCAATTCGATGTCGCCGTCGGCATTCACCTCTACAGTGACCGTATCGCCATCGACGAATTCGCCGGCCAGCACCCGATCCGATAGTGGATCTTCGACCTTCTGCTGAATGACACGGCGCAGCGGACGGGCTCCAAACTCGGCGTCGAAGCCTTGATCTGCCAGGAGCGAAAGGGCATCCGCAGTCGCCGTCAGAGTGAGGCTGTGCTCGACCAGCCTTTGAGCCACCTTGTCCAGCTCAAGCGAGACGATCTGCTTGATGTCATCCTTGTTGAGCGAACGGAAGATGACCACAGCGTCCACACGGTTGATGAACTCGGGCCGGAAGGCGCGCTTGAGGGATTCGTTCAACTTCTTGCGCATGTCCTCATACGAGAGGCGTTCCTCCAGCACTTCATCACGCTTCAACTGGAAGCCGAGGCCGGTCTGCTTCTTGATCATGTCTGCGCCAATGTTGGACGTCATGACGATGATCGCATTGCGGAAGTCTACTTTGCGGCCTTTGGCATCGGAGAGGTGACCCTCTTCCATGATCTGGAGGAGCATGTTGTGGACCTCGGGATGCGCCTTCTCGATTTCATCGAAAACAACAATCGAATAAGGTCTGCGGCGCAGGGCTTCGGTCAACTGACCCGCGTCCTCATAGCCAATGTATCCAGGAGGTGCACCCACCAAACGAGAGGCGGTATGCCGTTCCATGAACTCTGACATGTCCAACTGGATGGCAGCGTCTTCGCTGCCAAACATGAACTTGGCCAATGCCTTGGTCAATTCAGTCTTGCCAACACCCGTCGGGCCGAGGAACATAAACGAGCCGATTGGGCGCTTCGGGTCTTTCAAACCAGCACGCGCGCGACGAACGGCGCGGGAGATCGCGATGATGGCATCTTCCTGGCCGATGATCGCCTTGTGCAGTTCATCTTCCATCTTGAGCAGTCGCTGCGACTCGGCCTCCGCCAACTGCATGAGCGGCACACCGGTCCACATCGAGACCACTTCCGCGATGTCCTCCGCCGAAACGACGGGGCTGCTGGCGCGGTCCCAGCCTGTGCGCAGGCGCTCGATCTGCTCGCTCAGGTCCATTTCGCGCTCTTCCCATTCCTTGATGTCTTCGGCGTTGCCTTCTTCCTGGGCAAGCGCGCGGTTCTGACGGGCTGTGCGAAGCTGCCCAAATAAATCCTTCGCCTGTTTGGCGGCGGGACTCTTGTACATGCGGACGCGCGAGGCTGATTCATCGATCAGGTCAATGGCTTTATCGGGCAAAAAGCGCTCGGTCACATACCTTGACGATAAGTGGGCGGCCGCTTCGAGGGCATCGTCTGAAATGACAAGATGGTGGTGCTCCTCATATGCGCTGCGAATGCCTTTGAGGATTTCGATGGTCTCTTCCTCGGAAGGCTCATCTACCTGGACGGGTTGGAAGCGGCGCTCAAGCGCTGCATCCGATTCAATGTGCTTGCGGTACTCGTCCAGCGTGGTGGCGCCGATAACCTGTAGCTCGCCGCGGGACAGTGCAGGCTTGAGGATATTAGCCGCGTCCACGGAGGAACCAGCGGCTCCGGCGCCGACGAGCATGTGAACCTCATCGATGAACAGGATCGCGCCGGACTGCTTCAACTCGTCAATGACGCGTTTGAGTCTTTCCTCGAACTGACCACGATACATCGTGCCAGCCACGAGGGAACCGACATCAAGCTGGAGCACACGTTTGTTCATCAGCGGCGCAGGGACATCGCCTTCGACGATGCGCTGGGCAAGCCCTTCCACAATGGCAGTTTTACCCACGCCGGGTTCGCCGATGAGAGCAGGGTTATTCTTTGTGCGGCGCGCAAGGATCTGGATCACGCGCTCGATCTCCATTTGACGCCCGATCACCGGGTCAAGCTTCTTCTCCTCAGCCTTGGATGTCAGGTCGGAGGCGAGTTGGTCCACGAGCGGGGTTTTTGGGTTGGCTCCCGCAGGGCCGCTCCTGCTCGCTGAGGGGCCAGCAGGTGACGGGGCGGAAGAAGAAGCGGACTCGTTCAGCACACGGCGGGTCTGCCTGCGGATCTGCTCGGCGGTCACGCCCAGCCTGCGCAGAACTTCCATCGCTGTCCCTTCCACGCGGACAAGCCCGAGCAGGATATGCTCGGTCCCAATATAGTGGTGGCCCAGGCGGCGTGCCTCGTCCACGGCATATTCCAGAACCTGCTGGGTATCTGCGGCAAGCTCGATCCGATTCGGGTCGAAGGTGCCTGTGCCGCTTGCCACCCTTTGAATAACTTCTCGTACACGATCTGACGACATGCCAAGTTCTCTGAGAACTCTGCCTGCTACTCCCCCTTCCTCATCCATCAAACCAAGCAAAAGATGTTCAGTTCCAATATTGCTCTGCTGGGCGCGCTCTGCCTCTTGATGCGCTAGGCTAAGCACACGCCTTGCTCTCTGTGTAAATCGTTCCATGCCAGCCATAATTTTCTCCTGAAATTAGACAGGAACTGTCTACTTGTATTCTACCAAAAAGCCAAGGGACTCGACGTAGGAAAAAGGTTAGAGTTTTCTTACGATTGTGCGAACTTGTCCAATCTCATTGTAAAACTCTCCATATGTCAAGTGTAGTCGGAATGCTTCCCAGGGGCTACACCTTGCTCTTTCGTTACAATCTTCAGCGGTTATCACCATCACCTTGAATTTTTCCCTGCTCCAGGCGATCCAGTAGCTTTGCAATGTTGTATTCAGCAATGTCATCGAGAGATAGACCAAGTTCGGTTGCGACCTGCGCAATATACCATAAAACGTCGCCGAGTTCTGCTTTGAGCGCATCCTTGTCCACCTCGCCGATTACACCTTCCTTATCGCGAAAAATCTTCTTTATCTTACCCGCCACTTCTCCTGCTTCATTGACAAGACCAAGAGCAGGATAGATCACTCCATGTGTGATCACAGGGTATTTCGCCGTAGCGCGTGCTTTAGATTGGTAGTCGGTAAAGTTCATAATGTTATCCAGTTGACTTTCTGTGTTCGCTTACCCATGAAACGAATTCTTTTCCAGATAGGTTACCTATAGTGAGACTCAAAATACCAAAAGCAATGCTCAAAGGGAAAATCACAATTTTTGTATTTATGTCGGTCCGTTGGACTAATGCTTCGACAAGCTCATCACAGGCTCCTGCTTCAGCCCAGCAGTTTAGGCTTCTAGCCAAACTCCTTCACCCATTCCCTCCACCACTTATCCCTTTCCCCCAGCACAAAAGTATCTTTACACAAACACGGCTGTTGAAACGTTGAATCTCTCACTCAGCGCGCGAATCTGACGAACATTCAGCTCGCGTTTGCCGTTCAGGATTTCTGAAACCACGCCCTGCGAGCCAACCTCTGGCAAGTCAGATTGGGTTAGCTCATGTTCGTCCATGAGGAAGCGCAAAACATCCACGCCACTGGCATCCGGAATAGGGTAATGCTCCTCTTCATAGACTTGAACCAGCGTACCAAGCGTATCAAGCAGGCCATAAAGAGGGTGCTTTTCGTTATCGCCGATTTCATCCAGTAATTCATTCAGGCGTTTGACAGCCGCGTTGTACTCTCGTTCATTCCGAATAGTCAGTAATGGAGCAATATTGGCCCAGTGAATTTGAAGCTGTTCATTTGCGAGAGTCATGTTTCCAATCTCCTTTGTCATACTCCGCATGAGTAAGGACGTGACGGATGTAGACTTTTCCACGGTTAAAGTGAATCGATACAATCAACCGATATTTGTTTCCGCCGATATTGAAGATAATCCAGTGGTCGACCTTATCCACAGACGGAAATACTGTTCGCAATTCCGCAAAGCTCTGAAATTCAGTTTTTTTGGCGATTTTGAACCAGCGCATTAGCGCTTGACGGCTATCAGGGTGTTTTTCCCAAAACTGGATAAGGGTTTTGCGAGTGATAATATGCACGTCGAAATTATATCTCAAATTGAGATATAAAGCAGGGCCCTATTTCGCCAGAACCAGGATTAATTGAACTCCCTCGCCAACCCTCTCCACCACTCATCCTTCTCGCCGGGCACAAAGGGAGTATAGATTGTCAACCGATCCGCAATTCCTTCGTAGCGCTTCTTCAAGTCAGCGGCTAAGGTTTCTTGTTTGGTGATCAAACAAAATTCACCAAGCATCTCATCCGTGACCAACATCGGCATCTCGGCCCACTCTCCTTTGGACGCGAATCCGGAGAGCTTTTGCGCCGTCTCTCCCCAGCCGTGTAATTCCATAACGGGATGATACGAGGGCGTGGAGGCGTAGAACGCGATCTGCATCCGCGCGAAGGCTTCCTCTTCGGGCGTGGTTGCAACGAAAGCCGTGACAGAAACCGTCACATCTTTCCTCTCTCTTCTTGCCTTCTCTACGCCTTCTTCAATCCCGGGCAATATAACTCCCTTTAAATAACGTGGGCTATTGAAAGGGTGCGCGTGGAATCCCTCGCACAATTCGCCCGCGAGTCGCGCAAGTCCGATATTCACTCCAGCGATGTAGATAGGAATTAAACCCTCACCCCCAACCCCTCTCCCAAAAGTGGGAGAGGGGGGTAGGGGTGAGGGCTGAAAAAACGGCGACATCAAAGTAATTTTGTAATACTCACCGCGAAAATTCAGCTTCGTGCCG
>JAKOVF010000149.1 GCA_029782225.1 Chloroflexota bacterium | reverse complement strand
AGTTCCAAGTGACCTTTTTCGACCCTACCACTAACAGTTACAAGACATGCGATATGTATTGTGGCGACCGGTCGGGGGAACTGAAACTCTACAAGGCGAACGCCGAAAGCAAGAGCCTTTGGGAATTGACGACATCGCTGATTGAATATTAGGAGGACTGGATATGTACCCGGTAAGTGCAGCTTATAAAACGGCAATAGGTCAAAACGTGCGGGACGTAAAAATTGCCGGTACTATCACGCTCAAGGATGACACAATCATAAACATCACCGATGAAGATATTGTTCAGGGCAGCCTGTATGTGACAGAGCAGTGTGTCGCCGGAGAGGACATTGAGGTTGGCAACGTCTATGCGTCCGAAATGGGGTTATCTTTGAGGACGCCTCTTGAGGATCCCTACAGTCTGGACGGTGCCAGAATAGAGCTAAATTTTGGTATAAACGTAGAAACGGATCCGGATGAACCGCCAATTTGGGAATACGTGCCGCTGGGGTATTTCTATGTGACCGAGATACAGCGCAAGGCAAACAATGTCAATCTCACCGCTCTTGACGGTATGTTATTGTTTGACATACCGGTTGGCGACCCTGGATCAAGTAGTCCGAGAAACTTTATTGTGCATGCTTGCCAGAGGGCGGGAGTTACATTGGGCACCAGTGTCTTTGAGATTGACACCTGTGCCAATGCCACCCTATTATTCGCGGCTCCAGACGCATCCAAGATTAAAACCTGCCGCGACCTATTGATGTGGGCGTGTCAGATTATGGGTGCGTTTGCCCGGATGAACCGTTCGGGTGAGCTTGAAATCGTTCCTATCAAGGCGAGGCCCAGTGTTAAGACCATAAACAAGGCCGAGCGGTTCAACTCCGACGTTTCAGACTTCGCAATCCAGATAACAAAAGTCAGTATGCAGGTTGGAGAGGCTGAGTATTCCCGGGGCACTGACGGGATGACAATGGTCCTGGAAGAAAACCCGCTCATGACTGGACTGTCAGAATCGCAGATTAACGCTGTGCTGGACAATCTTCTGGCTCAGATAACTACGGCAGTCTATGTACCTTTCAACAGTAATTTTATAGGCGATCCTGCCCTGCAGCCCGGCGACTTTGTAACCCTGGCCGATACCAGCGTATTAGGCGGCGGTGATGTAGCCTCTATCATCACTCACTCCACGTGGCGGTATCGTGGCCCACACAATCTCAAGGCAGCCGGGAAACATGGTCTTGTGCGCGGTGTCCAGAATCAGCAGAT
>JAKOVF010000340.1 GCA_029782225.1 Chloroflexota bacterium | reverse complement strand
GTCTCCGTTTTCGCTTCTTCAGAGCCTCCTTGTAGAGAGGGCGACGGAAGAGACGGATGAGATTATTGAGAAGATTTGCTTCAGCGAAAAACTCGGTCGGATGAAAGCGGGGCAGAAGCTTGCGGCGCTCCAGCGGAACTTTGACTTGACACCGTACACGAGAGAGTATTCTCTCGAAGAGAAGCTTCCGACGTGGTACGTCGAGGGGCACATTCCGCAGGAGACGGTGCGGAATATGGCAGCGAAACTGAAGGAGAGCCTCGGGCTTGCTGATGGAAACAGGCGGTGAGAATTGATGGCTGAAATTTGGGAACGGCAACCGTGTGAAAGCAGCAAGGCATATGCTGCTTTTTGCATATACAGGGATATGGGGCCTGACAGGAGCATTGAAAAGGTCTACGAAAAGAGGTCAAAAAGAGGACCGTTAAGCCGCCTAAAAAACTGGTCCGTGAAACATAAGTGGGTAGAACGTGCAAATGCATATGACGATTATCTGGAACGCAAAAAGCGCGAGGAAAAGGAGAAGGCCATCCTTGAGATGGCAGAGCGCCATGCAAAGCTGGCTATGGCGTTTCAGCAAAGGGTAGCGCAGCGATTGCAGGAGATTGACCCGGCGGAGTTAAGCCCGGCAGATATGGCAAGGTGGCTTGATATTGCGACAAGGCTGGAGCGCTTGAGCCGCGGCGAGCCAACCGAGATAGGCAAGCAGGAGATGCAAGGGCAGGTGACGCAGAGGTATGAGTACGATATTACGCACAGAGTTGAGCAATACGCAGACGTCTACCGCCAGCTTGCACGACGAGGCGTATTTCGCGGCAGTGATGAGGGCGACGATACTGGAGAACCCTTGGATACCGCATGACCCGACCCCCAAGCAGGCAGAATTCTTACTTATGCCGGACTTAGAGGTGCTATTTGGAGGCAGTGCCGGAGGTGGGAAATCGAGCGCCTTATTAATGGCAGCTTTGCAGTACGTCGAGGTGCCAGGTTATGCTGCTATTCTTTTCCGGCGGACATATACAGACCTTGCACTCCCTGGAGCCCTCATGGACCGGGCGCATGAATGGCTGCAGGGAACAGCAGCAAAATGGAGC
>JAKOVF010000091.1 GCA_029782225.1 Chloroflexota bacterium | reverse complement strand
GCCCTCCCAGCGAACCTGAGTCCGAGCCGGTGGGTCAGGACCTCCCCGTGGAGGGCTGATCTCGCTACCCATGGGAGCTACAATATGATAGCACCACTATAAACCGCAAGGAGGGAATGGCATGGCGAGCAAGGCCAAGGTGGAGGGCTTGGCCCAGTACTCCAATAACGGGGTCAGCGCCCCCGTGGAACTCTACGTCGGTTCGTTGTGGTCTTGCGTTCATACTGGGGCGCCGGTGAGGATTGAAGCGGTGGACGCCGAGCGGGTACGCTACCGCTATGTCGTTGCCGGAACTTGCCCCTATGTGCGGACACACGAAGAGTTTCTTCAGCTGTTTCGCTATGTGCCGCCATTAGACGAGATACTGCGGCGGTGAGCGGCTTCCCGCTACGGCCCATGCGGAAGGCCCCCATCAAAGGGGGCCCAACTTATTCCGCAGACTGATCACGCGTCCGTTAGGCAATTGTAGACCGCGAACGGACGTTTTAGTTATGGATTCAGTCAGTTCTTCCCGAATCCGTTCCACACCGGCTTCGATTTCCTTGCCGCGCTTTTCAGCCTGCAAAGCCACGGCGGACGCAGCATACATCCAGTCGCCGCCTACACGATACCAGGCTGCCGCATCCAATTCCACACCGGTGCGCTTTATGAGGCTTTTCCCAGATCATACACCGCTGCTTCAATCTGCGTCCGCAACCACTCTTCTAGGTCGCCGACGATCTCTGCCAACTGGCGCAGGCCAGCTTCGCCCATGCGCGCCTTAAAAGCGGCCTTGGCCCGTGCAAAAGCCTCCGCTTTCTCCTCGGGCGTGAGCTTTCCGTCTTCACGAGCGGCTTTAAGATCGTCTACATACGTTTGAGCCACGTAAGCTACCGCTTCGTAGGTGTCCACTCTAGCCCTATCCAATGCGTCATTGACCATCTTGCGCACGTTCTCATTCTTGATTGCCTCGGTGCGCTGTTTGACGTAAATCACCGCGTATGCAAGCAAAGCGCCGAGCAACGCCAATACTGCAGGTACCAGCACATCAACGATAGTCAGGATAATCTCGTCCCACATGGTCTACTCCTCCTTCTTGATCTCATCTTCCATCGGTAGCCCCCACCAATCTCGACGGCAGAGCAGGCCGATCAGTCCGTAATTGGCAAGATCGAGCCAGGTATCTTCGATCTTCTCATGCTCCGGTTGCTTGCCCGACTGCAGCAGGTTCGCAAGGCGATGCACTTTGTCGCTTGCTCGGACGACGACACCGAACTCGCCAAAGGCCGCGATGTTGCCTGGCCCATAGTCCCGGTTCTTGGAGATCATCAAAGCGCGCATCTCTGCCAACACATGGTCAATCGCGTCTTCAAAGGTCTCCGGTCGTCGAATTGGGGTCTGTCCATCCACCTGGTGCTCCTCCTTGTTACCAACGAATCTTGTCCCGTAGCGAAGCAGATACTGTAGCCTGCAAGAGCAGAACGGCGATAACGAAACCCGAAATCAAGCCAACAACAAACATTCTATCACCTCCCGTTACTCCACGCAGCCATCGCAGTACTGACAACGTGGGCACCTAGCAAAAGCCCCCCTGCGCTGGAGTGGCGTCCCGCACAAAGGACAAGGTTCGCGTGTTTCTCGGTCCGGTTGTTTTTGATTCTGCTTGTCCGTCAAAGCGCGATTCGCACCTCCTCGCCGCGCAACATTCGCAGGTGCGCCAATCCGTCTTCGAAGTTGTCGAAGCCGAGCACCTTGTGTTGGTCGGGCCAGAAGATGACGATCGGCACACCGATCTCGCCCTTGTAACCACCTATTGCCTGACCATAGTCGTCCCACACCTTGTACGTCCCGCACCGAATGAAGAGTGTCTTCCGACCACCAGACTGTCTAGCATGAAAGTCAACATAATGCTTATGGGCGAGACTTACCACATTAGCGCCGCCAGCCTGTATGTTGAGATTGCGCTGAGCGTTGGTCGTGTTTAGCGAGGATTCATACTTGTACTTGTGCCGGGCAACCCATTTGTAGCGTTGGTTACCGACCTCGATCCAAATGACGCCGCCGTACCACAGGTAGGCCACGTCTGCCCGAGTCGCCATGGCTTCGACGAGACTTTTGTCTGATTCGCGCTGGTCCCAGGCATCATGGTTGCCTTCGACTAGAGCTAAGCATGACGGGCCAAGGTCGTCCATCCAGTACAGCAAAAGCTCGTCTTGCATACCGGGCTGTATCAGTTGGTGATATCCCGCACCCTTGTGACCGTCGCTCAGGATGTTCTCCTTGTAATCGCCCGCGCCGATCCAGTAGAGGCCGTCCTCTTCGGCAATTATCTCGCGGTGCCGGTCAAACGTCTCGTAATCGACGCCTACCGCCCCGATATGCCAGTCGCCCCACCAAGCAACGGCAAAAGGACGGTCCTCGTTAATCCGAACCGTTACTTCGGTTTGTCGGGTTTGTAAGCGATCAAGGGCAGTCTGGGCGTCCTTAATAGCTTGGTAGAAACGTTCAAGATCCTCTTTGCTAGGCGGTTCTTTGCGGTCGGCATAGGTTCTCTTCGCCTGTTTCTTGGCGCGGCGATACCTACCCCGACAAGCTTCGGGATGCATGTTGACACGCTGTCCGATTTCATCGAATGTGAGGCCCTCTTCGTCTCGCAAGCGAAGGATCTCAATGGTTAGCGGATCCCCTTGCATGGGCTATCACTCCCCAGGAGGCAAGATCCGCCGCAC
>JAKOVF010000058.1 GCA_029782225.1 Chloroflexota bacterium | reverse complement strand
CGGTATATACAGCCCGAAGTCGCACAGGCTGGAGGCGATGCGCACGTAGGCGGTCGCCTTGCTAAAGATATTCGTCTTGAGCATGATGATCGAGATGATCAAGCCGCTCAAGGATCCCAGTACATAACTAATGTGGAACGCCGTGCCGTTGAAGGTGGCGAGCTTTGCTTCTCCGGCTGCCAGGAGCAGAGCTTTTTGAGCCTCTGATTCTGCGAGAGCATATCCATTACTGAGATGGAGCATCTCGACCGCCGGCCTGGCCGCAATGAAGGCCATGACGCCGATGGCGCTCAGAATGAGATACAGCATGGTGAATGCTGGATTGACATGCTTCAGGGTCCAGTACACTGCCAGGGTGAGAGGAATGGAGATCACGGTGTAGATGACCATCAGGAATTCGAAATCGATCAGCCCGATGAGCTTGTTCTTTTGGAACAGGTTGAACCAATCGAGGGCTGTGCCGTCATAGGGCGGCGGCGCGCTGACGAAGGTGATGAACTGGATGATGATGATGACCAGCATAACAATGGCAGAGACAGCACCGAGACGATAGAGGGAGGGAAGGCCGTGGGTCTCTGGTCTGTGGGTGGTTTGTGAATTCATTTTTCCTCTGAATATCAGTTTTGATCTGCGGATGATTCAACTGGCCTGGCGGCTCAACTGGAAAAGCCGGCGAGCGGTCAGGATGTACCATGCGATATTGGAGAGGCCGCCGATCATTGCCAGGACCATCGCTGCCTCAAAGAACGCCGAGCTGAATGTGGTCCAGACTGTAAATGTGGTGAGGCACAGGCATGCAAGAATTCCTGTACAGGCCGTGGCTTTGCTGAAGATCCCGCCGCGCAGCATTACAAGAGACAGGATGAAGCTCGCGGTCTCCGAGAGCAGGAAGCCTGTCAGTGCGCCGGGCGTAAAGTCTTCCCCGCGTGCCAGGATTGCCTCGCCTGCTGCAGCGAACAGAGTCCTCTGGGCGTCTGTGGTGGCAGCGGCATATCTGGCGCTCAAGGCCCACATCGGGAAGGCGGCGTTATTCGAGAGATAGACCGCCGTACCAATCGTCAACAGGATAAGCGCCAGTGCTGCGTACGCCTTATTGACCTGCTCGTGAGCTCCATAGAGAGCCAGGAACAGCGGGATCATAACGATCAGGATCAAAATATTGGGCAGGAGGCCCAGATTTCGAAGCCCAAAGAACCAGTTGTCCTGGAACAGCTCGAACCACTCCACCGAAGAGAGCGTCCCGGGCGGTTCAGCACCGGCAGGCAGGAAGGTGAGGAAGATGTCTGTCAGTGCCACCAGGATGGCCAGCAAAGCCGCCAGGCCGCCAGCCTGATAGATGTTCCTCCAGCCGAGGTCTGCTTTCTGAGCGCTGGTTTTATTCTGAAGGGATATAGCTGCTGTGGACATTTTTTCTCCTTGTTTTTTTCTTGACCCCACTATACATTCGAGGCTGAAGCGCGTCACTGTACAAAGGTGGCGTTTTCCTTTATGGTGGAAAAAAAGATAGGTGTACTAAAGTACACCTATCTTTGAAAGCAGAAGCAGGAAAGCCGGGGTTATTCGTCCGGGGAAAGCAACCCAAGCTGCCGCGCCTGGAGGATCGCCTGTGTGCGGCTGTCCACGTTCAGCTTTTTGAATATATTCCCCGTATGCTTCTTGACCGCGCTCAGCGTGATGACAAGCTTATCTGCAATGGCCTGATTCGAATCGCCGCTCGCGATGAGCTGCAGGACTTCCAGTTCGCGCGGTGTTAATGGCACGATCAGGGCATGGGCCTCATCGACCGGACTGACAGTCTGCGCATGGACTACCTTCCTGGGCGCCTGCGAGGCGGGGAAGGCGGCGAGGATCTCCCGCACATATCCTGGTTGAACGCTCGGGGGTGGACCCTGGTTCAACAGGCTGGTCAGTGCATCCACAATCGGATGTCCCTCCTCCACAAAGGTGCTGATGAATCCTTCCGGTTCGGCGAGTTCAAGCGTCCTGGTGAGATCCTTCAGCGCCGCTCGATCCTCTCCCAGGGTCAGGCTCAACTGAGCCCGCAGCAGGAGCGTTTGCAGCGCGATGGGCAGGTGCCTGCAGTGGAGTGACCCCTCGATCACAAGGTCGGCGAGTTCGATCCCGCCTCTCAAAGCTTTCTCCTGGCGCTTTGCCCGTGCCCTGTACAAAAGGATGCGCAGGGCGCTGTTGTAGATCAGCCCCAGTGGATGTGAGAGGCTGGCCCCGGGGGGAAGCTCAGGATAGGAGAATCCATCGTCGAAACGAAAACCAAAAGGCCTGATCGCCGCCTGGGCCTCGGTCAGCCGATCGAGGGCAAGCAAGATGCTGATCTGCTGCGCGATCACTTCTTCGGCCACCAGGGCAGGTGCGGCGGTCTGCATCAGGTCGAGCGCCTTCTCGATCTCCTGGACGGAAGCCTGCAGGTCACCCTCCATCTGGAACAAGCGCGAGAGGAAAACACTGTGATAGATCTGTGCATCGCTGAAGCCGCCCAGCAGGCTCAACTGTACGGACCGCTCGAAATCGCCGCGCGCCTGCTCCAGTTGATGCCAGTGATAATAGACTTGGGCCAGCTCCCCGTACAGGGTCGCGCTGAACGGAGAGAATGAACCGGTGCGCTCCGCGAGCCGCAGGCCCTGCGACGCGAACTCACAGGCGGAGTGCAGCCTTCCCTCCTGAAGAACGACCAGGCCCAGGAAGGAAAGGCCAAAGATCTCAGAAGGAAGATCGCCTGCTGCACGGCTGTTCTGGATCATCCCCTGCGCGGCCTTGATAGAGCGCTCATAATCCAGCATTTCCCGGTATGCGTTGGCCAGGGCCATGTAGGTCATCGTACGGACCTGGGCCTCTTCCTCCGGCAGCAATTTCAAGGCCTGTTCCGCCAGGTCACGGCTCTCTGCAAGTTTGCCCTGCGAGTTCAGCAGTACGGATTGGAGAGCCAGCCACTCACCCTGTAATGAAGCGCCGATCTCGCCTGCCTCGGGTCGGGAAAACAGCGCCTGCAGCCGCTCGATGTGCGGGGCAGCCTGGGCGAAGTTGCGCCGCATTAAAAACATCCAGGCGTATATCATATTGGTCTGCGGGCTGCCGCTCCAGTATTCCGCCGGGATCGCTCGCAGCCAGTCTTCCACCGTTTTGAAATAAGCCTTCAGGATCATCGGTTTGGCGATTCTTTCCAGGAGTCTGACGGCCTGAGCATAGTCGGGGGCTGCCAGAAGGTGATCCATGGCCTCATTGGTCATGCCCGTCTGCTCATACCAGGCTGCGGCGCGCTGGTGCAGCGCGGCAATCGCCTGCGCGGACAGGCTTTGCCGCAGATGAGCCTTGAGCAGATCGGCGAAAAGTTTGTGATAACGGAACCAGCGGGCTTCGTCTTCCATGGGCAGTAGGATCAGGTTCGCCTGGAAGAGTCCTTTTAAGACCTCCCGAGCGTCCGAGCGCCGCGTGACAGCCTCACACAGACCGGCATTCAGGCGCACCAGGACGGAGGTCTGCATCAAAAAGGCTTTCACCTCTTCCGTCTGATGTTCCAGGACCTCCTCGATCAGGGACTCTGCCACAAAGACATGGCTGCCGGTGAAGGCTTTGATGAAACCAGCCACATCTTTACGTCCCTTCATCGAGATCGCGGCCAGTTGCAGGCTGGCGATCCAGCCTTCCGTGCGCGCTTCGAGGGCGGCGACATCCTCGGCAGAGAGATGCAGC
>JAKOVF010000038.1 GCA_029782225.1 Chloroflexota bacterium | reverse complement strand
TCGGTGCTTGCGGCTCAGTGCCTGGACCAGCGCATTCCAGACAAGGACACCCTGATCAGCGAAGTCGCCGCTTGGCAAGCTCGCCGCAATCATGCCTGCGCCAGGGTCGTGTGGCAGTTCACCGCCGCCGATGCCCGCATCAAGCTTAAGCGTCTCTATCCAATTCTAAAAGAGCAAAAAGAAACTTAACGAGGCACTAGGGTCAACGTACCCAATCACATCACCTTTTGTAATCTTCTGTCCGGCTTTCACTACTACTCTAGTAAGATGTCCGAGCCCCACATTGAATTCCATTCCTCTCTTTCGGACTAATATCGTGACATGATTGCAGTCGGAATCTACCGATTCCACAATGCCACCAATGTTTGCCACTATCGGCTGTTCACCTTGACCTTCTACCCACAAGTCAAGACCCTCATGATTTGGAGCGCTTGCCGTCATGAAACCGTTTACTAGTCCCCCAAACCCCTGCGATTGGATAACTGGAAGCGGCAAAGGCCCCTGTCCCAGGGCAATTGTGACAGTAGTATTCCTATCCAATTTGACAGTCATTCCATCCAACAATACTGACACATCTCTATTCATGAATACGTAGCCTAAGCTCCCTATTGAGGACTTAGATGAATCCATGACCAATCGATACTGACCGGGGAGAAGACGTCAAAGCTCGCACTGATCATCTGCTTTCGTTGTGCATGACAATCCAGCAGTTTTGACTGTTACCGCAGAAACTGGAGATTCTCCTGCGTCTTTGGCTTCATTTCCGTTCAAGTCGTGAAATACCGAGATTGCTAGCAGGTGGGGAATCGGTGCAATTGTGGGAGTTGGTGTGTCGGTGGGCGTTGGCGTTGTTGTCCTGCTGGACCTGGGAGTTGCACTCGGTCTCGGAGTATCGGTTGCCGTGCTTGTTGGTTGCAGGGTTGGCGTACTTGAAGGGGTCGATGAGGGCGTGGCAGAAGGCGTCAAAGCAGCAGTGACCGTGGCGGGAGTCGCCGCCGCCGTCTCGGCTTGCGCCTTCTGCCCTGAAGTTGGCTGCACGGCAACCTGTCGAGGTGTCGAAGACGCCGCGCAACCATACAAAGCGGCTGTGGTAGCCGAAACGAATAGCACGAAGCCAGTTTTGGCAAGGAGTCTTCCCAGGCTCATCGTCGAATCTCCCCTTGAATTGAGATGTACCGGTCGGTCCGATATGCGACGCACCTCCGATCTGCCGGCCTTTACGCCTGATCAGGCGGATGGCGACCAATGCTGACCCAGAGCGTTCGCGCTGCCACAGCCAGAGCGCGGTTTAGCTGAAGCGCTTCCACCGTTGCCCGACCACAGGCTGTCAGCCCCACAATGGTGGTACCATCAGTGCTCCAGGCGAAATGATCGGACCATTGCTGCTGGCGGGGGTGAAACAGCGCAACGCGTTCGCCAGTGAGTGGATCTGCGGCGTCGGTGCGGGTGAGCTTGCTACCATTGCAGGCTGCACAGGCCAGGCAGAGGTTGGCGGCTTCGGTCGCTCCCCCTGCCGCCAGGGGTACAACGTGGTCAACGTGGCAAAGCTGTCCGCTCAGCCATTCTGAGGCCTGACAGTACTCACAGCGATTCCCTGCACGCTGGCGCACAAGTTCGCGCAGATGTAGGGGAATGCGGGTGGTCGTCATGAAAGGCCTATGGAAGCGTGGACTGGTCGGCTAGGTCGTAACCCCGGTAGGCGAGAATAGAAAGTGCCTTGGCGCGTCGCAAGACGGAGCGGTCGTACAGTTCCAGCAGTTGTTGAAGCTCGGCGGTTTCGGCAACCGACAGTCTCCGTTCCCCACCTGCTTGCGTCAGTTGTTCAAGGCGGCTCTGTTGGGCGGGAGAAAGCGAGGACTCCGCAGCGGCCCATAGCGCGTCGTCGCTAAACATGGTTAGCGATGCCAACTCGTCGGCCAAATCTGAAGGCAGACTCGGATCAACCGGCAGGGCGACATCGACACTCGTCGCCAGAACATCTTCGACAGAGCGGTGCGTATGTTCAGCGACGCGCTGAAGGCGCCTGAAGATCGATTCTGGCACCTGGACACTGACTGACTGGCGCTGATAGGACATATTCGCCTCCTGTGATAGCTAGTGCCTCGTTAGGCCGTATTTTGCATATTCAAATGAAGCCGCTAAGCTGTGCGGCATGGGTAAGCATACGTCCATTGAACTCACATCAGAACAGCGAAGAGAACTTGAGCAGTTGATTCGCACCGGCGACGCTCCGGCCCGCACCCACACCAGAGCGCGTATCCTGCTTCTGAGCGATCGCAGTAAAGGCCAGAAGC
>JAKOVF010000324.1 GCA_029782225.1 Chloroflexota bacterium | reverse complement strand
ACGCACGATGACTTCGACGCGGTGCATAATCGGATCAACCGAGTGGAGAACCGAGTGAGCCGCATCGAAGGTATTGGGGGTGCGCTCCAGGTTGTGTGGGGCGGGCTGATCGCGTTCCTAAGTAGGAGGTGGCAATGATGCACTCCATCGAAGATCAGTTGATCCTGCACGAGGGGCTACGCCTCAAGCCCTACCGCTGCACGGCCGGAAAGCTCACGATCGGCGTCGGCAGGAATCTGGAGGACAAGGGCATATCGCACGATGAGGCCATGATGCTCCTCCGCAACGACATCGCTGAGGTCACGGCGCAATTGGAACGATTCGACTGGTTCCGAGCGTTAGGACCGGTCAGGAGAAAAGTGCTCATCGATATGTGTTTCAACCTAGGCATGGCCGGGCTGATGGGGTTCAAGCAGATGATCGAAGCGTTGAAGCGGGCTGACTACGAGCGAGCAGCTGATGAAATGGTCAGCAGCAAGTGGTATCGGCAGGTTGGCGAGAGAGGGCGACGGCTAGAACGGATGATGAGAACGGGAGAGGATTATCAGGTGTAAGGTCAAGAAATCTTATTTCATGTACAGGAGGCGAATCAAATGACTTGGAATGACATTGCTCTACAGGCTGTGCAGGCGCTGATGCCTGTGGTAGTGGCGGCACTGGTAGCCCTCATTGGCTACGGGGTGGCCTATCTGCGCAAGCAAACCGAGAAGATCGACAACGAGATAATGCAGCAAGCTCTGTGGGCGGCACTGGGAGAGGCCGAGCAGGTTGCCAAGGATGCCGTCTATGCCACTAATCAGGTGCTGGTGGACAAGCTCAAGGCAGCCTCGGCTGACGGCAAGCTCACTGAGACGGAAGCTCGTCAGGCCATGACTGAGGCCAAGAACTACTTTGTCAACCACATCTCCGAGGGCAGTATGGACATCCTGACTGCCGCACTCGGGCCGGTTCAGTTGTGGTTGGAGGACTTCCTCGAGGCGAAGTTGGGCGAGCAGAAGCAGGAGGCGGCCAAGATCCCAAACCCTTCATAATCCAGTCCAAGCAGCTCGGGGCGCTCCAGTATGGTCTAACTCCTGAGGGCCTCGGGGCGAAGGCACAATGGCGGATCGGAGACAACGTCAGGGTATTTGCTGGCGCCAGCCTCGGTTGGACTGGCAAGGCGAGTGTAGGGGTCAGGGTCACGGCGAGATGGTAGAGAGGAGCCGTCGCCGCTAGGCGCCAGATTGCGGATTAGATTTTAGGCCCCGGAGAAATCCGGGGCCCTTTTTTTGTGCCTATTTTTAAAAAAATATTGTACCAAAAGTATTGACATTCGGTACAGCATAAGTTATAATGAAAACAGATAAAAGACAGATAAAAAACAGGAGGTAAGAAAAATGATAAATTTGAAAGAAATGACAATCCAGGAGCTCGAAGAACTCATAGCGGAAGCTAGCAAGGTGTTGGCGGAGAAAAAACGTGATGAATCCAAGGAATTTGAATTTGAATTTTCAGCTACTAATGACCCTAGAAAAGGAATACCGTATGTAGCTCGCCTTTATTGGCAGGATGGAAAGCTACAGAGAGATTTTTATGAACTAAACAGACAGTGGGGCAAAAAAGTGGTTACTGTCAGCGGCACCTATAAAGCAAGGGTTGGCGACATCATTGAGCAGCGCAGCGGCGGAAGCTGGAAAAACGATTACCGCGCCTGGTTTTTGGTTACGGAAAACGGAGAACAGGTCTTAGTAGCAGATATTGACAGTTCTAGGGACAAAACAAAGGTAACCGAATATTTGCAAGGAAAAATCTCCGCCGCAGAATTGCTAAATGAATAAGGGGCTGCCGACATGGCAACCCCTCAAAATATTAACAGGGTGGCGACCTACGCCGGAAAGGAGTTGTGTTATATGACTAGAGATGTAAAACAGTACCGCGTGAACGTATATGCAAGCCGGTATGAAGTCGACGAAGTTGACGGTGGCGTTATTGCCAGGGTGCGTTACAACCAGAACCTGGACTACTGGGATGGCAGGAACTGGCAGAACGGCGGAGTTGGCAGACATAAGGGTATTACCAAGCTAAAGGATGGCAGGTACGTCATCATTATCGGTAGTGATTGGCAGGGTGAGAGAGATTATGCTTACGTTGTGGACGCAGACGAGGCCCTGCAGGAAATCCTCAAGGCGCAGCGTCTTGAACTGCTCGACACAAAGAAATTTGTCGAGCTCAAGAAGCTGTACGAAGAAAAGTACCTGCTTGAGGACGAGGAGGAGGAGGAAAGCCTGGA
>JAKOVF010000033.1 GCA_029782225.1 Chloroflexota bacterium | reverse complement strand
CCACAACAAAAAGCCGCCAATCATGCGGCAGGCTTAATCCACAAGACTTCGGTGCGTTTATCTCGGCTTCTTTGCCGATCTGATCGAGCGAACAGGGTTGCATCGAACTCTACGCGTTTCCAGCCGCGATACCACTCGTCGTACTCGGGTGAAGCATAGCCTGAAAGAACAACGTGACCTTTAACGCTATTTAGTGCCTCGGCCAACTCTTGGTGTTCCTCAACCGTCATTTCGTAGGCGTATTCGCCGTGACTATTGCGCGTCGAAAACATATATGGGGGATCGCAGTAAAACAGCGTCTCTGGTGTATCGTAGCGCCGGATGATTTCCTGCCAAGGAAGGTTCTCAATCTGCACCCGACGGAAACGCTCGACCACCGCAGGCAGTACAGCATCAATCGTTGAAAGCCATTTCGAAACCGCACTTGCCATACCGCGACGACTTGTAGTAACATCATAGCGCCATCGCCCCGGCGTTGCCATTTGGCCCAAACCACCGAAAACCTGCCGATAACGCACAATCAACCGCCGCGCCTTCTCCACGTCATCAAGACCATCAAGCGGGCCGAGGCAACGCACATACTCCTCACGCGAATACGGCGTCAACTCAAGGACACGGCGCAACTCGTCAGGATGATCGCGCAGGACGCGGAAGATGGTCACAAGATTGCTGTCGATGTCGTTGTACACTTCTACGGGTGACGGCGGCTTGTTCAGCAGTACGTTCGCCGCGCCACCAAACGGTTCAACGTATGTGTGGTGGGGCGGGAAATGAGGCACGATCCGCCGCCAACTATGTCCCTTGCCACCGTAGTAGGTGATGATGGAACGCATCCAACCACTCCTATTTAAAAGATTCGTCTGCCTTTTCGCCGCAAATATCACAGTAAAGGCAGTATAAATATCCTTCTTTTTCGATGGTCATATCACAGCACTCCCCTTTTTTTGTGTCTGTTTATCCGCCCGATACATCGCCAGATAATACAGCATTCCCACCACTTCCGGACTCCTCAAATCAATCTCCCGGTACATCGCCCGGCGTTTCGTGAATAGACAGTCGTCCTCCG
>JAKOVF010000031.1 GCA_029782225.1 Chloroflexota bacterium | reverse complement strand
CGTTGACTTCAACCGTGGACTCTGCCTCGCCATTTCAACGGTTTCCACTCGCACACCATATTCATAGATTTCACGCGGCAGCCTCTTGAGCGGCTCAATAGCAGCATAAAGCTGGCCCTGCCTGGTCATGATGACCCGCACTCTCGCTTCACTTGGATAATCCTTCAGAAAAAGCCGAAGCTGTTCCCGCAAGGTCTTTTCATCTGCAGCCGGTGACTTCACGGGGTGATACAGCCTTTGAAGATGAGCTCTCAGCCCGATGACACGTGTCCCGTGCCCAAACGTGCGAAAAGTTGAATAGAAGCCATCCGGCAGTTGACGCGTAATTTCATCGAGGGACGAATATCGGGATAGCTCGACTGGCTTTGTCTGTTCTGATGTGATCTGCCATGTGTGGATCATGTGTATTCCAATCGCATGAGGGGATTGCTTCGCTCGCTGAGGAGCGCTCGCAATGACAAAATCCATTATAAGCCTTGACACTTTCTGCCTCGGCAGTGTAAACTCGGCAGGTATTAATCAAATCCTAAGGAAAGGAGGCGCACTTGATGTTCAGCTTGTTTATCCCCGAACGATCTACCCCTAACACCGGGTTGATTCCTTGTCGTAGTGCGCCTGTTGACCGAACATAGGTCAAGACTGTCTTTGTCCTTTCGAGGCTGTGGCGCACGTGCCACAGCCTTTTTTATTTCCCTCTCCCCGCCTTCGGCACCCCTCTCCCAAAATTGGGAGAGGGGCCGGGGGTGAGGGAAACGCCCTCATCCCCTGCCCTTCTCCCGAAATGGGAGAAGGGGGAGAACCGAACATGACTACATTACAACTACCTCACGAGCCTGCTCTCACATTTGACTTCCGCAAGACCCTGCAAAAGAATCGTCTGAAGGGTCTGTGGCAGATGATGTCCGATTATCGCCTTGCCTATGTCGGCGCGACCTTCGCATTGGCGATCTCGGCTCTCTCAAAGACTCTCACCTACCTGCTGCTGCGTTACTTTGCAGATAACGTCCTGACGCAGAAGCAGTACATTGGGACGATCACCCAGACCTTCATCTGGATCGGAGTTGGATTTGTCTCCCTGGCGGCGGTGGAAGGCGGGTTTGCGTTCCTTTCTGGACGTTTGGCTGCCTACACGGCCGAGGGAATTACCCGTCGTTTGAGAGACTTCCTCTTCGATCACATTCAGCGGCTGAGTTTCTCCTATCATGCCACCACTCCCACCGGTGACCTGGTCGAACGCGTTACATCAGATGTGGATGCACTGCGCCGCTTCTTTTCGGAGCAGGCGATCGGCGTGGGACGCATCATCCTGCTCTTCGTGATCAACCTGATCGCCATCCTCAACCTGAATGTGAAGCTGGGCCTGGTCTCGATCGTGGTCATCCCGTTCATTCTGCTGGTATCGATCTGGTTCTTCAAGAAGGTGACCAAAGCCTACGAAGACTATCAGGCGCAGGAAGCGGTGCTTTCGACCACGCTGCAGGAGAACTTAACCGGCGTGCGCGTGGTCAAGGCTTTTGGACGGCAGGAGTACGAGAAAGGCAAGTTCGAGAAAGATAACTGGAAGAAGTATGTCAAAGGCAAATTCCTGCTCCTGATGCACTCACTCTTCTGGCCGCTCTCCGACATCGTTCTGGGTGGGCAGATGCTGTTCGGGTTCGTCTTCAGCGCGTTCATGGTCATCCGCGGCGAGATCACAGTTGGAACCTACCTTGCTTATGTTGGTCTTGTCGTCTGGCTGATCTTCCCCATCCGCAACCTGGGACGGACGATCGTGCAGACGTCAACGGGTATGGTCTCTTACGGCCGCTTGATGGACATCGTCAAGCAGGCACGCGAGCCTCTCTTCGATGGCAAAGGCCAGACTGAAGGCGACGTCCTCAGCGTGTCGAAGGATCCGGTCCGAGGCGATCTCGTTTTTGAGAATGTCTCGTTCATGTATTCCGATGGCGAGAGCGATGTGCTTAAGAATGTCTCGTTCCACGCTCGCCCCGGGCAAGCCGTGGCGCTACTAGGGTCCACGGGCTCAGGGAAGACCTCGCTGGTCAACTTGCTGCCGCGCTTCCACGAATACACCGGCGGACGCATCCTGCTCGACGGCGTGGAATTGAAGGAATACTCGCGTGCTTACCTGCGCAGGCAGATTGGTATCGTGGAGCAGGAACCATTCCTGTTCAGCCGCTCGATCCGCGACAACATCACTTACGGCGTTGGCCGAAATGTGTCGGACGAAGAAGTGGAGCGGGCCGCGAAGGCCGCCGCGATCCATGATGTGATCATCGGTTTCCCGGATGGATACAAAACCATTGTCGGCGAAAAAGGTGTGACGCTTTCCGGCGGGCAGAAACAGCGTGTGACCATTGCACGCACCCTGCTCAAGAACCCGCGCATCCTGATCCTCGACGACTCGACTTCATCGGTGGACACGGAAACGGAAGCGGAAATACGCGGTGCTCTGGATGAATTGATGGAAAACCGCACAACCTTCATCATCGCGCATCGCATTCAATCGGTCATGAACGCAGATTTGATCCTGGTGCTGGATAAAGGCGAAGTGATCCAAATGGGAACGCATGAAGAATTGGTCTGTGACGCCGATGGAATGTACCGCAGGATTTATGATATCCAGACTAGGATTGATGAAGAACTTGAGGAAGAAATTCTGAAGTATGAAGGATGAAGTATGAATAACGACCAGGACAATCTCACTGAATACGCTGACCCTGAGATCTATGATCTGGAAAACCAGGATTTCGAGCCTGATGGGCCCTTTATCCTTGCTCTTGCCCAAAAGCTGGGTGGACCTGTTCTTGAACTCGGCTGTGGCACTGGCCGTGTGACCATCCCGCTTGCACAAAATGGAATTGAGATCGTCGGCATTGACGTTGTCCCCGCTATGATCGAACGCGCCAGGCAAAAATCGGAAGGATTACCTATCGAATGGGTCGTGGCAGATGTTCGCAACTTTCAACTCGGTCGCAAGTTTCGCTTGATCTTTGAATCGGGCAGCGTATTCCATCACATGCTGACGCGCGCAGATCAGGAAGCCTATCTCGCCAGGGTCTGCGAGCACCTTGAGGATGATGGACGATTAATGCTCAGCCTATTCTTTCCTCATGCAAGCCGTCTTGTCAGCACCGATGTAGAGGAAGACTGGTTCACCGTTGAGCGCCGGGATGGCATTGAGATCCGCGTCTCAGGCATTGACAAGTACGATGCCATTCGGCAAATCAGGACAGAGACCGCTTACCGGCGCTGGACAGATGCCAATGGACAGGAAAACCTGCGTGTTGTGCCTCTATCCTTGCGTTATGCCTTCCCACAAGAGATGGAAGCCTTACTGCACTACAACGGTTTCGAGATCGTGGAACTGTACGGCGACACGAGCATGAGTCCATTGACCAACGAAAGCAGTGCAATGATCTACATTTGCAAAAAGAAACCGCTGATCGAGTAGGCTGGATGCTCTCCCCAGCCCGTATCGAGACCAACACTCAATTACCGTCATTGCGAGGAGGGTGCTCGCCCGCCCCGATGCTCTTTCGGGGTCCCGACGAAGCAATCTTGATCACAAGCTATGAGATTGCTTCGCCCTAACGGGCTCGCAATGACAGGATGAATGATGGAGATTTACTATGTCTGACGAACTTATCGAACTCGAAGAAGAAGAACATACTTCACAACTTACTGCGCCTGTGTTTTATCGGATCATGGGCCTGCTCAAGCCGCATTGGAAATGGGTGGTGGGCTTTCTCATCACGATCGCCCTCACGTCCGTGTTGGATGCGTATTTCACGTATCTGAACAAGCAGATCGTCGACCAGGGCATTCGGTTAAAGGACACGGCACGCATCATTCACCTTGCGAAGATCTACGGCACGTTCATGGTGGCGCAATCGGCGTTCGTGTTCACGTTCATCTATCTGGCTGGTGTGCTGGGCGAGCGCATTCAGTATGACCTGCGCAAGCTGCTCTTCAACCACCTGCAGGACCTGTCGCTCTCGTACTACGCGCAGAATGCAGTCGGCCGCCTGATGGCACGCGTCACTTCGGATACAGGCCGTGTCTCGGACCTGTTAACCTGGGGCGTGATCGATACGACCTGGGCGATTATGAACATCACCACCTCCGTCATCTTCATGGCGATCATCAACTGGCGCCTGGCGTTCATCGTGTTCCTGATCATCCCGGTCATGATCGTCATTGCCGTGGAATTCCGCAAAAAGATCCTGGTTGAGTTCCGTGCCTCACGCCGCGCCAACAGCAAGATCACCGGTGCATACAACGAGAACATCCAGGGCGTGCGCGTGGTCAAGGCGCTTGGCCGCGAGGATGAGAATACGCGTGAGTTCCAGGTTCTCACAACCAACATGTACAAGGCTTCCTATCGCGCAGCCTGGCTTTCAGCGCTGTTCCTCCCCACTGTGCAGATCATTGCGGCGGTGGCGCTGGGCATCATCGTCGGCTACGGCGGCAATCAGATCACGCTCGGGCTGATGACCATCGGCGGCATTCAGGCCTTCGTCTCATACCTGACCTTCATGATGTGGCCGGTACAGGACCTCGCCCGCGTCTATGCAGAAATGCAGCACAGCATTGCCTCAGCGGAAAGAATTTTCAAACTGGTGGATACTCCGCCCGATGTCCATGACAGGCCCGATGCAGTAGAAGCAACCACCCTGCTGGGTGAGATCGAATTCGATCATGTGGACTTCTACTATGAGGACCGCAAGCCCGTCCTGACCGACTTCACTCTCAAGGTGAATCCAGGCGAAATGATCGCTCTGGTTGGACCGACAGGCGGCGGCAAAAGCACCATTGTGAATCTCCTCTGCCGCTTTTACGAGCCGTGCGAGGGCAGCATCCGCATCAACGGCCGCGATTACACGGACTACAAGCTGGCGTCCATCCACAGCCGCATCGGGATCGTGCTCCAGACGCCGCATCTATTCTCAGGCAGTGTCCGCGACAATATCCGCTATGGACGGTTGGACGCGACCAACGAGGCCATCGAGGAAGCGGCGAAGATCGCCGGCGCGCATGAATTCATCGTCATGCTGGAGAAAGGCTATGACCAGAACGTGGGCGAAGGGGGGAATCTCCTGTCTGTGGGTCAGAAGCAGCTCATCAGTCTCGCGCGCGCCGTGCTGGCCCGCCCGGAACTGTTCATCATGGACGAAGCCACCTCCAGCGTGGACACGCTCACCGAGGCATTGATCCAGAAAGGCATGGAAGCGCTGATGAAGGGACGCACGTCCTTCGTGATCGCACACCGCCTGAGCACCATCCGCCGTGCGAACCGCATCATCGTGATCGAAGATGGGCGGATCCAGGAACAAGGCACGCACGCCGAGCTACTGCGACAGCGCGGGCATTACTACCGCCTGTACACGCAGCAGTTCCGTCACGAGATGGAAGTGCAGTATGGCGTGGCGGAGGAAGTGAAAGCAGATGCAATTCCCACTGAGATGGATGAAGTGATTGCCGCAGATTAAGAACAAAGTGACTGTCACCTTCCAGGGTGACAGTCACTTCCAATAAGGCAGGAAGTCGAAAGCCTTTGAAGAGACAAGAGACGACCAGTGAAAGTCCGCTGGTCGTTTTGATCTCGTCATTGCGAGGAGCGCTTGTTGCGACGAAGCAATCTCACTGGAATAGTAGACAACTAAGTATATGAGAGATCGATTCAGGCTGCCCTTCGACTACACCGCCAGGTGCAGGCAGCTCCGCTCAGGACAAAGATCCAATCCCCCCAAATGTCATGCTAGCCAGTAAGACCGGGCGTGCTATCATGTTAAAACCAGGTTGAGTCTCTAATTATGTCCGGAGGATGAGATGATTACAAATCCTAAATCCACAGTGCGTTGGCCGATGATCCTGGGCTTTGTGGGGGTGCTGTTTTCTATGCTGGCATGCATGGTGAGCGGACCGAAGCCAACGCTTGCCCCGGATCCTTCCACGCTGAGATTGGAGGGCAGCGCTGTCGAAGTGCAGGATCATAATGGCGAATGGGCGCCGCTGGCGGTCCAATCCACTTTTGAGATGACGGGTATCCTTGAAAGTCTTGATCCATGGAAGGTAGCGGGCACAATCCTTCAAACCCGCGAAACAACCGTGATCGATGAGGGCCTCAAAGCTGGCGACCTGGTGAAGGTGAGAGGCATCATCCTCGACGATGGGACCTGGGTAGCCTATTCCATCCAGCGGGCTGGAGAACAGGCCCAGCCCACGATCATTTTGATCGGCAGGGTGACTTCCATGGATCCGTGGATAGTCAATGGGATTACCCTGAACGTGACCGGCGATACAGTCGTCACCGGGGATATCGCCGTAGGAATGCTTGTCCGTGTGGAAATCCTGCTCTCGGAGGATGGCACCTGGGAGGTCATCAGTATCGCTCCATTGAGTGATGTTCCAGAGACATCCGGCTGCGTCACCGTGCTGGCAACCATCGTCAGCGTAAGCGGAAGTGAAGTTCAATTCCTGGGCTGGCCCTCTACAGTGACCCTGAATGTGGATATCGAGAGTGGAAATAACAACACAAACGGAACTGACAATACCAATGAAGGAACTGCGGCTGCAACAACCTGGACTCCCGGCCAGGATGTGCTGGTTGTCTTGTGCAGCACGGATGGCCAAATCGTTATCGTCCAGATCACGGTTGTAGTAACAGATGATGGTGTGGCCGAGCCGCCGGAACAACAGGGTGAAAAGGTCCTGATCTGCCACAAGCCGGATAAGAATGGCGGACATACGTTGAGCGTTGCGGCCGCGGCGGTCCCCGCCCATCTTGCTCATGGAGATACATTGGGAGCGTGCCCCTGATCCGATGCGCCGTGGGTGTCCCCTACCGGGATGGTATCGCTGAGGCACTCCCCTGAAGTGATATGGATCTTGTAGTTTGAATTTAGAGAAAGCGTCGGCCAATGGGACCCGGTCGACGCTTTTGGTTTGCCCGCTGCAAAACACGTGGCGCGCGGTCTCTTTCGAATCCCGATTGCCTTCTTAGAACAAGCGTGCTATAATTGCAGCGGCGGTTGAGTCAGATCAGCAGATCATAGATGATGAGGGCCCATAACATCGAAATATGATGACCAGAAAACCCGGCTGTTACTGGTTTTTCCTACACCAATTACCCCCCTTTTCCTCCAAGACCAGTAATCCCACCTCCCTTCCCCATCGACCGATCATCGGTCGACCCCATTCCAATACTGCAAGCATACTGCGCGCAGCGTTATTCAGTACTGCGCTAAATTAGCGTCTCATGCCAGGAGGGTTGAATGAGCAATCATACTTATCTCGTAATCACTCTGGTATTGGCCAACGTGCTACAGTTCTTTGTGATCATGAGCCTGATCAAGAGGTCGAGCGAGTATGAAGACGCGGTCAAGAAGATCGAAGGGATCGTGTCCGGGTTGAAGCCTGAAAAGCCCTCGGCGCCCGATCCACGCAGGGGCCTGGAATGGAAGATCAAGAGATAGGAGATTCCACCATCAATGAAAAACCGCATCGGATGATGCGGTTTTGTGGATTTAGATAAAAGGTGATCGATGCTTTTGGCTATGCCCAGGACTGTACGCTGGTGACCGGGTACTCGCCGGTGCTGACTGCGTAGCCTTTGCTGCGCAGATAATTGACATAAGTTGCCTGCGCGGCCGAGGTCTCGAAGGCGATGAGCAATGTTTGCTCTTTCTCGTTGGCATCCCGATAGCGGCAGGATACGGCCCAGCGATCACGCCAGCCATATAATTTGCCGGGTTCCAGCGCAACCACCTGCATCGGTTTGACGATCACGGCCCAGTCCGATTCCTGCTTTGAGACCTGGACTCCATACATGCGGCGGGTGAAAACGAAATGAATGTAGACTCCCATCCATCTTTGTTCTACCGTGAAGAGATTTGCAGCCGCATTTTCAAATCTGCGCGTGGTCCTGCCGAACTCCAGCGTAGGCTCGATCGCTGTCAACTGCTGAAAGAGACCCGTTGCCCGCGTCACACTGCGTACTTCCTGGCCCGCAGAGATCGGCTGCAAAGGCTGGACGTGAAACACCGTTGCCGGAAAGAAGAATGTGCTCACACACAGCAGGAGAACCAGACCCAGCCCCAGGCCCTGAAGCAGGTACGTAGACACGTCCCCCGGTTCGCGGCCCTGCTCGATGTAAAGTGAGTCGGTGGTTGCAAAGCCAGCCGAGTTGATATCGGCCATATCTTTTTGGATCAGGTCGCGCAGATCGGACGGAGCCGACTGCGTCAGGCCGGATACAGTGACCTCGGCATCCTCAGCATCCATCAGCTCGGTACGCGTGGTGCGGACAAAGATGACGTCCTTCCGCTGCTCGTCAATCAGCGGGTAGATCAGCGCGGTCAGGCTGCCGTTCTCCGTTTCGTGGTAGCTCAATTGATAGGCTGCCAGGCCCGATACGGTGATGAACCTGTCCCTGCCGATCTGATTTGTCACAAGCTGACTGATGCCCGCAGGCTGAGTCCCCTGTGGGTTTTGCAGCGCCCGCCAGAAGTTCTGGAAGGTCGCCAACCCCAGAGCGATCACGAAAATGAGGATAATAACTGCCAGTGATTTGAGTGAACCAATCCGTGCTTTCCAGCGTAACCAGGTCTCATTCATGTTGATTTACCACCTTGCTGCGAAGTCTGTATTGTCTGTTTTACTATGAGACCCTGCGGTCACAGCTTACAATCGGTTTACATTCGGGAGAAGACCGGCCAGCTAAAAGTTCTGTAAGGCAATTTTGCGGCGCATCCGGCTATACTGGCCGTCGAACCCGCGGGGGTATACAGGAATATCCCGTCTGGCGAATGTTCACGGTTCGCAGGCAGCAGCACACTGATCAATAACCGACGAGGATATAGGAACCATATACCCACCTTATACAAACCTTATACGATTCTGCTCGCGTGAGCGAAGCTTCCGTATAGGAATATCGGAGGAAGACATGGCCAAAGTAAGGACAAATCAACTGCTGGAAGGATTGAAAGGCATGATCGGTAACCTGGTATTCCGCTCGATGCCCGATGGGACCACCTGGGTGAGCGGCGCCCCGGATTTCAGCGGCAGGACGTTCAGCAAGCGGCAGAAAGACCACCAGGAGCGCTTTCGGCGGGCAGCAGCCCATGCACGCTGGGCCGCGAAGGAAAAGCCAATTTATTCCGGGCTGGCAAAAGGCACAGGTCTCACCGCCTACAACGTCGCGCTCTCGGACTGGCTCCGTCCGCCAGTGATCCATTGCATCGAGAAGCGAGATGGGCGAATTTTGGTCGAGGCCAGTGATAACGTGCTGGTCACAAAGGTGGTGATCACGATTTTGGACGAGCAGGGCCAGGTCGTGGAAAAGGGAGAGGCGGTCAGGGGAAATGGTGATCGGTGGGAATATATGCCCAGGCTTGAAGGGAAGACGATTCTCGCGGAAGCCTGGGATCTGCCGGGGCATGTGAGCGAAAGCCGTCGGGCAGAATGAGAACTGAACAGGCCTGGTTTCGCGCGCTTTGTAACGAAATCTACGTAGCCCCCTCTGTCCTTCGGACATCTCCCCCAAATGCCGAAAAGCACGGAATTTGGGGGAGAACTGATAATTGAGATTAACGATGAAACGAGACCATGTTTCTAGAATTTTGATTTCAAAAGCAACGGTCCCTCCCCAATTTCGACGTGCTCTCCGTCGCAATTGGGGAGGCTAGGAGGGGAAGAATGCCGCGCCCGCCCAGAAGCAATCCAACCACCAGAACCCATGCCATCGAATTACGAAAGGAACTCACTCCTGCCGAAGGAAAACTGTGGTCACGGATTCGCAACGACCAACTTGGAGTCAACTTTCGAAGACAACATGCTATTGGAAATTACATTCCAGATTTCTGCTCGCCAAAATCTAAACTGATCATTGAACTGGACGGCAGTCAGCATGTGGAGCATGAGGAATATGATACAGAACGAACCAGGTATCTTGAATCGCAAGGCTACAAGGTGATTCGCTTTTGGAATAGCGATGTAATGAATAATATTGAAGGCGTTATACTTGCCATCATGTATGCGCTGGAGAAGCAACAGTGAAGTTAATGTTGGCTGTAAATGAAAGACTTGCCCTTCGGTAGCGCGCATCGTGGCGCATCACGATAGCTTCCCCCTATCGCGGGACCTGCGCCAAGCGCGGCTGGTAGCCCACAAGGGGACGATATCCCATAATATCCGTGCTGCGACCGCAGGGAGGGGCGTTCAAGGGTGAACTATGATGCCGAAGGTCAATGTGGTGGGGCAGCTATAATCTGCGGGCGGGGAGCAGCAGGAATCCTGGCGCTCGGGAAACTTGGAGCCCTACCGAGTACAGTAGACCTGCGCGCAGATTTCAGTTCACGATAAAATGAGTATGCAGACCGAGGCGCCCTATGAACAATGATTTCAAACCTTACATCAATATAAGCCCGCAATTTCGGGAGGCATTCGACAGGTTCAAAAACAACTATCTGCTTAACCCCGAGGAGATACTGCTCGGAGCCGTGGATTGTTCAGAGAATTATTTTGGCAGGGTGCTTTATCGCTATTTCAGGTGTGGCATTCTGGTGTTCACGAACGATGATTATTGGTTTGTGTATCGGGAAGATCTGGGTGATGATGCAACGGCCTACTATCGCAAAGGCATACCCTTCAACATATTATCCGATCATCCATATCAGAATCGTAGATGGCTGGATGTTGCCGATACATACGATCACGATCTGCAATTGAATCTGCCTGAGGTTATCGGACGCAGATACCGTGATATTTATATTTTGGATGTAAAAAGATACACATTGCCAAAAACGATTGATCATTTGATCGAGATAGAAATGAGCATCTGCAGGTATCCCGTGAAGGATGAACTGTATATGGTGTTTCGCGAGATGGATGAGGATTTTATTGCGAGCGTCCTGGGGGCCAGTCGCCACGTCCATGCCGGATACTTCATGGAAAAGCCTTTTATCAAGGAATGGCCTTCCTCACCTCCAGAGTTCCTTGAGTTGACGAGCGATTATTACCTGGATTTTTGAGTCGATCAGAAGGAACGAATAATGAAGGAACTTCGCAGCGAAATTGAAATTGAGGCTTCGGCTGAACGAGTGTGGCAACTTCTTACCGATTTTGCGCATTTTCCACAATGGAACCCATTTATCCGTCGAGCCAGTGGAAACGCCAAGGTGGGGCAGCGGTTGGAAGTCAACATCCAGCCTTCCGGGGCGAATGGCATGACCTTCCGGCCAACTGTCCTCAAAGCCGAGCCGAACCGTGAGTTGCGCTGGATAGGTCGTCTGCTGATCGCTGGACTATTTGACGGCGAACATATCTTCACCATCGAGCCACTCGGAACAAATCGCATTCGTTTCGTTCAGCGTGAAATCTTCACAGGCTTGCTTGTGCCGCTATTCGCCAAGGGATTGGATACTGATACACAGCGCGGTTTTGAAGAAATGAACCGGGCGCTAAAGGCCCAGGCAGAACAAGCCGCGTAACGGCCCTGGGAATGTCCAACATCAAGGTCCTCATATGAACAAGAAAAACATTGAAATCCCACTTTATCTTAAGCGCGTAAACTATTTCGCCGGTCAGGTTTTGACGGCAGCCGACCTCCAGACCGAGCAAAGCTACTTCAGGGAACGGATGAGACTGCATAATTTGAACTGCCACGGTAGTGGGATTGTCTCAGGACTCGAAGTCTCTATCACTGAAGGTCCTGCCAACTCGATCATTGTTTCGCCCGGTACGGCGCTCGATCCCCTGGGGAATGAGATCAACTTATTTTCGGCGATGCGCTGTCCGTTTCCGCAAAAATGTGAAATGGCATATCTAGTTCTCTCCTGGGCCGAGCGAGAAACAGACCCAGTGCCCCACCTCGTCCATGAGACAGACACAGGGCAAATGGTGGCGTCGAGAGTGGAAGAATACGCGATCCTGAAATATGAATCGGAAGAGAGCCAGACTCACAGTCATCCTGGAGTTGTACTGGCGCGTTTGCTAAAATTGCGTCGTAAATGGAAGGTGGACCAGGAGTTTCACGTCCAGAGAGCGAAAGTTTGAGTTCCAGCCACGAGCATTCCCCCTGCACCGAGCGCAGGACGGTGTGATGAAGTAGTCTCCCATTACGCGGGGAACACCCGTAGAGAAAAGTCTTCCGTTTAAAGGGAGATTGCTTCGGGCTAACGCCCTCGCAATGACATTAGGGCCGAGGAGATTGCTTACCTGCCCTTGCGGGCGGCTGGGGGCGGGTATTGAGCAGGCTTATTTAACAGGCACATGGACAACCCGAAGGCTGTCCATGTGCTTCATTAATTCTTGCAGTTGCTATGAGCGGGTCGTTATTGGCCTGGCTGGATTGTGACTTGATTCTCCGTGCCATTCCTCAGGATCGTAAGGGTAAATTCGTGATCCGCTGGATACCGGGCAAGGGCAGATTTCAACTCATCAATACTTGTGATGCCCTGTCCGTCGATGGCCGTGATAATATCGCCGCCCACCATCACCTGCTGCCCGTTGAGGGTGACCGTTTTCGTCCCACCCTGCAGGCCGCCTTTCTCGGCCAGACTGCCGGGTTGGACCTGCTCCACCAGCACACCCTGCTGCCCATTCGGAAGATTCATTTCTTTGGCGATCGAATCATCTACGGTTGTTCCGAGAATTCCCAGGTGGATGCCCTGTGCGACAGATGGCGAATTTGAATTCGCGTTGTTACGGGTATCTGCCGAAGGGCGGGCTGCCAGTGTTACGTCCACGGTTTGCTGCTTTCCATCCCGCAGGATCGTCAGGGTTACCTTCTGATCCACCCGGGTGCTGCGAGCCAGGTATGCAATGATGTCATCCATTTGAAGAACTGGCTGGTTGTCAATGGCCGTGATCACATCGCCGCCAACGGTGGCAGTCTGCCCGTCAATGGTGACCTGCTGGCTGCTGCCTTTCAACCCGGCTTGCTCGGCAGGGCTGTTGGGCAGGATCTCTTCAACTAAGGCACCCCGTTGACCTGTATCAAGGTTCATCGCTTTCGCCAGATCGGGGACGAGAGTAGTGCCGCTGATGCCCAGCCACGAATGAACGTACTTGCCATCTTTGATCAAGGCTGGAACAACATTGTTCACAATTGCAGAAGGAATGGCGAAGCCGATGCCCGCATTGGCCTGTACAGGCGACTCAATGGCAGAAGTTACGCCCAGCACCTGTCCCTGCGTATCGATCAGAACACCACCGGAGTTGCCCGGGTTGATGGGCGCATCGGTCTGAATGATATCTGGGATCGTGTAGGACTGAGCGGATGTCTCGTCTGCCGGAAGCGAGCGCCCAACACCACTGATGATGCCGGTGGTCATGGTGCCTTCAAGCCCAAACGGATTCCCGATCGCAATCGCCAGTTCCCCGACTTTGACAGAGCTCGAATCGGCCATCTGAACCGGATGCAGCTGCGAGGCCTGAACGTCCACCTTGATCACTGCCAGGTCGCTGTCCGGATCAGCGCCAACCAGGGTGGCAGGGACAATCGTCCCGTCGCTGAAAGTCACTTCGATCTTATCGGCGCCGTTCACCACATGGTTATTGGTCACGATGTCGCCCTTCTGGTCCCACACAAAGCCCGAACCCAGCGCACTTTGAAACTGCTGTTGAGGCTGCTGTCCCTGTGGCTGGTTAAAGAAGGGAAAGCCGGGTATCTGTGTGTTACCGGAACTTGAAGAGGTCACTTTCGACACGACACGGATATTCACCACAGACGGGCTGACAGCGGCATAGGTGTTTTCCAGTGTCCCCTGATAGGCAGAGAGAAGGTCATTTGCGGCCCCGGAAGGCAGCGTCCCTTGCGTTGGGGCTGCCACCGCGGGAGCAGATGCAGCGAGGCTTTGATTATTGGTTGTGGGATGACCTGCAAACAGCGCTGAAGTTCCACAGGCTGTGAGGGCGAGCATCGCAAGGACAACCAGTAATGAGACTGAAATAGTTCGCTTGTTCATAATTTTCTCCTTTTCGCAATCGTATGATCCAGATCGAACCTGGAAGGATACAACGCGTATCATACGCGCTGTGTCCCTTTTTGACTTTATGAGGAGAATAAGCGAACCTTATGGTTACCTTAAGGGTTTGGAGATGATCTACGCCTCGGGCACAACCTCTGCAGGAATGCGAAGTGTGAAGCGGGTATCGGCTCGAGGCGCACTTTCCAGGTGGATTTCCCCCCCATGTGCCAGGACAATATCGCGGGCAATACTCAACCCCAATCCCATGCCTTCCACGATGCGGCGTCCCTGGCTCCCGCGGTAAAAGGGCTGAAAGATCTTTTCCTGTTCATCCGGCGGGATATCCGCTCCATTATCTGCCACCTGTACCGATAATTCATGATCCTCGAATTTTACGGTCGTGGAAACCTGTCCTCCCGCAGGGGTGAACTTGATGGCGTTGCTGAGAATATTGCCAACGGCCTGCGCCATGCGGTCCGGATCCATCAGTACTCGCGGCAGAATCGATGGCGCATCCACGACCCACGACAGTCCCTTCTGCCGGGCCGCCGCCTCCCAGGGCGACAGGGTACCGAGCAGCCAGTCATTCAGTGGGACCGCGGATCGATTCAACTCGAGTTTCCCCAGGACCTGATCGTGCAATCCTGCCAGATCATCGAGCAGGTGACGCAGGCGGACGGTCTCATCATCCAGACCCGTTAATAGATCACTGGATAGCTGCGAATCCTTATCCGCGCCGTGAAGCAATGCCTGAATGGCGGAACGAATGGCACCCAGGGGACGCCCAAGCTCGTGCACCAGGTTGGCCAGCAATTGTCGCCGCGCCTTTTCGAGACTGTGCAATTTGTCCACCAGTGTATTTACCGCCCCTGCCAGGAGGCGCAGCTCATCTGGACCTTGTTCCTCGACGTGTGCCTGCCAGTCGCCCTGTGCCAGTGCCTGGATCGAACGCGTCACGCGCTGGACGGACCGGTTGATCCCGAACGCCAGATAGGATCCCAGGCCGATCCCTGCCAGTACGCCCAGCAAGAGGATCAGCCCGAGCAGGTAGCGGAGTTGATAGATTTCGTCTGAAACCGTAACCACGCGGGTCGTCATGCGGACAACACCAATGGGCTGACCGCTCAGATCGTAGACTGGAGCGATTGCTTCAGCGAGTGGTCCGCTCTGCAGCTCAACTACATCGCCCTGCCGGACGCCGTTCAGATCCGGTAATTCAACCAACGACGTGTTCGTCCCATCAGCAGCCAGGTCGCTGGAGGCAAGCAGATGTCCATCGATGGTCACCAATGAGACCCTTCCATTTAGATATGGACTGACGCCATTCACCAGCTCTTGAGCTGCTCCGCGGTCCTGCCAGAAAACGGGCTGATTACGAGTGATCTCGGCGATGAGCTTGGCCTCCTTTGCCAAATTGCTGTAGACGGCTGGAAGCAGGAGGCGTGTTTCCAACACATAAACCATTGCGGCACCCATAATGGGAATGATGAGTAACGCCGGCAAAATATGACTGAAAATCAGGCGGTTTCGCAGAGAACGAAATATCATGATATTACCCGGCCTGCTGTGGAACCAGCTTATAACCTACACCTCGCACCGTGAGGATGCGCTGTGGGTGGTCCGGGTCGGCCTCAAGCTTTTGACGCAGCCAGCGAATATGAACGTATACGACCTGGGGCTGCCCCACAAATTCTGCGCCCCAGACTTGCGCCAGTATTTCTTCCGTAGAAACCACTTTTTCTGGCTGCGCAGCCAGAATGAGCAGCAGGTCAAATTCACGCGGAGATAAGTCGAGGGCGCGCCCGGCGCACGAGACAGTATGGGCTGAGGGATCGATCTCCAGGTCCCCGACCATAAGGCGTTGAGCTGGCTTCTCAGGCAAGGGGCCTCTTTCCATGCGCCGCAGCACTGCCTTGATGTGTGCCAGTACTACATCTACATCGAAAGGCTTGGTGATGTAATCATCTGCCCCCAACTCCAGGCCAACGACTTCGTCCAGTTCACGGCGACGACCCGTCAAAAAAATGACCGGCAGGTTGTGCCGGGCCTTGAGCTCACGCAGGGCATCGAGGCCATCCATGCCAGGCAGAGCAATATCGAGCAAAACCAGATCCGGCGATGAATGCTGGACGAAGGAGAGCCCGTCTTCGGCACTCGCAGCAGTATGCACCACATAGCCGGCCTGTTCAAGATGAAAGGCCAGGCTGCGCCGCATCAAAGCATCATCATCGACAAGCAAGATCGTATGGGGCACACGAATAGTTTATACCTGATTTAACCTTTGGTGAAGGATATAATGTGTGTCGAGAGAACCTTTGTGAATAGGAGGCACAATGAAAAAGGGGACGGGAAACTTCTTGAACCTGCTGGTCCTCACCATGACTCTCGCTGCCTGTACGGGGAAAGGTACTCCAACAGCTCTGTCCGATGCCACCGTAATTCCGCCGCAAGTAGCACTTGCCCGGGAGAAGGTCAAACACATTGTCATCATCATGCAGGAGAATCGCTCCTTCGATCATTACTTTGGCACCTACCCTGGCGCAGATGGAATCCCGATGCAAAACGGCGTGCCAATCGTTTGCGCATACGATCCTGTGACCGGGCAGTGTATCCCGCCCTTCCACGACCCCAACGACATAAACTACGGCGGTCCGCACGGCGTGGACTCGGCGGTTCGGGATATCCACGGCGGAAAGATGGATGGCTTCATCGAATCTGTTGTGGAAGGAAAAAAGAATTATTGCTCTGATCCCTCCACACCGGGCTGTACGCCCGGCGAGCACGGCCCGGATGCCATGGGCTGGCACGATGCCCGCGAAATTCCGAACTACTGGGCCTACGCACAGAACTTTGTTTTGCACGACCGCATGTTTGAACCCAGTGCATCGTGGAGCCTGCCGGCGCATCTTTTCATGGTCTCGGGTTGGTCTGCAACCTGTTCGAATCCCGATGACCCCATGAGCTGCGTCGACAATATTGATAATCCAGCAGCAGGATTATCAAATACAGGTCGAAAGGAAGATTATGCCTGGACTGACCTGACGTATCTCATGCATGAATACAACGTGAATTGGGGCTATTATCTGTCCGAGGGAATCGAGCCGGATTGTACAAACGACCAGATGTTTTGCGATCAACAACCGATGAAACTGGATGTTCCGGGCGTCATGAATCCGCTGCCCAATTTCACCACGGTTCATGACAATGGCGAACTCGATCACATCCGCAAGACCGCCGCCTTCCTCACAGACCTGAAGCAAAATCAACTGCCATCCGTCTCCTGGATCATTCCCGAAAACGGGGTCAGTGAGCACCCGCCTTCATCCATCCATGCCGGACAGGCGTACGTTACCGGGTTGGTCAACGCCATTATGCAGAGCTCATACTGGGAAAGCACTATCATCATTCTGGCATGGGATGACTGGGGCGGCTTCTACGATCATGTGCCTCCTCCAAGGGTGGATGTGAACGGTTACGGCTTGCGCGTGCCAGCGCTCCTCATCAGCCCGTATGCAAAAAAGGGCTTCATTGATCATCAAACCCTGAGCTTTGACGCCTATCTGAAGCTGATCGAGGACATTTTTCTTGCCGGACAACGCATCGACCCAAAGACTGATGGCCGGCCCGATCCGCGCCCTGCTGTCCGCGAAGAGGATCCCCTACTTGGCGATTTGCTGAACGACCTTGATTTCTCTCAACCGCCGCTTCCTGCACTCATCCTGCCAGTGGACCCGCCGCCCGGACCCGCGTCCATCCCTGGAACATAAAAACTCGGCGCTGTTCCAAGTCAAACGAAAAGCCCTCCTGTGACAAAACCGCACAGGAGGGCTCTTCGTTTTGTATCGCTCTCACGAGTATCCCCAACGACAGACCGCTTCTATCCTCCCAACGCCACCGCCAGCACATCGTAATAGGTTCCAGCGCCGAAGCCATCGAAAAGGATGTGGTCGCCGCGTTTGAGCCTGGGAAGTTCCCGCAGGAAGGCGATCATGTTCGAAGCCGCACTGACGTTGCCGAACTCGCTCAGCAGCCAGGGCATGGGGAAGCTGATGCCCAGATTCGCCAGGTGCTTTTCCTTTAGCTTGTTGATCTTGTAATTGGCATGATGGACGATGGCCACCGCGATGGATTTATCCGGCATGCCCATCTTTTCCATGAGGTTTTGATAAGACTGATAGACATCCGAGACCACCTGGACACCCGTCCGCACGAAGAGCTTGACCATGCCCATCGGGCCGGCCATTTCGATCGGTGCATCGCCCTCGGGCTCATGCATCAAACCGGCTACGCGGATGTGGGTCGCATCCTCCGCACTGACCTCGAGCAGGGACTGCTTCGAGTGAGGATAATACATGTGGACAGCCAGTACGCCTTCATCATCGAAGGCCTCGTGAGTCTTGCCAACGAGGAATTTCATGGTCTTGCCCGGGATCACACCGATCACACCGGCGCCGTTCCCAAATAACTGTAAGGCATTCTTGTCATGAGAATTGCTGGTAAAGCGGCTCAGCCCCTCGATGCCGCCGATCAGGACTTTCTTTCCGTATAATTCTTCGGCGATGTTCTTCTGGCCTTCATATTTCAGACCAGGGTTTAGCGCAAGATTCAAGCCGCCGACCGATCCATCACAGGCCTTGTGAATGCTGACCTTTAGCGCGCTCTGAGGAATGTCCGCCCGTCGGCAGATCTGCTCCACGTAATCATTCGAGATCGGACCGCTCATCCCGATCAGGACAGCCTGGACCTCGCCCGGGGTCCAGCCGTTGGCCGCGATGGCTTCCCGCAGCAGCCGCGAGCCCACTTCCAGTTCCAGTTCAAGATGCTCAGCGGACGTCAGTCCCTGAATGTGATGGCGGCTCACAAAGCCCAGTTCCGACAGATTCATTTTATCGGAATCGCTCAGCGGTTGACCCATGCGCTGTGCAACCAACTCAGGTAATGTTGCGTTATCGTAACTTTTGCCCCAGGTCCCATACGCACCGCCGATTCCGATCTCCGGATTGGAGACTCGCTCGATACCGAATGGCACTCCTACACCAATGGGAAGGATCTCCTGCTTTACATTTGGCCGTTTGAAGAACGACGTGATTTGTTCGAAAATTGAATTTTCGCTCATAATTTGTTGCTCCTTGTCACCTTTGACCTACCTGCTACAACCCCGAAAATCCAGAAAGTTACCTTGTGCCAGGGGCACATGAGAAAACATTAAGCTTCGGCGCCGCTTATAATACGTCCATGCCCAAACATGCTTCTCCGCCAAAAAGCTCATTCTTCGGCGCTACGGCACTTGCAATTGCAGTCATCTCTGCAGTTTTCCTGGGTGCATCGTTGGCTGTGTCACAGCTCCCTATTACGCCGGAGGCTTTCAGCGCATGGAACACCTGGACTGTGCTGGGATACTGCATTACAGCTCCCATCGCACTCATCCTGGGGATCATGGGTTATCGCGGCGCACAGAATTCAAGGAGGCCATTCCTGATCGCCATCGGAATTGCTGTGATACCGTTCATCATCCTCTTCATTCAGTTCGTTTTATCTTTTATCAAATAGAGCGCAAATCGGACGCGCTGGATTCATTGGGGGAGTTACGCCCTGGAGTCTGCCTTTGCATTCAGCCTGTGCGCTTCGTCTCGCAATCCGGTCCCATATTTTGCAAACGCAATGGGAAGCGGGATCGCAACCGCCAGGTATGCCGCGAAGTACAATAACCCGCCGAGGCGCCGGGCAAAATCGAACAGCCCGATGTAGACAAAAGCTGCCACGGTAATGAAGATCACAAGCCCGTAGTTGACAATGCTATGATTCAGCAGGACAGCGAGATTTCTTTCACGCGTCAAGGGGAGGGCGGCGACCGCGAGAGAGAAATAAAATGCCGCAAAGCTCCGCAGGGTGAATGCAGACATTTCCTCGGGGAAAATTCCACCGTTGGTGCCCGGCCAGCCGATCCTGGCGATCAAGCCATAAAGTCCGAGAAACGCGACGAAGATGACAAAGGCAATCGCAAAGCCGCGCTGCCAGGACGTTGTCTCCGGGCCGAATCGTTCAAGGGCAGGCCGCATTCTCAGCCAGTCCGCCATACCCATGACCGCGGTCAGACCATTGACGGCCAGAGTCCAGACATACAGCCACGCAATCGGATGATCAAGCTTCATCTTCGCACGAAAGACAAAAAGGACCGCCAGTTCAAGCAAGCCAAACAGCCAAAGATAGAGCAGGCCGGAGTAAACCAGTCTCCACTGCCAGCGGCGAGCAGACATCCATGCCAGCCAGGCGTTGCCCAGGCACCATCCGCCGATCGTCATTGTCATGAACGGCGTCACTTTCCAGGCAAAGACCGGTGCAAGACTTTCAGGGAGGAGGAACAACAGAGCCCCCAGGACTGCATAGAGGACAGCACAGGCATAAGTCAACACACGAGAGATACCGCTAAGCATACGAGACCTCCTGATACGAGTAAAGTATTTGGCTTCAAGGATGTACCGTTGGTCGAGCAGGCGGTGTTCGTCCGCCGTACACTTGCACCGCACGCAAGTGTATACCCTGCTACCTGCACGCAGGGCTACTCGACCACCATTTGGAAACACCATAACGCTTTATTGATCATTGTTCAATAGTACTTTCAGAACACCCGGTTGAGCAGCATACTCAAATGCCTGGATTGCATCATCGAGTTTGAACGCAGATGAAATTAAGACTGTAGGATCCACTTCCCGTTTTTCAAGCAGACGCAGGGCAGGCTCAAAAGGACCACAGCGCGAACCTATGATCGTGATCTCATCCACAACGATGGAAGAGAAATTGATGTTCATCTCACCTTTGTAGGTAGATTTCATTACCAGCGTCCCGCGCGGACGAATGGCCCGCTGCGCCAGGTTGAATCCATCCGGCGAACCGGTTGCTTCGATGACAATATCCCATTTTCGGGGCTGGATTTCATCTTCGGCCGTTACTCGGATTCCGCGGGCTTGCAGGATGTTTCGGATGTGCTCATGGTGAGCGACCACATACAGATCACAACCAGTCAAAACCAATGTTTGTGCGATCAACTGTCCCAACCTGCCGGCACCAATCAGCAGGACTCTGTCAGTGGGCTTGATCTGGATTTGAGTCTGAATCTCCAGGGCCGCTGCCAGCGGCTCGGTAAACACCGCGGCTTCATCGGGGACTGACTCAGGCACTCGATGCAAATTCGCCAGAGGCAATGTGGTGTACTCTGCAAACACGCCGTCGCGGTTCGCAATTCCCAGCACAGTCCGATTTTCGCAGTGGGTCGGGCGGCCATTCAGGCAGGCTTCGCATTTGCCGCAGGTCGCATTGATTTCCCCTACCACGCGCCCGCCAATCCAGCCGGGTTCAGGAGCGTCCACTATCTCGCCCACAAACTCATGTCCCAGTACGCCCGTGTATGGATAATATCCTTTCACCAGTTCAAGGTCCGTGCTGCAAATCCCCGCTTTGCGAATCCGTATCAACGCTTCATGAGGTTTTGCAGGCTCCGGAATCTCGCGGAGCGAGATGTGGTTTTCTTCAAGCCATACCGCTTGCATGTCTCTGCCTCACGGCCTCATAGGTGATCAACGCGGTTGCAATCGAAACGTTCAGTGAATTGACTTTGCCCAGCATTGGGATTTTTACTTTCAAATCTGCATTGGACATCCAGAAATCGGTCAGCCCTTCATCTTCGGTGCCGACTGCTATCGCGATAGCCTGGCTCAGATCAACCGACGTATACAGCATATCAGCAGAAGGCGTGGCCGCAAGCACTCGCATCTTCTTTGACCGAAGGAAGGCCAGCGCGTCTTGGCTCTCCGCCTCGACGGTGGGTACGGCGAAGACCGCACCGCGGCTGGCACGTACGACGTTGGGATTCCACAGGTCCACACGCGGATCACAGACGAGCAGCGCATCAACGTGTGCAGCATCTGCGGTGCGAAGAATGGCTCCAAGGTTGCCCGGCTTCTCCACAGACTCGGCCACAATGATCAGCGGAGTTTGGCTCAATTTCAACTCTTCCAGCGAAGTATTTGGGATGGGAAAGACCGCCAGCCAGCCGTCGGGATTATCCCGGTAGGACATCTTCTCGAACACAGCGCGGTTGACGGTGAGGGCCTCAGCGGCGGCAATGTCCATTTGGCGCTGAGTCAGTTCCGGGGCGGTCAGAAGCGTTTGCGGTTTGTGCCCGGCGGAGACCGCGAGTGCGATCTCGTCGAAGCCCTCGACCAGCATCAAACCATCGCGCTGACGCTGACGCTTGTCCTCGCGCAGCTTTACGATGTATTTCACTCTGGGATTCTGGAGGCTGGTGATATCCATGTTAGGGGGGACGTCACGCTTCAAGCGTGACCTACTTCCTCAAGAGAAGGCACGCGGCTCGATGTTCCCGTCCAATCTCCACATAAGCAGGGTCAACGACTCTGCATTCCTCAAACGCCACCGGACAGCGCGGGTGAAACCGGCAGCCGCTCGGCAAATGGATGGGATTGGGAGTCTCGCCCTGAAGAATCAACCGCTGACGACGCAGCCGCGGATTCGGAACGGGAATCACTGAAAGCAAGGCCTTCGTATACGGATGCTGCGGATTGGTAAGGACATCATGCGTGGGGCCAATCTCCACAATACGGCCAAGATACATGACCGCGATGCGGTCAGCAAAATAACCGCAGGTGCCGAGGTCGTGCGTGATGAGAATGATCGAGATCTGGCGCGTCTGACGAAGGTCGGCAAGGAGATTTAAAATCTCGGCGCGGATGGAAACATCGAGCATCGAGACCGGTTCATCCGCGATCAGCAAGTGCGGCTCGAGCACGAGCGCGCCGGCGATGACCACACGTTGACGCTGCCCGCCCGAGAGTTGGTGAGGATACCGCGGCAGATAAGTGGAAGCTGGCTTGAGCCCCGCATCCTCCAGCGCCTTGATAACCCGCACTTCGCGCTCCGCCTTTGTGTGAGCCAGGCCATGGACATCCAATGGCTCACCGACAATTTGTTCAATGGTCTGCGTTGGATTCAAGGATTCATAGGGGTCCTGGAAGACCATCTGGATCTTCTGACGCATCAGCTTCCGGTCGTGCTCGTTGGAGTGTGTAATATCCCTGGACTCAAAAGTGATCTTACCTGCGGTCGGCTCTTCGAGTCCCATCAACGTGAGTGCCAGCGTGGACTTGCCGCACCCACTTTCACCTACCATGGCAACTACTTCGCCGCGCTTGAGCTGCAGGTCCACTCCGTCCACCGCATGGACCTGTTCCGCGACGCGTTGAAACAGGCTCGGCTTCCCGGCGGCGAAATATTTCTTCAAACCCTGGACTTCGAGGAAGTAATCCTGCATAGATAAACCTTTTCCCTCACCCTAGCCCTCTCCCAAGGGGAGAGGGGATAGCCCCCCGCGGCGGAAGGGCCGGGGATGAGGGCGTCACCAAATGGCAACTCACGTAATGTTTTTCTTCAACTTCAAGGATAGCCGGCGCTTCAACATGACAGCGTTCAAAGGCAAGCGGGCAGCGGGGCGCAAAACGGCAGCCTGCGGGCAGGTCATCCAGCCGCGGCGGATAGCCCGGAATGGAAACCAGCCGTTTTTCAGGATGAGTCAGATCCGGGAAGGCCTTCAGCAACTCCTGAGTGTAGGGATGCCTGGCAAGGTTGTAAACCGTATCCACATTGGCGTATTCGGCAGTTACTCCGCCATACATCACCAAAACGGAATCGCACATCTCAGCCACAACGCCGAGGTCGTGCGTGACAAAAATGATCGAGAGGCCAAGCCTCTTCCGAAGGCTGTCAAGCAGTTCCAATACCTGGGCCTGGATCATCACGTCCAGTGCGGTGGTGGGTTCGTCGGCGATCACCACCTGCGGATTGCAGGCCAATGCCATGGCGATCATCGCACGCTGACGCATTCCACCGGAATATTGATGAGGATAATGATCCCGATGCTTTGCCGTGATGCCAACCAAATCGAGCAGTTCATCCACGCGCGCGTTCAACGCTTGCCCCTTGATCTCAGGATTGTGCTTGACGATCGCTTCCGCGATCTGATCGCCGACGGTTCTCACCGGGTTCAAGGCGTTCATTGCCCCCTGGAAAACGATCGAAATCCCTTTCCAGCGTACTTCTTCCATTTCCTGTTCGGTCAGCGCGGTCAGCTCTTTATTGCAAAACCAGACCTCGCCGTCCACAATCTGTCCGGCAGCGGGGAGCAATCGCAGAAGTCCGAGCATGAGCGTGGTCTTGCCGCAGCCGCTTTCGCCGACGAGTCCCATCAGCTCTCCTTCTCGTAAGGTGAAGGAGACATTTTCGACCGCCCGCGCGGGAGGCTTGCCTTCATTGATGTAGGAAATAGATACTTTGTCTACTTCGAGCAGAATCGGCGCTTCATCCGGGACCCCCTGCCGGGCGTCGTCCTGGGCATGTGGAAGGGTCCCGTTATGAAGCGTCTGTCCGCGCCCCTCATGCTTGATCACAGGGCGCGCTTTCATCAAGTGGTGAGTTTCCAACCGTGGGTTGAGGACTTGTTCAAGTCCATGCCCGAGCAGGGTCAGCCCGAGCACGACCCACACGATCCCAAAGCCTGGTGCGAAGAGCGCCCACCACGCGCCCACAGACATCGCACCGCGTCCAAAGGCATAGTTGAGCATCTGGCCCCATGAAAGCGCGGTCGGGTCGCCAAGGCCGAGGAAGGAGAGCGTACTCTCATTGAGGATCGCCAGCGACACAACCAGCACGGCATTGACCACGAGGATCGGCATGACCAGCGGCAAAATGTGGTGGCGGATGATGTGTCCGTTGCCGGCACCTATGGCGCGTGCACGCAAAACGAATTTGCGTGATTTCACCGCCAGCGTCTGCGAACGGACGATGCGTGAGGTCGTGGTCCAATCGAGCAATCCGATCACAAAGATGATATTGAGCACGGAGGGCTTGGTCAGGGCGACAATCACGACCATCAATGGTAAGTCGGGGATAACCAGCATGATGTCCGTGAAGCGCATCAGGATGTTTTCGACTCGTCCGCCGTAGAAGCCTGCGACGATTCCAATCACACCGCCAATGAAGACCGAGATAAAGGCTGCAAAAAAGCCGACGATCAGCGAAACACGCGCGCCGAAAATGAAATTGGTAAACACATCCTTTCCAGCATCGTCCGTGCCAAGCCAATGTTGAGCTGATGGCGGATTATACGTGTCGCCCACCTGAAATCCGGCCGAAGTTGTGTTGTCATACGGAGCAATGACCGGGGCAAAGATCGCCACCAGGATGATCACGACCAGCATCCCGAGCCCGATCAGGGCAATGCGGTTCTTTTGCAGGGACTTCCAGAAACCGAGCAGGCGCGCAGTGAAGGATGGCTTGACGGCGGTCAGGGTAAGAGAGGAGGCCATGGTTACTCCGACTGCACGCGTGGATCAAGCGCCGAATACGCCAACTCGGCAATCAGGTTTGCGAAAATCACTGCAATTGCAATGAGCAGGAACGCGCCTTGCAGCACGGGGAAGTCCCGCCGTACCACGGCCTCATAGATCGCGCCTCCCAATCCAGGCCATGAAAACACCGTCTCGATTTGCACTGCCCCCGCTACAGTAAAACCCAGGTTGATGGCGATCACTGTCACCAGCGGCAGCATGGCATTTTTCAGCGCGTGATCTTTCAGGATCTGGAACGTGTTCAGCCCCTTGGCCTTCGCGGTCAGGATGTAATCTTCCGAAAGCACATCCAGGAGGCTGGAGCGCATGATGAGCATGTATTCCGCCATGTACACAATGGTATAGGTGAGGGTCGGCAGGAGCATGTGGCGCAGAACATCGAGCATGCGCTCACCAAGCGGAAGATAACTTGTCGCGGGCGTAGCCTTGCCGCCGATCGGCAGGCCATGAGTCGAGCCCCAGAACAGCAGAATAATCCCCAGCCAAAATGTCGGCAGACTCCAGGCAACCAGGCTTGTAATCAGTGCGCCATAATCAATGGCGGTACGCGCCTTCCAGGCCGCGAAGATCCCGAAGACGACGCCAATGATGATCGCGAGGACCTGCCCTGCGCCAATCAACAGGATGGTGTTCCACAAATCCTCTTTTAGTAGATCGGCAACAGGACGGTTGTAATGAAAGCTGATCCCCAGCTCGCCTTTGAGCAGGTTCCGAATGTAAATAAAGAACTGGGTTTCGAACGGATTGACCAGGCACGAACCGGTCTTCACCGGGTTCAAAGATTGAAAGCAATTGATCACCGGTTTATCCAGCCCGAAACGGACGCGGATCGCCTCGACCGCCTGGCGCGTCAGGCGCGGGTCACGGATACCCGCACGTGCGGGGTCGCCCGGCAGGATTCGAAAGAGGAAGAAATTCAGCAGGATGACAAAGAGGATTGTAAATAGTGCCCAACCGAGTTTGCCGGTGAGGTAACGCCATCGCTTCAAGTGGCACCTTTTTGCAGAAAGGTGACAGTCACCCGTCAGGTGACTGTCACCTCAGTAGCAGCTTACTTAGCCGGTTCGATCACGAGCAGTGATGATGGATCGGAAAGCTCCAGTTTCGGGAAGTCCGTTTGCCAGCCGGTGAAGCGGTCCTTGCGGAAGGCCTGGACGGCCTGCTCATAGTAGGGAATCACGTACACTACATCGTCGAAGACGAGCTTCTGCATATCCCAGACCATTTGTTTACGTTTCTCAGGATCGGTCTCCTTGCCCTGCTGCGAGAAGAGCTCATCGTACATGGGATTGGAGTATCCGGTCTCGCTGTAACCCGTTGGGATGGATGCGCTGGCCATTACGTTCAAAAGGGCGTTCGGATCAGGATCCGAGCTCCAGCCCCACAGCATGATATCGAAGTCGAAGGCGGGACAGCATTGTGCGGTCAGCGCGTCCGGATCGACCGCCTGTAACTGGGTTTTGACACCGATCTGCGCCCACATCTCGGTCAGTAGTTCAGCCAGACGCGGTGCATCGACGCTGTCGCTGGGCCAGTTGACACGGAAGGAGAGTGGATTCGTGCCATCCGGCATCTCACGGACGCCATCGCTATTTGCGTCCTTGTAGCCAGCATCATCCAGGATTTGATTGGCTTTGGCTATATCGTACTCATAGTCCTTCAGCGTATTGTTGTACCAGATTCCAAGCCCATCCGGAATCAGAGTCAGGCCGGGTGAACCCAGGCCGAGCAGAACCACATCGATGAGCTTCTGTTTGTCGGTGGCGTGGGCAATGGCAAGGCGAACATCGCGGTCGCGCAGTGCCGGGTGTCCAGTACAAAGCCCGCCATCAGCAGTCGGACAATTCTCAGGCGTGACCTGGTTGAAGATGATATCTGTTACGCCCGGCGATAGCGGGGCACCGGTCACGACTTCGATGTTTGGATCGGTCTTGAGCGTTTCCACGGCTGTGTTCGGCATTTCGGTGATCATATCCACCTGGCCAGCCTTGATTGCCTGCACCAGCGCGTCCTTGCTTTCAAAATGCTGGAAGACCACCTGCCCTATCTTGGGCTGCTTCCCGAAATAGTCTTTATTGACCGCCAGGTGGACAAATTCATTCTGTTTGTACTCGACCATTTTGAAGGGTCCGCTGCCGATCATTTCCACGTTCTCGAACTCAGTCGCGGCCTTGCCATCTGAATGCTCCTTCCAGATATGCTCCGGCAGGATATACATGAACACGAGCGTGCTCTCGATGCTGGGGACCGGGTCTGTCAGATGAATGACGAGCGTCGTATCATCCGGCGCTTCGACCGTGTCGAAGTTAACCGTATAGGCATTCATATACGGGTAGTCCTCGTGCGCCTTATACAAGTTATATGTAAAGGCAACATCATGGGCTGTCAGCGGCTGACCATCGTGAAATTTGATCCCCTTCTTGATATGGAATGTGTAGGTCAGGCCATCGTCTGCGCGTTCCATGCTGTCGGCCAGGCTCAATGTGAATGTGCCATCGAGGTTGAGATCATACATCGAGTCATAGACCAGCTCGAAAATTGTATACGACTCGACCAGCACGGCCGTCCCCGGGTTGAGTGTATCCGGGCTGCCGGCCCAGCCAATCCGAACTGTCGAAGTCTGGCTGCTGGCTCCGCCACAGGCTGAAAGCAGCATGGCGAACAGCACCAGGAGATACAGGGCCTTTTGTCTCATGCTTTCTCCTCTCTGCATGTCAACGATGAAGAAACGCTTCAAAAAATATGCGCCACGGCAGAAGTCCGCCTGGCGCAGTTACGAAAGGGTGAAACGGCATCTGGAGCGTTTCAATGGAATGTCCACTCGAAAATTGTACTCTCTTTTCAGCCTTCGGAAAAGTCATTTCAACCGAGACCGGTTTACTTGGTAGAATTTCGCCAAAGCAGGACTCATGGATAAACCGATCAAACTCACTGAAAAATATGAACGCAAGGGATGGCCTTCTGTCAAACGGCCGGATCTCAAACCACCGGAGGGATGGAATCTTTCTCTCCTGACATCCATCGAACGGATTCGCTCGCATACTCTCTCACCAGATGGGCAGTCGATCGCTTACATCAAAGATGGCGAGTCGCTCTCCGACGTATACCTGATCCCGTCAAATGGAGGCTGGCCCACCCGACTCAGCACGGACCGCCCCCTCGCACCGTATTGGGATGATGAAACCCCGGAATGGTCACCAGATGGAAAATGGCTGGCGTTTTGCATCAATGGCCACGTGCATATCGTCCCGCGTGAGGGAGGCTTGCCCAAAAGGATCACGGACTTTACGTCCTCTGCCAGCAACCCGCGCTGGATGCCGGACTCGAGTGGACTGATCGTTACGGTGGAGCGGAACGGAGCGGACCAGTTGCTCCTCACTGACCGCGATGGGTCATGGCCACGCGCCTTGACCAGCGACAATCTGGGTGATCACTGGGACGCGCGCCCTTCCCCGGACTGCAACTATGTGGTGTACACGCTGCGCCGCTTCGATGATCTGAATCGCCTGGACGTTGTCCTGCTTGAAATCGCAACAGGCAAATCAATTACGCTGTATGGTAAACCATCCATTCGGGCGCTTTCGCCAAAATGGTCACCGGATGGGCAATGGATCGCGTTCATCTCACAAGAGACAGGACGCGAAGAGTTATACCTTGTCAGACCAAACGGCGATGGATTTCGTCAGCTAACGAATTATGGAAACGATGTCTATCAATTTGACTGGTCACCAGATTCCAAACGAGTGGCGGTTGTCCTCAATCGGGAAGGCGCCTTTGAGTTGAGCATCATCGAGACGGACTCAGGCCAGAAGTCCGAATTGAGAGGCGGGGCGGGAATACATTCGAATCCGCACTGGTCTAAGGATGGCTCCTTCATCACGTTCGAGTATGAGAGTCCGCTGCTTCCGCCTGATATTTATCGAATTGACGTTCAGAGTAAACACGTCACGCAACTGACTTTTTCCAACCCGCTAGCAATGCAGAAAAACAAATTGGCTTTGCCGGAGATCATCCACTACAAGAGTTTTGATGGCATGGAAATTCCTGCGTTTCTATATCACCCTGAGAGACCCAATGGTGCTGCCATTATGTATCCGCACGGTGGGCCGAAGGACCAATACGTCTTTGGCTGGGATGAACTGGCACAGTATTTCGTAGCAAAGGGCTACACCTATCTTGCGCCGAATTATCGCGGCTCTACCGGTTATGGCCGTGAGTTCGAACGCGCCAACTACGATAACTGGGGCGTGGGCGACACACAGGATTGTCTTCACGCTGCAAAGTTCCTGAGAAGCCTCAGGGAGGTGAAGCCAGATCGAGTTGGCATCATGGGTGGAAGCTATGGAGGCTACATGACCGCCTGCTCGCTGGCGCGCGATCCAGAATATCTCTTTGCCTGCGGCGTGATGAAGTATGGCGACTCGAATCTGGTGAGTTCGTGGGCTGAGTGCGAGAAGCGGCTGCGCATCTACACCGAGATTTTCCTGGGTCATCCCGCCGATAAATTGGATATTTATCTCAGGGGTTCCCCGATTACAGATGCAGGGAATGTTCAGAAGCCGATCCTGATTTTGCATGGGCTGCTCGACACCATTGTTCCGCCCGAGTCTTCCGAGGAATGGGTCGAGGCATTGAAGCGCCACGACAAGGTTTTTGAATACAAGACCTATGACGACGAGCCTCACGGTTTTCTCCGTCGTGAGAATCAACTTGATGCCTATGAACGGATCGAGACGTTCCTCGACTGGTACCTGATGCCAAAGTAATATGGAAACAATCGTCCGTCAGGAAACGCCCGACGATTACAATGCGGTAAGAAAGGTCGTTACTTCCGCATTCAAAACGGATTTAGAAGCCCGCCTGGTGGATGCCTTGCGAGTCAATGGAAGAGCGGCCCTTTCGCTTGTTGCGGAACAAGAGAGTGAAATCGTCGGGCATATTCTCTTCAGCCCGGTGACTACTTCCCCACCGGCCAAGCCGAAAGGGCTGGGACTGGATCCTGTAGCAGTTGCGCCTCTGCACCAAAACCGTGGGGTTGGTTCGGCCTTGATCAGAGAGGGCTTGCGGCTCTGTCCATGCGATTACGTCGTTGTGCTCGGAAATCCAGGGTACTACGGCCGCTTTGGTTTTCAAAAGGCCAGTCAATTTGGTCTGCAAAATGAATACGGGGCAGATGACGCGTTCATGGTGCTGGAGCTCTCGCCCGGAGCGCTGCAGCGGGTTAGCGGTCTGGTTCAGTACGCGCCTGAGTTTGGTAGTCCGGGTCTTTGACTTTTGGAGATATATAGAAGATGGAAAACCTACTTTCTAAAGTGGCTACGCGCAGTCCTAGATTATTCAAATATGAAGAGCTAACCTGGCCTGAGGTTGCAGATTTGCCGCGGGATACACCCCTTGTGCTCCCACTCGGTTCCGGCTTTGATCAAGGCCTTCTGGCGAGCCAATTGAGCGATCCTCCCCGAATCGGCCTCCTGCCAGCTTTCCCGTTCGGCTGGCGCGGCAGCGGATTGGAAGTGCCCGATCAGATCTTCGCACGATATATTTCCAATCTGCTCGACAGCCTCCGTGACGACGGTTTCTCCCGCGTCTACTGTCTCGCGCCGCAAGGACTTGATCCGCAATCCTTGTTTATCGAAGAACTTTCTTCATCCTGTCTGCGGCCTCCAATACAGACGAATCTACCAATCTACCAGCTCCCACCCGATAGCGAACGTGAAAAAGTGATTTTGATTCCCATTGGTCACACGGAACAGCATGGCTACCACCTGCCCCTCTCGGTAGACACAGTGATCATTGATGCCATTGCAAAAGGTACCGTCGGTCGAGTGCCTACACGCAGTTGGGCCTTGCCTGTTATGCCGTATGGTGTCAGCACACATCGCTCATCCTTTGCAGCGACAATGAATGCGGGCGGACGCGCCTTCGAGGATTTCTGGGTCGCAGTCATCGATGTGCTGGCCGCGCGCGGCTTCGACCGCTTCTATCTTATGAGCGGACACGGCGGCAACACTTCCTTCCTGGTCAATATTGTGAAATACGCAGGAGAACGTCATCGCAGGATTTTCTGCGCCACGGCGTGGCTTCATACATCAGGCAAAATTGGCGCGGCCGCGCTAGAGAAGTATCGAACTTCACCCATCGGTGGTATGGGTCATGCCTGCGAGCTGGAGACGTCCTACATGCTGCACCTTTGCCCCGAACTCTGTCACATGGAACGCGTCGTGGATGAGGTTGATTTTGTCGCTACCCCGGATTACTACATGGACTGGATCGAAGGCGGCTCGCTCGTCGCCAATCCACCCTGGGATGACGACACAAAGACCGGCGCGTATGGCGCCGGGAGTCATGCTACGGCTGAAAAGGGCAGGCTATGGCTCGAAGCTGCGATTGAAGAGAAGGCCGCCCATGTGGAGGAAATCCATTTGCAGCATGCGATGCGCGAAAAGCGCAGAAATGAAGGCTATGGGTTATGGGGAAAAGCTATTCCCTGACGACCTGGAAGGATAGCCTAAACCCACAGAACGGATGGTTGCCAACCTTTAGAACCCACAGCGAGTTGTAGGTTTTTGGCTCCTTTGGGGCCTGAAAATCAACGCGGAGTGTAATGGTGCTCCCCGTTGAGGCATTTTCTGGAAAGTCTATGATCTTTGTGCCCTCGTGGCGATAACCGCCGGTATAAACATAATCAATGGTATTGATGGTCCATGATCTGGTCCCTGTGTTTCGAAGCGTCACAAAGATAGAGAAATGTTCCTTTGGCGCGACGCTGGGAAAGGACCGATCCTGAATGCCGCAGGACCATGGCAGGTTGGTCATACCGCCATTGCGCGGTCGGGTTGTAGGCCCAGCAGTGCCTGAACCGCTGCCGCCGATCACAGGCGGAAGCGTTTGTGTGAGGGTTGGAGTACGAGTTGGCAGCGCAAAGAAGAATGTCTGCGTCGGTGTCGCAGGCGTAGGCGTCTTCGAAGGAGTACGCGTCGGCGTTGACGAAGTGGTTGGCGAGGGCAGGAATAGAGCCGTCTGCGTTCGGGCGGCCGCAGCGGTCTGCGCGACGATGGTCCCAAGCTGTTGAGGTGGGACCGGCTGGGGCGCCTGGGTGGACACGGGCACGCTTCCACAACTTTGCACGGCGAGTGCCACGATCAGGCATAAACTTGTGCGAAAAATGCGCTGTGTGTTCATGATGTCAGCAGTCTCGCTATGAAATGATTGTAGCACGGACAAAGCCTCAAAGTTTGATCAGCCTATCCCCCACATGTATGACCCCGCTCTGGATGATCCTTGCATTGACTCCGCGCAGGTGGAGCTTTTTTCCTTCGTCGGAATTCACGAATTCCACGGCATCCTGTCCATAACGGGCGGCAAATTTCTTGCAGCCTGTATGCGGCTGTGCAGTGACTTCCACCACGGCAGAGCCAATCGCCAGCTGCGTCCCGGGCGGCAAATTGTCGGTGCTGAGATCCAGATCAACGTATAACTGGTCGCCGGCCCACTGCCAGCGTTCGCGATTCTGCGCCAGCAGGCTGATCACGCGGGAGTTCATGATCGTAAGCTGCATATCGGGATGTGCCGATCGATCGGCCATGCGCGAACTGCCGCGGGTTTTCCAGTTGTCGCCGAGCAGCCCAGCTTTTAGATCGAGCGTGGCTTCGGATAAGCTCTCGCGCTCATCATCATTGGGTCGTCGCACGATCAACTCCAATGTCCCGTTATCTTTCGGCGACCGGCGGATGTGATCCAGCCCGGCCTCAAGCTGGTCCATGCTCAAATGTGTCGTAATTCTCATGGGAAATCTCCAGTGTGACTCGAGACTCTTCGCCTCGCTCAGAGTGACAAATGGCGGATAAATTCCTCGCCTTTTGCCATTAGCTCATCGTGGTCATCCGGTGCGGGTGCGGACGCGAGCAAATCCTGTGTTTTCTCGCGCAAAACCTGACGGGCTGGAGGTTCACCTGCTTTCTGCCAGTTCTCCATGCTGTAGCGCGGATACACTCCGCTGACGTAATATCCGTTCTTATAATTTTTCAGCGTGGACGGTTGATTCAGGAAGCTTTTGCCCGGGCCAACTTTGCCGATCTCATCCACTGCCGAATTGACATCATCCAACTGGAAGCCGTTATAGAGGCGAATGGCCTGGTCAATGATCTCGTGTACATGGACGATGGTGGTGGGCGCGATGGACTTCGAGCCGTGGGAATCTCCAATGAACGGGGCCAGATGCCCGTGGGAGAGCAGCAGCGAGAGCGTATTCATCCAGTAGGTATCTGCAGCGATCATGTCCATGCCCCAGCCGGTCCCACTTCCAGAAGTCGAACAGTGAGGGATGCCGTAGTGCTGCATCATCTCAGAACAGGCCACGCTGATGAGGATGCTTTGTGGGTCGTAGAAGTTGAGCATGGTGCGCATGTCAAAATAGACTGGCAGCATGCCAAGCAAGATTGGCGCGCCCTTTTTGATCGTCTGGCTGATGACGAGCCCTGCCAGCAATTCAGCCATGAGCAGCGTGAGCGTTCCCGCGGGAGTAAGCGGCGTAGAAGCTCCTGCCATGCTGTAATTCGAGAAGATGATCGGCAGACCACGCTCGATGGCGACCTTCATTTTATCCACAGTGCCGGCGTTCATCACCAGCGGGCTGACGGGGTTGAAGTATGGAATGATGAAAGGCCTGTTTCCCAGGTCGCCATGAAGGCATTCGAACATTCCCATGACAGCGGGAAATTTGTTTTCATCGGAGACAAGCAGGACAAGAGGCTTCGTGGTGTTGGAGATATGCTCGAGGGAGCCGTAGAGGTCCGTCAATTCTTCAGGGACGTCACGTACGATTCCTACCGTTGAAATCACATCATAGTGTTTGAGGCACGAACCGAGGCGCACAAGGTCCTGAAAGTTCTGCCGCGTGAATTGACTCAGTTTCTCGTCAAATGGATTCTGATAAAACAACGCAGTAACGCCCACACCGAAACTGAGACGGTTTTCGCCTAGTTTTAGCCTGTGTTCGCCGCGGCGATCGTAGACATCAATCGTGTGCGGCGCGGACCTGATCGCATCCTCCACAATTTCGGGCGGAAACCTGATGATGCGATCCTGGGATCTCAATCCGAGCTTCGATTCGAGCAACTGGAGAATGGCCGGGGAATCCACTCGAACGCCGGTCTCACTCAGTACCCTCAGCACATTGCGATGTGCTTCTTGTATTTGCTCCTCATTCATTAAAGTCAGTCGCGGGCGGACGTTATTCATACGGATAAGCTCCTTCCCGCAATTGTACAGGATGAAATCCAGATTTCGGAAGTCTGCCGAAATATTCCCCGGCACCTGCCAGCGGAACAGACTTCCGAAATCTCCCTATCTATTCTGCTTTTGCCAGAGTCGTCGGTCTTCCCGTTTGTCCGGGTCAAGGTACTTTGGGTGTACCTCCTTGACGATATGGTGCCCGTGTGAGGTCCACAGGTCGGCCGCAAGTTTGTGAGCATTACACGTCACCCCTTGTGCAGTGAAATACTGACAGATGCGCGCCACGTCGCGCTGGAAGATATTCCACGAAGCGGGGTTGGACTCGGGCAGAACAACCTGTGGAAAGTCAATCAGCGCAATGTCGCCATCCCAATACAGGATGTTGTATGCCGAGAGGTCTCCATGGATGCATTCGTGCTTGAGCATAATGTCAATATTCCAGACGACGCGCTCGAAAAGCAATTTTGCCTCATCCAGTTCCAGTCTCACAGAATTGAGCGTTGGCGCGGCCGTACCAAGGTCACCGATGAAGCGCATCAGGATCGCGTTCTTCACCATCGCGTACGGTTTGGGGACATCGACGCCGGCTTCGTGCAGAACCTCCAGCGTCTTGAATTCATAGGCGATCCAGGAGGTGTGCCGCACTGCCTCGCCATAGGCCGTGCGCTTCTCCACGGCGTGAACGTCGGCATCCTTCCAGAGCGCCTTTCCATCTTCGCCAAGATCAGTTCGACCTGTTCGGTACTGCTGGTCGTTCTTGAGATTGCGAAGCGACCGCGGACGATATACCTTCGCGGCGAGAAGCTGCGCATCGACCCCACCTCCGGGCCTGCAGAGGTAGACCGAGGCTTCCTTCCCGCTTTTGACTTTCCGAAGCACATCCGTGATCCACTGATGCTCGGCGATCTCAACCAGAGAATCCAGCAGCCAGGCTTCCTCAAAACGTGCGGCCTTGTACGTGAACCGGAACTCGCGCGAAATTTCCTGCGCGCGGACAAAGAGCTGTGCATCCGTCTCTTGTTTCTTCGACTCGCGCTTGCGGGAAAGACGCTTTGATGAACGTGTGTTTCTTTCGTTACTGTCGTAGAGTTCTTCCAGGAGCTCTGCGTAATCGTTTGTATTCATTTCTGTTTTGTATCCAAGAATAAAAAAACCACAGGAAACGACCTCCTGCGGCCAGGTAAGGCAGAATGACATTCCGTCTTACGAAAATGAAAACCGCAGGCTAAGCACGCCTGCGGTCGATGGGCAATTCACATGCAAATGTGAGTCCATATCACCGGTGGACCGGTGCGAGACCCGTCCCGACAGGAGGCGCGCTAAACACAGTTTTGGCAGATCTTGAGATGGCTTGCATGTTTTCGAGCCTCCTTTCATCCTTCGGATAAGATAGTGATTGAATTTTATGCCAGATGAAATATGGAGTCAAGCACCATTTTTCGCCCTTTCTACCAAGTGACAGTCACCTTAGAGGTGACTGTCACTTCTACTGCTTCAGATACAGATCAAAGAACTGTGCAACACGTCCCATGAAGGCCACCCACTGATCGGCAAAAAACGAATGGCCTTCTCCGTCATAACCGAACAGTTCCACATTTTCCTTGCCTGCGTCAACAAATCCCTGATAAAGCTTCTTCGACCACTCCGGTGGGGTCCCCCCAATGACTTTCCCATCCTCAGCGCCGTAGTGGATCTGAATGGGTATCGAAATGGAATCCAGATAATAAAACGGCGAGGTCAGCTTGAGCGTACCGGCATCATTGGCTACAAATTGATAGGCATTCTGCAAGTTGGGCGGCAGGCTATCTGGAATGATATCAGATGAATTACAGCCGAATAAGTCTTCACCGGCGGCAATGTCGCCAAAACAGCCCATGCCCCAGCGTTCTATCAAGTCCGCGTTATCTGCGCTGACTGTGGAATAAAGGACGGCGGCCTTCACCGTGGTTGGTATGTCGAGACTGCCAAGAATAGTCAATACTTTCATTGTCACGCCGCCGCCCATACTGTGACCCCACACCCCGACACGGCCTGGGTCCGCTTGAGGAATGGACGGGATCGCTTTCAGCAGGTTGATTACGTCGATCGCCAGCCCTGAATAGAAAAAACTTGGGCCCACATCTGAATCGCCCCAGCTGCGATAATCCGGGGAGATCGTGATGTATCCACGCCGGACCAGATACTCGGAGGCGCGGTCCGTGCCATCGCCGGAAGTGAAATCGCTGCGATTGAAATAGCCATGGTTCATCACAATGACCGGGAACGGTCCCTCCCCCACCGGGATGGTCATCACGCCGGTGATCGTCAACCCGTCACTGGGATAATCAATATGGTAGATCGTATAAAACTCGTTTTGCAGGAGCGTTTCGCGAATGTGGATATTTCCGCTTTCATAATGATGCTTTCGCAGTCCCTCAATCGTGTAGGGGTAGATCAATTCCCTGAATGTGGGCGTCGCGGTGGGATGCGGAGTTTTTGTCGGCGTGGGCGTATCCGGCACAATGACCGCCATCTGAGCAGAGGGCATTTGAGTGGGCGAAACTGCCGGATTTGCCGCACAGGCAGACAGGAGAATCAGAGAAAGGAGCAGGAAAAAGCGTCTTCGCATTCGGCGAATGATAAACCAAAACCTGGAGCGCCAGACGATCAGTTCTCAACAGCCCCATATTCAAGGGTAACTTCATTCATCCCTGCCTCGGCTGCTTCCTTGGCTAAATTCAACAGGCGGGCCGCGACACTTTCCTCGACGACCACCTCCCTACAGCTGGGACAGATCCGGGCAGGCACATTCCTAATCAGAACCCTTATTTCATCGCGCGCAAATGTCACGGATGTCAAACCCTCTGCGAGCTCGGCCCGTCTACAGATCAGGCAGATCACGGCCTGCGGCTCCTGAAATCCTTTTTCCATTTGTCAGAAGTAGGGATATAGACCGTGACAACCGTAATTTCCTTTGTCTCCGGGCTTTCCGAAGTTACCACATGAAATGGACGCCTGCCTTGAAATCCCAAAATCAAATGGCTTGGCTCAGGCATTTCTGACGAATAGTCTTCGATTATCTCCCCCATCTCCAATGCCTGGCGTACCTTCTTCGCGGAAATTCCCCGCTCGAACATACGCTGGACGGCATGAACACGGAAGAGGACTTTGGAAGCATTCAACGAAAAATCATTCTAGCATATTAATGCTATAGATAGGGTATGCATAACATTTGGGAGTGCCTAAGAAAGAGGACAAACGAAGTCGATCAGGTGAAAGGCGTATTTTGGAAAAAGCCGCTTCGCCAGTTGTCTGTGGTTGTAACAATATACAAAGAGTTGCAGGTTTTTCGCCAAAGACTGTATCCTTCTGGAGAAGCATCTGGATTTGCGAGCGAGACGCTTCAGGTAGTGGCGCAAATCTGCATTGACCGC
>JAKOVF010000016.1 GCA_029782225.1 Chloroflexota bacterium | reverse complement strand
CGGGCATTCCGCAACTTCTTCCGGGGCCGGAAGGAAGGCCGCAAAGTCGGGTTTCCGCGCTTCAAGAAAAAGGGGCGAAACGATAGCTTCCGCCTAACAGGAGCGATCCACGTCAGGGATCGGGCGGTGCAATTACCACGTCTTGGTACGATTCGCCTGAAGGAAGTGCCACATGTTCAAGGGCGCATCCTGTCGGCGACGGTAAGCCGTGAGGCTGACAGAGATTTCCCGCCGCAAGCCTACCGACTTTAGTCGGAGAGGATAAGGCGGGTGTTGTTGATACTCCTGTTGATATGTGCTATAATATCGACATGGAGTATCAACGTGATGAACACCGAGTCCATCTGATTCTTTATCACATCGTATTTTGCCCAAAGCGTAGAAAGCCTGTTCTGGTCGGAAACGTGGCTAAGGACGTGGAGCATCTCATCCGTCTCAAGTGTGAAGAACAAGGGTGGGAAGTAGTTGCCCTAGAAGTTATGCCAGACCATGTACACCTCTTCGTTCGTGCTTGGCCAACGACTTCGGCGGCAGAAGTGGTCAAGCAAGTCAAGGGCATCACTTCCCACGAACTCAGAAGGAAATACCCACACCTCCTGAAGCTACCGTCCCTGTGGACAAGAAGCTACTTTGCATCAACTGCAGGAAACGTCTCTCAGGAAGCCATCAGGCGGTATATCGACTCGCAAAGGGGGAAGTAGATGTACAAGAACTACATGTATCGGCTCTACCCAAGCAGGAGCCAGAAAAAACGCCTTGAGGCCATACTGGAGACCTGTAGACGTTTTTATAATGACCTGCTGGCAGAGCGGCGAGACACTTGGACCAACGAAAGGCGTTCGGTGTCAAAGATCGAACAGCTTCGGCGTGTGAAGGAGTTAAAGGCATCCAATCCATATGCGAAGGATATACATAGCCACGTGCTTCAGGTGGTAGTCACCGACCTTGACAAAGCGTTTCAGGCGTTTTTTCGCAGGGTGAGGCGGGGAGAAAACCCAGGTTACCCTCGCTTTAAAGGTAAGAACCGCTTCTCGTCTTTTGGCCTAAAAGAATACGGCAACGGCTTTAAGATCGATGGTCGCAGGCTTCGGTTGCATGGAGTTGGACGTGTAGCAGTTCGTTGGCACAGGCCCTTGCCCTCAACGCCAAAGGCGGTTCGTATCATTCGCAAATCGGATGGCTGGTACGCCATGTTTACGTGCGAAGTAGAGCCGCAAGTATTGCCTCCCACTGGCAGAGAAGTGGGTATCGATGTCGGCGTGGCTTCTTTGGCCACGACCTCCGACGGTGAGAAATTTGCCAACCCAAAATGGTACCGTGCTGGGCAGAAGAAACTGCGTCGGCTCCAGCGTAGCCTTTCCCGCAAACAAGTAGGCGGCAAGAACCGAGAAAAGGCAAGGCAGGCTGTGGCAAGGCACCACCTGCACGTATCAAGGCAACGCCAGGATGCGCTGAACAAGATTATCCACAAGCTTATCCAGGAATACGACTTTATTGCCGTTGAAGACTTAAACATCCGAGGGATGGTTAAGAACCGCAGATTGTCCAAGAGCATCATGGATGCTGGCTGGGGGTACTTCAAAGAACGACTGTTCTCCAAAGCGGCGGAGGCTGGGAGAATAGTTGTAGAAGTTAACCCGGCCAATACGTCACAAGCCTGCTCTTCCTGCGGGCAACTTTTCCCTGAAAAGATCAATCTGTCCGTTAGAACCGTTCGATGCTCTTGTGGTCTGGAGCTCGATCGTGATGTCAATGCCGCCATCAACATCCTTCGGCTGGGACGCAGCCGTTGGGCGTTAACCTCTGCGGCGGCGGGGGTTGCCCAAGAAGCCGCTGGGCTTTAGCCCGTGCGGAGCGTCAC
>JAKOVF010000013.1 GCA_029782225.1 Chloroflexota bacterium | reverse complement strand
GGTCAATGCAGATTTGCGCCACTACCTGAAGCGTCTCGCTCGCAAATCCAGATGCTTCTCCAGAAGGATACAGTCTTTGGCGAAAAACCTGCAACTCTTTGTATATTGTTACAACCACAGACAACTGGCGAAGCGGCTTTTTCCAAAATACGCCTTTCACCTGATCGACTTCGTTTGTCCTCTTTCTTAGGCACTCCCAATATAGAAGCCCATAGAGTAGGCCTCGTTCAACGCGCCGCGCAGAGGGTCAGAGCGGATAATTTACGGCGCGGCAAACACCACCACGTAATACCCAAAATTATTGAAGAACGCATACCCCACGCCGATCTCGGTGAATTTGGTGCTGATCAGATTCAGATTGTGGCGGGTATCGGTCTTGTCATTTTGCCACCAGGTGACTACGCCCTGCCCGGAGAGGGGAGGGTAACTGCCATAGACATTTTCGCTGACCGACGAGGCCACATAGCCGCTGGCCGCCACGCGGGATTGAGGCGTGGATCCGTCGGAGCCATTGTGGAAGAAAAGGCTGTTGCAGGCCATGTCATTGGCATGGGCCTGGGCTGCCTGTGTCAATTGAGCATTCGTGGGATAAGCGGTCACTCCACTTTGAGCGCGGTAGGCGTTGATGGCGTTGATCGCGTCCGCCACTTTGGCTGGGTCCGTGGTGTAGGCGCAAGTCACACTGGCGAACCCCGAGCCGCTCGACGTTCCACTTCCCGTCCCTACGGCCGGCGCTGAGGTTGGATTACCAGTCCCTGTAACAGGGATGGCAGTGCCGCCGCTGGCGACTGCATCTGTCACGGTGATCAGGACCCACAGGCGGGAATCCGCATCGATTTTCATGATGAGCCCGGCCGGGTTCTTGATCACGAAGTTGCCTCGATGACTTCCCAGGGCAGAGGGCGCGGCCAGAGCCACGGAAATATCCACGGTCTGGCCAGGGTATGTAACGCTCAGCGGGACCTTTGCCGGCGCACCCATGTTCTCATCTGAATAATGCACCAGTGCATAACCGGGCCCCCAGATGCATGTGCCTGTATTCTTGACGGTCCAGGCCTTCGTGAAGGTAGTCCCTGCGGTGACCGGGCTGTTATCTGGTACGGTCGCATCTGCGACGAAGGACGCGCTATTGGTGCAGTCGGGGGAATTGGTCGGAACCGGAATTGTCGCCGTTGGAGAGGCTGTGGGAGGTTCCACTGCGGCTACTGTGACAACGGGCGCAGTGGTCGGCGTTGCAGGCGGTGCCGCAGTCAATGTCGGCGTTTCAGTCGGCGCAGCGGTCTCTGCTGGAGCGTTACCGCCGCATGCAGAAAGCACAATTGCCGTCAGGGAAACAATAAAGAGCGCTTTCTTGATCATCCTCTGCCTCCTATCCTGCTGACAAAAACAGGCACTTTCCACTCATTCCATTTTAATCAACTTTGTCGAGAGGGGATATGTTTCAGCCCCTAAACAAATGCGGCGGCCACGTACCATGACCGTCGCATTCAACTAATACTGGTAAAAACCTCGTCCTGTTTTCCTCCCTAGATATCCTGCATCCACCATCTTCCTCAAAAGTGGGGCGGGACGATATTTATCCTCGCCCAAATCCCTCTGCAAAACCTCCATCACGAATAGGACCACGTCCAGCCCGATCAAATCTGCCAGCGTGAGCGGCCCCATGGGATGATTCATCCCCAGTTTCATCACAGTGTCTATCGCTTGCGGCGTGCCAATCCCCTCTGAAAGTGCGAAGATCGCTTCATTGATCATCGGGCAGAGGATGCGATTGGAGATAAAGCCCGGCGAGTCATTGGCCTCGACCGGTTCCTTGCCCATCACTTTGCAGAGATCCACGACCGTTTTGGTCGTCTCATCAGAAGTGCCCAGCCCGCGGATGACCTCGACCAGTTTCATGAGCGGCACGGGATTCATGAAGTGCATCCCGATCACTCTATCCGGACGTTTCGTCGCCGCAGCGATCTTGGTAATGGAGATGGAGGAGGTGTTGGTCGCCAAAATCACGCCTTCGCGCGCGGCCGCGTCCATATCCTTGAATATCTTGAATTTCAGTTCCGGGTTTTCCGTCGCGGCCTCGATGAGCAGGTCAGCCGTATCCGCGGATTCAAGGCTGTTGACAAAGTTGATCCTGTCAGAGCTGGCTTTTTGCTCGGGGGTCAGAGTCCCTTTTTCGAGCAGTTTGGCGGTGGATTTCTGGATGGCGGCCTTTGCCTTTTCAAGCGCGGCCGGCGCCACGTCCATGCAAGAGACGATGTATCCGCTGGTCGCCGCGACTTGCGCGATGCCGTTGCCCATGGTCCCCGCGCCGATAATGAAGATGTGCTTGATGTCCATGTTTCGTCCTCAGCATTGTCATTGCGAAAAGGTCATAAGCCGACGAAGCAATCTACTCGAAATTGGGAAATGGCTTCGGGCCGACGCCCCCGCACTGAAAGGATGATTATCCCTGTCTATCTCTCCAGATCCTGTAGTTGTTCCTGATCTGCTCAATATGTCCCGGAATATGGGCTGAATAAATGTTGATCCACTGTTCGAAAGTGTATGGCTCCTCATACTCAGGATGTTTCACTGTGTGCGTGAAAATCTCCTCCGACTGCTTCTTTAGCAGTTCGTAAGTCGTCTTACGGACCAGCCTCACGGTTTCCAGTGCGTCTTCAGTGCTCTGATCGTGATAGTTTAACTCTATGGCCCACTTGTCCTGGTCATAACCCATCAACGTGCCGCCCGGTTCGACGATCAACTTGCGGGCGCGCAGCGCAGCATTGGATTCCGAATCCGCCAGATGGATGATGACCTCATGTACGCTCCACTCCTTTGACTCCGGCTTGAACTTCCACATTTCGTGCGGGATATCTTTGAGCGTGGCAATGAGCATGTCGTAGCCGCGGCCGTAGAGGTCGAGCTTCTCATTGCGTTCTTCACGATTCATGGTCTCTCCTCAATTTGGTTCCCATCGGGATCAATGAACCAGCCAAACAATCCATATTCGAACTTTTCAATATTTTCGATGACTTCCCCGCCGGGATCAGTGCTTATTCCATCTCGACTGCCATTGCAACCGCTTCACCGCCGCCAAGACACAGACTTGCGATGCCGCGCTTCAGGCCGTGGTCTTTGAGCGCGTAGAGCAGTGTGGTCAATATCCGTGCGCCGCTTGCGCCGAGAGGATGTCCGAGCGCGATCGCGCCGCCATTGACGTTGACCTTGCTCCAGTCCCAGCCTTGCTCGGCCAGAGCATAGCCATCGGCCAGGACTTGCGCGGCAAAAGCTTCGTTGACTTCGATCAGGTCAACATCCTGCAAAGCCCAGCCGATTTTCCTGAGCAGTTTTGGAATTGCATGGGCAGGCGCAGCGAAAAGATATTTTGGTTCCACTCCGGCCTGTGCATATCCAACGATCCTCGCCATCTGCTTGAGATTATGCTTCTCCGCATACCGACGGCTTGCCAGTACAACCGCTGCCGCGCCATCATTCATGGATGAAGCATTGCCAGCAGTTACTTTGCCATCGGGCTTGAAAGCTGGCTTGAGCTTCGCCAGCGACTCAAGCGAAGTATCTTTGCGCGGGCCTTCATCTTTATCCATCACTGTGACTTCGCCTTTTCGCCCGGGGATCTCCACAGGGACGATCTCCGCCCTGAACTTCCCTGCCTCTTGTGCCGCAACGGCTTTTTGATGACTCTCCAACGCGAACTTATCCATCGCTTCGCGCGTGACTTCATACTCGTCTGCGATAAATTCGGCGGCCATGCCCATCCCCCAGTTTTCAAACGGATCCCAGAGACCGTCGTTCAGCAGGGCATCGGTCAACTGAGTGTTGCCGAACTTCATTTCGCCCAGGCGACCATTAACCAGATACGGCGCGCGGCTCATGGATTCAAATCCGCCGGCCACGAACAAATCGGCATCGCCTGCCCGAATCGCCTGTGCGGACATCATGGCCGCCTTCAACCCCGAGCCGCAGACCTTGTTGACCGTGGTCGCGCTGACCGTGGCCGGCACTCCGCCAAAGATCAGCGACTGCCGCGCCGGGGCCTGTCCCTCACCGGCTTGAACCACATTGCCCATGATGACTTCTTCGATCTCTTTCGAGTCAACGCCTGCACGTTCAATAGCGGCCTTCACCGCAATGGCTCCCAGTTTCGGAGCAGGAATCCCGCTCAATGCGCCGAGAAATTTTCCGCTTGGCGTACGCGCCGCGGAAAGGATGACAGCCTCGTTGTGATTGTTATCGTTGCTCATGGCTTCTCCTTCGGGAATTTATTCAATTCCATTATACGGCCTATGGAATATCAATACCACTGTGTTTTTTTCACGGGAAGGATCCGCGTCAGGCAGAAGTTGAACTGTCGCCTGAACATAAAGGATTGAAGTATTTACTGTGATCCATCCGGCGGATAGAACCTCACCTTCCACGCGCCGGGCGACGTCTCACTGATGGAGGAGAAAGGTGTAACGATGATCACCCAGGTATGACCGGGCTTGAGCGCGGCGGGCGAACCATCCATATTGAGAAATTGGATCGGCCGGCGGAAGCCGGTCGTTTTCTCGTAAGCTCCGGACTTCGTGCTCCACTTGATCGGGTACATCCTGCCGTCTCGGAACAGGAGACCGCGTTCCACATTGCCCTGGTCGAGATGAATGTTCATGTTCGTGGGCGAGACGACTTCATGATCCGCATAAATAATGACCACATTTTCAAAATGGAGCTGGCGGCCGGTCAGGCGGTCAACTTCAGGGTGCAGGATACCGGCCTGACCCTTTTCGGATGTGTCCACGTATCTCAGCCACGCACCGTAGAGTGGGTCATACTTCCAGCCGGACTGGTTCAAAAGTGCCCAGTACTCATCAATTTGCGTGGCGGGCGTCCCACCGGCAGACGGCTCAGTGGTAAAGAGATTGCTGGCATAGTTGAAGTCTGTGTGCGTGTTGCGCGCGTTTTCCTCGGCAATCGCCCGAAAGCGCTCAAGCTCCAGCAAGGAACCGCCACCGGAATCGTTATGGGCCACGAAGGAACACTTTGGAATTTGCGACAATACCTCAGGCGAGGCAAAAGCGTAGATCAGACATGAATCCTGAAAGAACGCGGCGATGTGGGCATAGAGCAGGCGGCCCGAGCGGACCGGTCCCACTTGCGCGGCTGGCATTTCGATGGAAGGATCGGGTGTGGGAACCACGCGGTTTGACGGTACCAGGCCGGAGTCCAGAGAAAGAAGCGATGAGTTGACCTCCGCATCCATCTGCCCTGTCGAAGCGTCCGTGTCGCTATCGACTTTTTCATCCCCGACATTTGCCTTGGTGAAATCCAGCCAATCGGGTTTCAACACTTTGACGATGTAATGCCCTGCTTTGACGTTGAATCCATAATAGCCGTTGGAATCGGTCGTGGTGGCTTGAAGCTGTCTGCCTGATTCATCCAGCAGGTTGACGCAGACCCCGCCAATGCCGCGCTCACCGACACTCTGGTGACCATCCCCATTTGAATCGAGCCAGACCTGGTTGCCGATGATCAAATCGGTTTGCTCGAATGCGCCTGTGCGCAGAATGCAATTACCTTTGAGCGGAACCTCAGGCGCGGGGATTTCTCCATAAAAAGCAGCCAGATAGCGCGTTTGACCTTCGGTGATCGAGAACTCAAAAACATAAGGTGCAAAAGAAATCCCTGCCTGCGGACGAGCTGTGGCCGGGAAATGCGAAATGGAAACCAGCATGGCGGGGACATCGGCAAGCGATGGATCAACCATGAGCTGCCCTGTGAGAGGGTTATAGCCTTTTGGAAAATCCGCCTGGCTTGGCCCAACGGACGCAGGTGAAATGTTCGGCTGGGCAGTGGGGACGGTCAGTGTTTCGGTTGTCGGTGTTGCTGTTGGCTCTGAAGTGATGCTTTGATCAATGGGCTGCACAGGCATTGATGTTGCCGGTGCGCAGGCACTCCCAAGGAACGCAAGACAAAGCAGGACAAAAATGGAACTCTTTCTAAACAAACATACCTCCAGGGATGTAATTGGATATTGCTGGAAGACCAATCTCTTTTCCCCGTCTGGAAGTGACAGTCACCTCAAAGGTGACTGTCACTTATAAAGTTTTTTCGAAGCCTTCCTTGATTCGAAAATAGGTATCTTCCAGCGCTTCGGGTAGCACACGCGTATTTCCCGTCGTGGACATGAAATTGGTGTCGCCTTTCCAGCGCGGCACAACATGAATATGCACGTGTTCTTTTACACCTGCCCCCGCGGCTTCGCCAATGTTGGCGCCCATGTTGAATGCTTCCGGTCCATAAATACTTCGCAGGACGGTCATGCAGAGTGCCGTCAGTTCCATCATTTCGGCGCGGGTGGCAGGGTCCAGTTCTTCCAGATTCGGCTTATGCTCAAAGGGGACAACCATGAGGTGCCCGCTGGTGTAAGGGTAGCGGTTCAAAATTACGTATGACAGCTTGCCTCGGTAGGCGATCAGATTCTCCGGGCCGTCGGGCACAGTCTGTAATTCGCAAAACACACAACCGTCTGCTTTTGAGTTATTTTCAATATATTCCATACGCCACGGGGACCAGATGTGATTCATAGGGAGTATCCTGATTGTAGCAGAGAAAAAGTGTACACGAACAAGCTTAAGAGCAGCTAAACACGGACCCAGGGAGAGAAATTCACATTCACTTCTTTACTCGCACACCTTCCTCGTTGACATTCATCCGCAAGACGTGTATCCTCACTTGAATGTTACAGTCCCCGTTATTTTCTCTTCCGCATCTCACTGTTTCCCAGCTTACGTTCCGCATCCGCAAATTGCTGGAGGGAGAGCCTGAATTGCAGGATGTCTGGGTGGACGGTGAGCTTTCGAATGTCTCACGGCCGGCCTCCGGGCACCTTTATTTTACTCTCAAGGATAGGGGCGCATCACTGCGCTGTGTGATGTGGAAAACGGATGTAACCCGTCTGCGGCTGTCTCTGCAGGATGGCATGGCGGTTGAGGCTCACGGCAAGATCGCGGTCTATGAGCCACAGGGACAATATCAGCTCATCGCGAACCTCATCCAGCCGAAGGGTGAGGGCGCTCTATACCAGGAATTCCTGCGCCTCAAAGCCATGCTCGAAGCCGAAGGGCTTTTTGATGTGGCGCGCAAACGAGAAATCCCGCAGCTGCCGCGCCAGATTGGCATCATCACTTCAGGCACAGGCGCAGCGCTCCGCGACATACTCAACACGCTGCGCCGGCGTTTGCCTCTCGCACAAGTGATCCTTGCGCCTACACCCGTTCAGGGCGTTGAGGCGCCACCTGCGTTGGTTGCTTCGCTGGCTGCCATCAACCGGCAGCATCCTGATGTCATTTTGCTGGCGCGGGGCGGCGGTTCGATCGAAGACCTGTGGGCTTTCAATGATGAACAGGTGGTCCGCGCGGTGGTTGCCTCTCAGGTCCCGGTGATTTCCGGCGTGGGCCACGAGACGGATTTCACCCTCTGCGATTTTGCCGCGGACCTGCGCGCGCCGACGCCCACCGCCGCGGCAGAACTCGCCACTCCAATCACGGTTCTGGATCTGGCGACAGGCCTCGAAAATGCGCGTACCCGCCTCACGTCCGTGACCCTTGACCTGCTCGGCGATCAAAAGGTGTTTCTCAGTGCTCTGGCTTCCCGGCTGAGATATGTTTCACCAACCCGCAGAATTGAGACGGAGAAACAACATCTGGATGAACTCGCGCGCCGCGTTGCATCTTCTTTTGTTCATCGCTATCAATTGCAGGCTGCTCATATCAATGGAATCGCACGCAGACTCGAGTCCCTGAATCCGCTGGCGGTTTTGAAACGCGGCTACGCTGTGCTGACACGGAAGAGTGATGGCAGTGTTGTGTCCAGGGTGAAACAGGCTCAAGGTGAGTTGAATGTCCGTGTGAGTGACGGTGAGTTTGGGGTAGTTCGTAATCCATAGATCATTGTGGAGCTATTATGGCAAAATCCAAAGCTGTCGAAAAATCTGTTGAGAAACTGACTTATGAAGAGGCACTCGCGGAATTGGAGCAGATTGTCGCCGTGCTGGAGGGGGATGCTTCGCAGAATCCGCTGGAAGAGGCGCTAAAGCTGTTTGAACGGGGACAGGCCCTGGTCGCACGCTGTGGCGCTTTGCTCGAAGCCGCGCAACTCAAAGTGGAGAAACTGGCCGGGGACACGGTCCTGCCTTTTGAAGACGAGTCGGAATGAATCTTCTAGCCTTGTTTCAAAATAAGGTGTTGATCGCGGGGATTTCCGGTTGGTTGATCGCACAAATCTTGAAAATCCCGATGGAATATTTTCGCTCACGGAAATGGCTGTGGGCCATGATCTTCACCGCCGGAGGAATGCCATCATCGCATTCTGCCTTGATGGTGGGCGTGACGTTATCTGAAGGCCTGTATCATGGGTTCGATAGTCCGATGTTTGCGCTGGGGGTTGCCATCACGATGATCGTGACCTACGACGCGGCGGGCGTGCGCAGGCAGGCGGGCATGCATGCAGAGCGGATCAATTTGCTGTTCGATGAATTATTGCACGGGCATTTATGGAGCGAAGAGGACCTGCGTGAGGTGATCGGTCACACGCCGCTGGAGGTAGCCGGGGGTATTTTGTTGGGTCTGATTGTGGCAACGGTGCAGTGGTTGCTCTGGCCGTAACAGAAGAGGAGTGTGGACTTCAGTCCGCAAATTTTTTTGTCGCGCGGACTAAGGTCCGCGTTAAGCATTACGCGCCAGTCGTCTCTTGATTCCCTGCCATACAGAAGAGAGCTCCGGCACGCGTAAAGCCCACATCGCGAGCGCGTAAACCACGGTGCCAAGCGCCGCGCCGCCCAACGCGGCGACCCATGTCCCCGCATTGCTTGTGAACCTGATCCATCCAAACAATGCCAGCGACATCGCTATGACTGCGACCGCAGATGTCGCAAAGCCCTGTGCCAGGGACTTTCCTTCGATCCCATTCAATCGCTTTCGCATTACGATAAAGAGCGCGGTAGCTTCAAGCGCGGTGGCAAATGAATTCGCAAGGGCGAGTCCGCCGTGAGGCATCCAGCCGATCCGACTGAACCATCTTGCAAGACCGATGCTTAACAGGACATTCAATCCCATCGCAGCCGTACCAATGATGACAGGCGTCTTCGTATCATGCCACGCATAAAACGCACGCGAAAGGATCTCGACCACATTGTGACCGATCAATCCTGCTGCATACCATAGCAAAGCCCATGAGACCAACTCCGTTGAATGCGCGTTGAATCCTCCACGCTGGAACAGCAGGGCAGTTAACGGCTGGCGAAGCCAGATGAGCCCCAGTGAAGCAGGGATGGAAAGGAATAGCACTCCGCGCAAGGTTACTGCCAGCGAGGAGCGCATCTCACTGATTTCGCCGCGCGCGGCCTGTGCCGAAAACGTGGGCAGCGCTGCGATGGCAATGGCCTGAGCGATGACGACTTGAGGCATGGTCATGACCTGCCAGGCGTACTTAATGGCAGAAAGCGAGCCTTCCGGCAGGCCGCTGGCAATGATGACATTCACCACAAAGTTGAGTTGAACGAAGGCAACGCCGAGAAGACGCGGCCCAATAAGGCGCCCGACTTCGCGGACTGCTGCATTATCGAGTCCCAGGGTGAAGAGATACGTCCGCGCCGGCAGCTTGACCAGATCAGGAATCTGAACAATTAAATGGAGCACCGCACCCAGCACAGCGCCCCACGCCAGCCCAAAAATCCCCATGGATGGCGTGAGGAAAACCAGGCCAATGATCATACCGATCCAGTACATGCTGGGGGCCAGGGCGGGCAAAAGAAAACGCTGATGCGAGTTCAGGATGCCCATCATCAATCCGCTTACACCGAAAATGGCCGGAGCGATCAAAAGGATCCGCAGCAGGGAGGTGGTCAATGCCTGTTGTCCCGGGCTAAAGTCAGGTGCGAGAATGTAGCGGATAATTTGCGGCGCGAAGATGGCCGAGACAAGGCTCGTCACACTCAAGATAAGGATAATGAGATTGATGATGGCAGAAGCAAGTTTCCACGCCGTGGCATGGTCTTCTTTTGCCAGAAAAGCTGCGAAGGTTGGAATAAATGCGGAGGAGAGTGCCCCACCCGCGACCAGGCTGAAGATCAAATCAGGATACGTGGATGCAGCATAGAATGCATCGAGTGCAGTGTCGGTGCCAAAGGTGCGCGAGATCAGGACCTGTCTCACCAGGCCAATGAGATTGCTTAACGCGAAGGCCAGCATCACCGTGCCGGCCGCGCGGGCGATCTGTCGGTTTGCGTTGATTTGAGTCATGCGGGCGTGATTATATCAGGCAGACTTATGTTAGGATTGGCGCATTCAAAACACGGAGACCCCATGAAACGAATCCTTTATTTTTTGATTCTCGCGGCCTTGATACTATCCGCCTGCGGGCCGAATGTGCCAACCGCGACAAAACCCCCTACAATCCAACCGCCTCCACCCCTGACCGTTACGCCTGATACCGGTTTGACAAAGATCGACCTACCCGCAGGGTTTGGTGTGCGCGGCTCCTGGTTTGAGTTGTACTTTACGGATCCCACCAGTTCATGGTCCCCCCAACGGACAGGCGGCCCGGATGGCCCAATCGTTACTGCAATCGATGCCGCGCATCTGACAGTGGATGTCGCAATCTACAGTCTCAGTCTTGATAGTATCCGCAACGCGCTTCTGCGGGCTCATGACCGTGGTATTAAGGTCCGCATGGTGATGGAAAGCGATAATATGGATAGTTCGGATGTCCAGACTCTGCAGGATGCTGGCATCCCCATCCTGGGTGATCGGCGGGAAGGTTTGATGCACAACAAATTTGTAGTGATCGATAATTCTGAGGTGTGGATGGGCTCGATGAACTATACCAACAACGGGGCCTACGACGATAACAACAATCTCATGCTGATTCATTCCGTGAAGGTGGCAGAGGATTACACCAAGGAATTCAATGAGATGTTCGTTGATGATAAATTTGGCCCGGATGTCGTGGCTGAGACGCCCTACCCGCGGGTCATGATCAACGGCACGCCACTCGATATCTATTTCTCGCCGGATGACCATGTGGCAAACAGCCTGCTTGACCTGATCTCCAATGCCCAGGAAAGCATCTACTTCATGGCCTACTCATTTACATCGGATGAGCTGGGACAAGCCATCCGCGAGCGCGCTCAAAATGGCGTCACGGTGGCAGGGGTGATGGATGCTGACCAGGTCGCCTCCAACGTTGGCACCGAATACGATGCGTTCAACCAGGCCGGGCTGGATGTTCACAAGGATGGCAACCCGGGTCTGATGCATCACAAGGTGATAATCATCGATAAACAGATCGTTGTGTTTGGTTCTTACAATTTCACCAGCAGTGCTGAAACACGCAATGATGAGAACGTGATCGTCGTCTATGACACTCAGATCGCTGAGCAATTCCTGGCCGAGTTCCAGCGCGTGTATGCACAGACTGTGCCGTGAAATCCGTAGAGTGCTCTAAATCGCTTCAAGGTTTTTGTGATATGTAGAAAACCGGAATATCGCCTGTAAGGCAGCCGCCTTAAACCGGGATTTGCGGATGGTCGACCGCATGCGAGAGCCAGCCGCCCCAATTCTTCTGGCCACGGCAGAGGTTGGAATCTCCGTCGCGTTTCTTTTATTTGGGCAGGAGAGTCCCTGTTACAACTTTCAAGACATCAGCGGCTTTACGAAGATTGCTTAAGTAGATGTCATTGTCGTTGAAGTTGTTGAAATCTTCATAAAGACCCAGCCAGATCTTCAGCGCAGTCGGCTCACTGCATCCGCGCTTTCGCATCTCCCCCACGAATTCGTCATAGGTCATGTTTGCATGTTCTGCCAGTTCTTGGACCTTGCTTGCCATAGTTACTCCTTGTGATGGAAGGGAATGGGCAACTAATTATCTCAGACTTTACCCTGTTCAGCACAGACCAGTAATACCATTGTACACAACGCCTTTGAGATTCTGCGCACCTGGTCAAAATCCTATCTGGCTACCTGGTATACACGGATATAGTCGATATCGTAGTGGGCCGGAAAGGCTGTTGTCTGGTCGGGCGAGCCCGGCCAGTTGCCGCCGATTTGCAGGTTGGCAATCACATACATAGCGCCGTTTGGAACATGTTCCGTCACGCGAAATTGTTCCACACCATCTATATACCAGATAACCGCCTGAGGGCTCCAATCCACCGCGTACGTATGGAAATCCCTGGAAAAGTCAGGTCCCTCAATGTGGGTACCGATCTGGCGTGACTTCTGCTGTTCATCCGTATAATGCAGGGTCATATATAGAACATTGGGCTGCTGGCAAAGAAATTCAAAGACATCGATCTCTGACCAGGCTTTGTCCTTCCTGCCATTATCATTTGTGAGCCAAAAGGCGGGCCACAGACCCTGTCCGCTGGGGATTCTAGCCCGGATTTCCGCATATCCATACGTAAACGAGAAGCTGTTGATCGTCGTGACAATGCCGGACGTGTAATCCATTCCGCCCCTGGCCCGTTTATCGCCAATAATGCTTAGTGTCCCATTGTCAGACCTGAGCGCATCGGACGTATAGTACTCCAATTCCGGCGGATTCGTACGTCCCCACCAATGTTCGGTAGACCACAGGCTCGTGTTCAACTGATCCGAATTAAATTCATCATGAAATATCAGTTCCATGGAGGGTGCTGGCGACGCGCGGAAGGGATCATGGACCGGAGGGTTTGTCACCGGCGTGGATGTGCCAGCGACCCTCGAAGCGGTGGAACATGCGGTGATGAACATGATTGTCACAGCCCCGAGGATCAGCGTATGGGTAATTTTCATTGTTTCTGTAAACGTAGAAGCCCAATCTGCTTCTTACATACCGGGTTTGTTCCTGCGATTTCGGCTGACAACCCAAAAGACGATCCCCAGAATGATGACGGTAACGATCAGGGCGATCCCGAAGGTTGGCAGATCAATATTGATGGCTTGTTTTGGCGCAACCTCTACTGGAGCCTGAGTTGCCACCGGTGTTGGGGCAACCTCGACGTTTTGCTGGGGGTGTAGCGTCACTTGCTGGGAAATCATTTGCGTGCCGTGAATGCTGACCAGATTCCCAGACAGGGGTGGATATATAACTCGGTCTTTCTCGGTGAGTGCAGTGATCGCCGAACCAAGTCCTTCGGGTCCGTTGCCGGCCACGAGTAGAATCATGCGCCCGGGATTCCAGGGTGAAGCGAATAGTTCCAAATATCCGACAGGATTTTCCGGTGGAACGCGAAAGGAGACCTCAGGATTGGCTTCCGTGGCTATATCGCTGCCTTTCCCGAACGGAGCAGGCATATCTGGCGTGAGCAGTTGAAGTGTGGACAGCATGGAGGGTTTACCGACCAATATAAGATCGTTTCCATCACGCATTTCGGAGGAGAGACTCTCTGGAAAAACCACCGAAGGATTGATGATGGAACCCCGTGGATAGCCTCCGAGATGATAGGCAACTTGAGCAGCAGACTTCCAGCTGACTGGGTCATCTGCCAGCACAAAGGTCATGTTTTCGTACAATGGGAAGACCTTTTGAGGATAGAGTGCCAAGTCGTATTGAAGTGTTTTTCCATCCGACGCAATTGGCTCCAAAGGAATATGCAAGGAGGACGTATTCCACATGGAAATCCACACATCATTTTCGGGGATACAAGGCGTCGCACTGCTCAACGATGCGATAAGGTTAATGGAATTTGTGCCGTCCTGAAATGCAGAACTTGGTATCTCGAATCGATAGGTCGCGGTGTTTGTGCTGCGATCATTAAAGCGTAGACCGCCAATGAATTCGCCGTTCAGTTCCAGAGTAACGGCCGCTTCCTCAAAGTTCAACAAGGCGGAATTGCTATACATCAAATCGAGGTAGGCGCCGTTGGAGACAACATAGTCTCGTGGAATCTCAAATTGGACGAAGAGGCTTTGATGGCCAAAGCCTGACAAGGTCATGTCTTGATATCCCAGATCCTTCAGCGTGAGATCCGCCTGGGTGATCGCGTGTCGCTGGGGAGTGACGCCAGCTACAACCGCGAGATCAGGAGTGCCTCCCGGCAGAATGGCTCCGGCTCCGAGGGCTTGAGCAGCCTTGATAACGCCCGCATCTGTATTACCGCTGACCAACAACCACGCTTTGGTCGCGTTGCGTGGCGAGACAGCAAGTTGTAGAACACCATCGTCGGCTTGAATTTGCTTTGTGCTGAAACTTCCGTCCACTGGCGGCACAGACCACCTGGCTTCCTGTAAGACTGGAAAAGACGCTGGCTTTCCAACAAAAATCGCGTGTGCGTTGTCCAGGATGGCGGGATCCAATTCATCGGCTGTGACGTATGTCAAGAGCAATCCGTTCTGCGTTAAGTTCCCCATGGCGCTGGCCGTTGTAATGGCTGCCTGAAGCTCGCCTTCGGTCGGTTTCTGCGGCATGACCAGTACGGCAGTATCCGCCGTGAATGATCTCTGATAGAGAGGATAGGGCAATAGAGTCAAATCAAGAGGGATGGCGGCATCCTGATGGGGTAGAACCAAGAATGAACTGGGATGAATCACCGCATCCAACCCGGTAAAGATGCCTCGCCCGAGGGCAGCCTGAATCATGTCACAGCTTTGAGCGCTTTCCAATGAAAATCGTATGGATTGTCTTGCGTTGCGAGGACTGGTAATCCAGGTTTCATTCGGGATCGAGATCACCGATGTATATTCACCCGTATGGTCCAGAGTAACTGTCCCGACCCAGATGTCGTTCACGCGAACGGTCAAAAAGCCGGCCACAGGACTTACGCTGCCCGGGAGGGTGTCGCCTGCTTCCCCTGAAAAAATGTGCCAGTTGAGATGTAATTCGGCACCATTGTTCATTTGCCAGTCGGCAGGCAAAGTGAACCGAATCGAGTCAGCCCCCAGGGGACCTTTTAACGAAATATCAGGGATCTTGAGTTGAGCAAAGGTCACCTGATTGTCCAGGCTGGAATCCTGTGCATAACTTGGCTGGACGTCGAACAGCATCATCCCGGCCAGCAGGATTGTTATCAATATTGAGTAGAATATTCTCTTGGTAGACATAGCGTTCATTCCTTAATGAACCTCGTGTAAGTTTGTGCTAGTTTGGAATCCGAGGTTCGTAATACAGTGATGACGATCAAACTCAAAGGCCTGAAACATTTGGGATCAGCTTTCATGGAGTTCCAGATGTAGTTGATCCTTTCAAAAAAGCTTCAGGAGCAATCTTCACGGTGCGATAAACAACATTGGGGGTCTCGGATAGATAGACAAATACGTTCACCGATCTCTGCGGGAACTTTGAAAATGTGAGCTGGGTCGTCCAGGACTTTTCGGGATCAATTTCGACTCCCGACCAGGCTGCAATTCGTTTCCCGGCGCTCTCAACATATACGTTGTATTCTTTGGTCTCCATTTCCTGGCTCTGGATTCCAACTTCCATCGCAAAAGGTGCTTCATTGGATGAAACAGGAACCGCCCAAAGTTGTGTAAACCCGGACTGGCTCTGACGGGCTGAGGTCAAGTTTGCATCGATCGAGACAACACTGATGAGAATGGCGAGCAGGAGGGCTAAAACACCCTGTATGTTTGGAAGCAATCTTATATTCCGGGCGGCCTCTGGAAGGGGGTGCGCAAAACGCCTGAAGAAACCAATTGCACAACCCAAAAGTGTAATACCGGCGAGCCAGAAGGTCCACGATGTGACCCGCAGCCCGCCTGGAAGTACGTTCAAGATCAGGCCTCCAACAATATCAACACAGATGCTCAGGCCGAGAGTCAGCAACAGTGTGACCCCTCCACTCATGGGTGGAAGCAGTCCAATCGTGAGCGTATAACCTGGGAACACGAATAGTAGCAATATGCCAAGTGGGAGAAACCAACCTGGCATGGATTCGTAGGCGCCGCTCTCCATCTCTCCCCAGATCGCCATGCAGATTGCAAGGAGGGACACTATGCTGATCAGGGTCAGGTCAAGATTCTTAGGGGTTTTCATTCAATATTCCAATATCGTAGATCACAATGTTGCCGCTATCATAAATCCGACTTACACCGGGGACGTGATCAAACTTCCTCAGGACTTCGATATTTACAGGAGGGGTGTAACGGACGATACCATCTTCCCACGATTCAAAATAGTAGCCATACGTTGAGAGCACTGTGGTGATTCGATCATCAATCACGAGATAGCGAATATCTGCCTTTGTGATCACGTCATAATCGCTTGGGGTCAGCTTAAATCGCAGGAAGATGCCCGAGATGCTGACTTTATCATTTAGATTTGTCACCATTCTTTGCATCCCGTAGGAACCCATCACCTGGGAAAGTGTGCGGTCCGCTGCCATGCGGTGATTGGGCCCCAGGGTTTCGCGAGCCCAGTCAGCAGTCAGGACAGTCTGGCTATCTATGGAACGCGGCCCTGACGCAGGACGGTATGGCTGATCCACGCGCGAACCCGGTGATGTGCCGGCGAAAACGCCGCCGAGGAATATGACAGACAGGCTGATTACAGCAATAATCTGTCGACTTCTCATGAATTTGGAAGGCAGCGGGAACTGGATCATGCCCAGGCTGACGATCAGGCCAAGCCCGATAAAAACAAAACCGGAAGCACGGTGGGCCATGTCCCATGCACCATCTGATAATCTCATGATTGGCAGCAGAGGATAAGAACATGCCAGAAGCACAAACGCCATCACCAGGGCATGACGCTTCTGGCTGAGCCACCACTGCCAGACCCCGAAGAGCAATCCAAAGCCAAGAAGCAGGACAGAAGTAATGGCAATAACCCGCTCAAACAGGACGGCACCCTCGCCTGCGGAATCCCTAAACAAAACTCGTGCCGAGCTTTGCCCCGCAACCAGACTAAGGAACGAATTGATTGCTCCATTGATAATTGGACTCAAATAACTGTTGGTGTTGGTCGAAATTGCTCCCGCCCACACCCATACCATGATCACCAGCAGTACCAGCATCCAAAAAGGCGATGTGCTCTTCTCTTTCAGCAGGACGGCAACAATGTCCGTGCACACCCATAGGATCAGGATAATTATGAAGGCATAGGTTGTCATATGGTGGGTCGCCACCATGCTGAAGAGCAATAGCGCCAATATGATATTCCAGACCCAGCGTACAGCAGGCTGTAGATCTGTTCGGCGCACCATCAGGAATAATCCGAGGAGCAGCAGCGGAAGCGCGAGGCTCTCATAACCAAACTGGGATTCGAAATACATAAAAGTGGAACTGCCCGTGTAAACAAGCGTGGCAATGCCTGCTATACGCGCGGAATTGCTTAATTGGTAGTAAAGGAAGAACAAAGCCAGCATCATGATCAATCGGGATACAACAAGAACAAGGCTTGATGCATCAAAAACGCTTAGCCCGGTCATGTTGACCAGGGCAGTAGTCACGTTTTCCAGACCAGGATAAAGCGGTGAGACGGGCAGCATCGTATTAGGAGTAAACAGATGCCCGCTGTACAGAATGTCACTGGCCGTGCGCCAGTGGAGCGAGTCATCAAAACCTCTGAATACAATGGGACTTCGCAGATAGCTTGCCACATAGCTAACTACTCCAAAGGCCAAAAGTATTCCGATTGCTTCACTATGACCCAGCGAGGTTGAAACGAACCGAATAGAGACCGGCACGATGATCAACACAAGGCCAATCCAGTAATAATACATGGCATCGGGAGACCCGTTGCGCGCCAGAATATTACTTGCGGAAGTAAATGCCAACCCGGTCGCCATGATCAGGCTGACCCATGGCAAATAGCCCCAACCTACCATTGGTTTCGTCGGCGATAATGCTGCCTCCCACTTCAATGGAATTTGGATCAGCTTGTTTATCCTGGCAACCAATGATCTCATTCTTTCTTCGCAGTCTGCTTGCATCCGTTCGATGTTTTTTCCGGCACTATGATATGGTTACACATACACAACCATGACTTCATCTGCTGGCCTGAGTGGCATTCCATCGTAAGAATAGCTGCCAGAGAGGTCGGCGAATCTTGACAGGAACGTATTTAACGCCCCACTCCCTCACCGCTTCCAACATGGAATCGTATTCGCGCACTAGATTGCCGCGCCACGTACTGGCATAAACTCGGCACAATAGGTTGCTTCGGGAGTTTGTGGTCCAGCCGATTTTGTCGGCCTCTTCGCCTTCCAAAAAGTCGAATTCGCGCGCTCCCTCCTCTATGGCTTGTTCAATCGTGTAAGCCTTCAGAAGAGCACCAGGGCTGTACTTTGCCCATTGCTGATCAAAACTGGGAAGGTATCCCTGCACAACATCCTGAATCTGAAAGCAATAACAAACGGCGATGATTTGGGAGTCCACTTCCAAATAGCTCATCTTTAGTTGTCCCGTTTTCAGAAAGCGGGAGGAAGTATCGTAATGGAACTGGCGGAACTGATGAGTGGCAAATGCTCCGGGATATCCTCTGGCTCGCCATCGAAGTTGATGCAAATCGATGAGCTTTCCCATGATTCTGGACAATTCTTCCGGATCCCTGACAAAAGCAAATCTGGCAGATGGATAATCAGTGATCAGCTTGCCTTTGCTTCTGGTCAGACTCCGTCTTTTATTATAGGACCTCGTCTTAAGGTACTCATCAAAGCTTTCTGGCAGCGCGATATATTGACATTGCGTAGAAGGCGCCAGCCTGGTCGTCATCTGCCGTCGATCAAAGAAATCCTTCAGGCTTTTCGGAAAATTGCTGTGTGCCAACAGCTTGTTCAGTTCAAGAACATCCCACCGGCTTCGGATATCCGCCAGGTGTTCCAATAAAGCCTGCATGACCCCTGGCTCATCCGCGGGCCTGGCTATGAGATCCAAATGGTTTGGCGTGACTTCGCCGGAACCCACAAACTGAAGACGTCTAATCCCGCCTGTGCCTTTTTCCAACATTAAAGGCAAGGCACCGACCAGTTTTCCGGAATCTCGCACGGTCACAATGTGCAGGCGGTTTCCGTCCCCGTATACCCTCCACCAACCGGATAACCAGGCGTGCATCAGGAATACGTTTCCTGATGTGTGTACAACAAGCTCATCCCATTCGCTCTGAAGAGATTCGAATTCTTCAGTGGAATCAATGACTTTGATCTGTAGATTCGACTGTTCGTTCATGCTGAAACTCCAGCCTCTTGTTCCATGGTGACCGGATCAAGCGCCCAGTATCTTTCACCTCCAACCCGCAGGATGTGCATCTGGGAAAGCGCTTCCATCTTTTGAATCGACACGCTTGGGCTCGAATAGGAAGGGATCAATTCTCCAACGACAGGGACGCGCGCTCGAACGACTTCTGAGACCCGTTCAAACGTGGTGGGAAACAGCCCGGGAAGCTGCGACGTATAACACGCACAGGCTTCCACCCGCGCTTTTACATCAGCGGACGACAGTGGCACTGTAAAGGGGCTGAGTCCGCATGCCTCTCCGTTTGGGTGACGCACTCCCATTGCGTATGGAAAATCCTCATAATAAATCCGCTGCTGGGCAGGGATCAGCGCCTCTACTACGCGGCGTACCAGCACATGATCAACATGATTCCCAAGTGCCAGCGGACAGAAAACCCGGAGTTCCCTGGGAAGTAGCTGATTGAAAAGGGTACCCAGTGCACTTTCAAGCAGGGAAGTAAACGATTCCCAATCGAAGGGATCAACTTGAACATCTGTGACGCTCTTGCTGTACAGAGGCATTTGCCGTGTATCTCGGCGATACATACAATCCAGAAAACCGAGATGGACTACCTCAGCGCCTAATCGCCTGGCTGCATGTACATCTTCTGAGCGTCGAACTGCAAAGATGTTTTTCTGCCCTCCCCAGCTTCGCAGATTGCGCTGGGCGAGCCAACTGGGAGGAAGCTCACTTCCATCATCGGCAGTTGCCACAGTGACGATCTTTACCTGTCTGCCTCGGGCAGCCAATTGGTGGATAAGGCCCCCACAGGAAAGTACGGCATCATCCAGGTGCGGCGAAATAAAAACGTATGTTGTATCATCCATGTTGGATCTTCTCTCCCACACTTGAAGTTTTGATTTGATTCGATTGCTGAAGCTTCAATTCCACGCCCCACAGGGGTGCACACACGCTGGTGAACGAACGTGGAGTCCCGGCCATTTCTATCTGGTAATTATCCAACTCGTTGAAGCTGTGGTGCATCCAGGTTAATAACCGCAATGGCCCGACCAGTTCCGATTCGATCCCCACCCGTTTTGCATAAAGAGCCAGGCATTCCGCGAACACCGCGCCTTTGGGATCCTGCGGGTCGACCAAATTCTGGTAAGACAGTTTCATGCTCTCTGCACTATTAGCATGATCCAGCCAAAAAGCCAAAGTGGATAAGCCATAGATCAGGTCAAGCATGGGCAGACCCTTTTGCTGTGCATCGCTCCAGTCAAAAACGCTGAGTCGATCGCGTGCCTGCACAATATTCCAGGGCGTGAAGTCATTGTGGGAAAACACCGGGGGCAAATACGGAAGGTGTTGCAAAAGACGCCGCGATTGGGCCAGATGGTTGGAACCTGGGAGACTGTTCACAAATATCGTCAGTTTTTCAAGCATTCGATCCACGATTTCCTGACTTGTGGTTGTGTCTGCCCATCTAACACTGGCCTCTGCCAGAGCAATTTGAAACTCCGTCATGCGGTGAGCGGTCTCATGGAGCTGCCTGCCTGAAATACCCTGTGTCAACGGCTTACCCTGTAGCGCAGTCTGCCCGTAAAACTCCATGTCGTTGAGCTTTGCGTTGAACAACATAGACGGTATCCCCAACGCGGAACGCTTTTGTTCCACCATCCGGGATAATTCGTTCAAAATGATCTTTTCATGTTCCAGGGAGGCCGCATCTTCTGGAAAACGCGGGACCTTAATCACCCAGTCTGGAATTCCCGAATCTGGATTTGAGAATACCAGGCAGACAATCTTGCTGAAGAGCTGAACACCGCTGGTCTTAATCAGGAAGGACAGTTGTTGTGCCGGTTTTGCCGGGTGCATCCTTTCCCATCGTGACCGGATTTCATCGAATAGATCAGCGGTCTGCACACCTCTGCCAGCTACCATGCTCAAACAGGGTACCCATCCCGAACGAATGAGGATCCATAATGCATTTTCTGCAAACGGCCGCATCAGCTTGTGAACAAGATGCTTGCCAGGAAACAGAGCCTGCGCAACATGCAGCGAACCCGCATGAGCCGACTCCAGCGGAATCCAAAAGCGGGGCTGTACGGGATTGGGCAGCGGAACATACCACTTGATCCATGTAAAGCCAGCTTTTTTCAAGCGGCGGCGAATGCTCCCAATGCCGCCCGCCCGCAGTGGAGACCACTCCGCGTAGAGACAGCCTTCAGGACTTAATGCTTCCGCGGCTTTTTGCAGGACCTTGTGATCTGGATTCACGGCCACTGCGAGATCGCATCTCCCCCGGACCTGGGAACTGCCGTCCCTCATTTGCTTTGAGATGGCTGCGACAGAGTCTGCCAACGCACCGTCCGCAAAGCAGATGGTATTTTCCGCGCGGCTCTTGGGCAGGAGGAAACGCCAGTCAACGCGGCGGGAAAGCTGGTTCCGTGTGACACTCCGCACTGTCTTGTCCTGATTTGCCTTCGGCCACAGGACCGGGATTGACTTGATCAATGCGCCTGCAAAGATCAGGGATTGAGATATGAGCCAGGCCATGCCGACGCTGTCAATGCCGTAATACGAAATGGCTGCGTAGCAGATTCCCAGTGTCGTCACCAACTGCGCCCCCTGCACGATGATAATGGTCTTTGCCTGTCCAAGGACGCGCGCATAGCTGAGGAACCAGGCATTGAACATGAACGGCAACGTGGCAAGAGTCAGCCAGCGCAACAGCCGAAAGCTCTCCGCTGCGTAAGTCTTTCCAAATACGGAAAGCAATAATGGAGCGCCGACCCACATTGCTGCAACAGCGGGGATCAGGAAGATCATCATCTGCCGTAGAATGCGCCGGCTGTGAAGCGAAATCTGCTTCATATTGGCCGATGATTCGACCACGAAGGAGGAGGACATATTCGTTGCGACCAGATAAAAAGGCGTCGCAACCACCCAGGCCTGATTGAAATACGCCGCGGATTTACTCCCAAGGAAGGAAAGCACGATCAATGGCAGCAGGCGGGTACTAGTCTCTGCCAGGACTCCGCCGATGTAATCGCCAGAAATGGATGTGAACAATTCACGCGTCGTGATGGCGCGGGTTTGGGCCAGGTCCAGCTTGAGATGCCGCGGCAGGAAACGCAGGAAGATGAGCGCGCCAAAGATAAGCACGATGACAGGGGCTGGCAGGAACCAGGAGATCACCAGCCCGTAGTCGGCAAAGGAGCGGAAAAAGACGATCAGCAGCAGGATCTTGGCGATGCTTTGAACGGCATTCTTAATGAGGACTGATTTTGCCTGCCGCATCCCGGTCAGGATGCCATCGAGAACGTAATAAATGGTCCAAACCACTGCCGCGAGAACGATCCAGATGGGAGAAACATCCATTTTGGCGAGCAGGTTTTCGGTCAGCTCGAAGCGTCTTCCCAGGGTCAGCAGGAAACTGCTCACAACGATCGCGACCCCGACATTGATTCCAAGCGTGGTAACGATCAGCCGGACCGTGTTCTTCCCGGCACGCGGTACAAAGCGGGTCGCGGCGCTTTTCAGGCTCAGTTCCGAAAGCATCGCCAGAAAAATGATGGATGAAATAATTGCGGAATTCTCTCCAACCTCTTCCACCGGATAAAGGCGGGCGGCCAAGGTCCAATAAAGCAGGCCAAGTACTGCGGTAGCGCCTTGATTGGCAACCAGCATATACGCGTTGGCAAAGAGCGGGATTCGAAGATGCTCGCGCAAAGAGCTGGCAGCCTGTTTGACGAAGTTGTTTTCCAGTTTAATGGTTATCATGGATAAGGTTTCCGTAAATCTGCTCAAGCCTGGCGACGATGTTCGATGCCTGGAATTCTTTTACGCGTTCCCTGGCGGCCCGGCCAAGGCGCTCACGCAATTTGTTGTCCATGATCAATTGAGCCATGGCAGTCTCCAGTTCAGGGGCGCTGCCAGGCTCCACCAGTAGGCCGGTTTCGCGATCGGCAATCTGATCTGTGATGCCGCCGAGCCGGGAGCCGATCACCGCTCGGCCGGAGGCCATGGCCTCCAGGGTGACAGTGGGCGAAGCATCGAGGCATGTCGACGCCACCGTCCCAAATAGACAGCGCTTCCATGCTTCCATCACCAGCGCGTGCGGCAGGTTTTCGATGAGAACTGCACCCTGCGGAAGTGCACGTGGAGACTCGGCCAGCTTGCGTCCGATCAGCACCAGCGGTGGAGGGGTCTGCAAATGGCTGTAAGCCTGGAGTAACACGTTGATGCCTTTATCCGGAACAAGATCACCGACTTGCAGGATGAAGCCGGGCGCAGGCAGATGTCCATTGGGGGAGACTTGCTCAGCCTCTTCTGTCACATCATCCGGCACAAAGTTGGACAGGATGTGCACAGTCGGCTGCCTGAGATCGAACTGGTTGGCTTCCGCTACCGCGCGGCTAACGGGGATGAACGCGTCCACGAAATTCATCTCAAATTGGCGCATCCCCTGGTTGGAGATCAAGGTTACGAGTCCTTTCACCGTGCCATAATGATGAGCAGCGCAAGCAATGCACTTTCCCAGACCCGGCCCCTCACAGAGCTGCACATCCTTGAACATGAAGCGCATTTGAGCACAGGCCAGTTCGCAGTCATGGAGCGTGCGCACGAGTTTTGCCCTGCTCCAGCGCTTTAATGGCAGGAATGAACGTACCATCCAATCATGTCCATGCACGATTTCAGGGCGTTCCTTCTCAATGATCTTGCGGAGGGCCAGAGTGATTTCAGGATCGGGGAAAGGCGGGGTATGCTGCCGGTCCGTGGTGAACAGACTGCCGATCCGCTGCATGGTGCCGCGCACGCGATAGATCCTCACACCTGCCACGATCTCACATTCGGGTAGGTCTTTGTGCAGCAGTGTTGCGACGCTCACATCATGTCCGCGCTGGACCAAGGCCTGGCTCAAGCTTTGAACATGCCGCTCGATCCCTCCGCTCAGCGGGGGGAAGAATTGGGAAAGCATCAGGATGCGCATTTTTCAACAATGCCTTGATACAGAGCAAGCAGTCCGTTTGCACAATCATCCCAGCTTGGTAGTTTGACGGCCTTTTGCGGCAAGGGATGATCCAACTGTGCGATCATTCCTTCTGCAAGCTGCTCGTCCGTGCAGGTGAGCGGCAGGGATTTCGCCAGTCCATTTTCAGCGAGCTCGCGCAGGCCGGATGTATCGGCGACGAGCGCCGGGCATCCCAGCGAAATTGCTTCCAGCGCGGCCAGTGGATGGGTCTCATATTCGCTGAACAAAACAAAGAGCGACGACCTGGAAAGCTCCTCGGCAAATTGCTCGCGCGCTTCCGGTGCCACAGCTCGAATTTCAACTCGGTCCTGCACGCCCAGTTCGCCGGCCAACGTCTTTAACTCGCCCTCATAAGGACCGCTTCCAGCAATCCACAGCCGCGCATCCGGTTTCTGTTTCAGGATATAAGGCAGAGCCGCGATGACGCGCTGGTGACCTTTGTATCTTTCCAAACGGCCAACCGACGTGATCATCGCTTCTTTTTCGGACCGTGGGGCGGGCTGCCGCTTTACCGGTGGAAGCTCAGCCCCGTTGGGGATCAAAACAAAGCGCTCCACCGGAAGATTCAACTCGCTCGAGAACATCCCGATCTCGAAGTGGGCGACCGCGATCAATTTTTTGGCGCGCGCCAGTAAAGGTCGAAGGATGAAACGCTGAAGGATCCGGACAGAATGCCGCAGTCGGGAGGAATGTCCTCCACCATGGAAGGTCAAAACAAAGGGTTTTCTCGCCCGGATGGCGGCCAGCATTGCAAACGGCGCGACAAATGTGTGGTAGGACTGGATATGCAGGATGTCCCACGGTCGTTTCATGATTTCGCGATAAATGCCCGGTGCAAAATAGAAATCGCTGTTGCGCGGCCAGGCCGGAACGCGGTGCACACGGATGCCATTGAATACTTCATCCACCGGCTGCTGGCGCGAACGATCGGTGGTCAATACTGTGACAGAATGTCCCTGTGCGACGAGGCGTTTCCCCACCTGAAACACGTGGGTCTCTACGCCGCCCATCTCTGGGTAAAACCGGGGTGTAGCCATTAAAATTCGCATAAGTGCTTCCTACGCTGTGTTTAGCCTACGGGCATGGAAAGCCTGACGGAGTCGCCGGACATCGCGCCACGCTCTGGTGATCCATCCCTCTTCTTCTCTTGCCAGTACAAGACCCTTGCCCTTCAGCAGGTCAGCCAGCCGGGCTATGCTTGTGCGGTTGTTTATTGTGATGCGGGCCAGGCTGAAGCGATTATCGTTTGCGTGGCTCAAGGCATTGCGAACTGCACAGGCTGCACGAAAGCCGGCATGTTTGACCATGTCGCGCACCCGGTGGTCATAGTGTCCGAAGGGATAGCAGAATGCAGTCACCTCGTGGCCGAGCTTCTGTTCGAGCAGTTCTTTGGAGAAGGTAATCTCCTTGCGAACAGTCCCCGGCGCTTTAATATCGAGGTCGGCGTGAGTATGACTGTGTGCGCCGCATTCGATGCCCGCCTGGTCCAGCTCCAGGATCCGCGGCCATTTCAGCATTTTGCGGTTTGTTTCGCCTTCAGCACGCAGCCAGTTGCTGGTCCCTTCCACGTAACCAGTAACAATGAAGAGGGTTGCAGTGGACCTGAATTTCATCAAAGTAGGGAAGGCATGATCATAGAAATCATGGAAACCGTCATCAAACGTAATAACTACCGGCCGTTCCGGCAGAGCGAACGTTTTCTGGTGGAGGGCGTTCATCAATTGCGTCACGGTTAATGCGGTATATCCGTTTTCAGCCATATATTGAACGTGCGCTTCAAAGAGTTCAGGGGACAGCGTAAATGGCCGAAACTTTCGCCCTGCGTCGGACGAAATGCTGTGATACATCAGGATAGGGATGGCCGTCATAGTGAACTCACTTCGAGATCGAATTTGCCTGCACCAACCCGCAGCAACTTTAACGTACCGACCATATAACCAAACAATGTTGTTAGGAACCCCAGCGTAATGGCAGTCGAGCGGGTTGTGCCTGAGAAATCTCCATGCAGTGCATCATTCAGGCCCCGTAGAACGCCCGCAGGCAGTGCATGAAATGTGTAGGTCCGCTCGGAGGAAAGCCCGGCTTCTCGTCCATTAATGTGACTGATGTACGCTTTCGAGATCCCTTCTGCGTAGCAGCGCGAGAGATAATAGGAGAAGGTCGCGCGTTGGCGTGTTACATGATGATATATTCTTGCTTTGGGCTCATACAGGAAAACGCGGGCGGGCCATTCCTGGTGGGCGCGGATGCAAAGCTCTGTCTCCTCACAGCCGAGGGGGATCTTGCCGATGCGGCCTATCCCATTGCGGAATCCGCCTGCCCCGGCGAAAACTTCCCTGCGCCAGCACATACAGCCGCCCATGGGATTACGAATGACTGCTACTTCATCTGGCAGACCCTTGTACGTGCATCCGACCACCCAGAGAAACTCATCGGGGAACCAGGAAACCCGTGCACCTTCCCAGTCCGGTTGAACGCTTCCTCCTACGCCAAGGATATTCTCTGAGATGAAATGACCACAGAGCAGTGCCAACCAGTCTGGATCGGCCCTTGCGTCGTCATCCAAAAACCCGATGATGTTGCCTGTTGACGCAGCGATGCCGCTGTTTCGGGCGCCCGAGAGTCCTTTTGACCCGGAATTCTCGATCACTACAATTTCGGCGGGGAAATGTTCCCGCACATGCTTGAAAAGCGCTGGATTGTGATCGATCGACAGGATGATTTCATCCGGCTTCCGATCCTGATCCAGAAGCGACTGGACCGCCTCGAGGAGCTCATTCCAACGGTCCTCTGTGTAGGCGCAAATGATGACAGACACATTAAGAGCAGGTTGCAGCGACATTTGATCCTTGCGTTATGGGTTGACTGTACGTGACTGCAGCAACTCGAGATCGTCTTCCGTGAACTGCTGAGCATTTGGGCGGATCAGGGTCAGCGCGCCGATCACCATTCCGCCAACGTAAAGGGGCAGAGCGATCGCTGAGCGATGCTTTTCATCCCATTCACGCTGCAGCCAGCGCGGGTCGTCGTAAGTGTCATTCACAATGACAGACTGACGGTTTTTGATGGCCCAGCCCGCCAGACCATGTCCAAGCACATCGGTCCAGGCACGCCGGTCAGGGGTTTTAAACCCGTCTTCCGTTGCCAGACAACCTTCACTGAAATTTCCGTTCTCATCGAGCAGGATGAGACTTCCGCTGTTAGCTCCCACTGCCTCCAGCGTCAGCTTTAGAACTTGCTGCATGGGATTGCGCATATCCTCGCCGGCAAACATCATTGTGCTGAGCAATTGCATGAATTCCAGAAGGCGCTGCGTGGCGTTGTTACCAGACCGCAGCGGCCGCGGGGCTTCGAACATGGCCGGAGACGCATATTTGATCCCGCGAAATCCCATGTGCAGGCCTTTTTCCATATCGTGCATCAATCCCCGCCATTGTTGGAAGATGGTGTTTACCACTCGGAGCCCATCGGGAATGGTCTCCAGTTTGCCCATGCCATAAAACCGGTAGCCTTCGAAACTCGGAACTTCTACGATCCGCAACTTTGCCCGTACCGCCTGTAGGTACAGTGCTGTATCAATTTCAAAGCCGTTGAAGTTTTCCAGTGCCAGCGACTCCAGGCAATAGCGCCAGAAAGCATGGTAGCCATAGCACAGGTCTGTGAACTTCACACCGAACATCATGTTGGACATGATGACGAAAGCTTCGTTCCCCAGCATTCGGATGCGCGGCATATCCGTTGTTCCACCACCCGGTGCAAAACGACTGCCCTTTACAAAATCGGCGCCCTCCAAAAGTGGGGTAATGTAGCGCGGAAGCTCGCGCGGATCATTCGAACCGTCGGCATCAAGGACAACCAAAATATCTCCCCGCGAGGCCTTATAACCAGCCCGCATGGCAGCGCCTTTGCCCTTCGATTTTTCGATCACAACCTTGATGGAAGGCAGCAGTTCTTTCGCGACCTGAATCGTATTATCGGTAGACCGCCCATCGACGAGCACAACCTCATCGATCCAGTTCATTGGAAGATAGGGGAGGACCAGGGGTAGATTCTTGGCCTCGTTCAGGGTCGGTATGATGACTGAAACAGTGGGGCGTGTGATGTTTCTGTCTGTGATGCAAGCGTTGTCTGGTGCGACAAGCAGCTCATTTTGGAGCTCCGTTTGCTCCATGAGTTCCGATGTGTTTCTTCCCCGCTCTGACATTTTTCCTCCACTCTATTCTGTTATGACAAAAATTACGATCTCAGTTTTGATTTCCATTGTTCAATGTGTGCATGGATGTCCCTAAATTACGCTCTGACAATACATCTATTTTAGAGGTCCGCCATACTTTGACCTCAGGAAAACATCCTTTCCAGGCTCATTCCGAGCCTACGCTGCGAGTCTCGCCTGCTTCACTTGGTCAGGAGCGAGCCGGTTGGTACTCTTAGCACATCCGCTGCTTTGCGGAGGTTACTCAGGTAGATGTCATTGTCGTTGAAATTACTGAAGTCCTCGTACAAACCCAGCCAGACCTTCAACGCCGTAGGTTCACTGCAACCGCGCTTTCGCATTTCGCCCACAAATTCATCGTAGGTCATGTTTGATTTTTCTGCCAATTCCTGGATCCTGCCGTGCATGAGTTACTCCTTGTTCTGGAAATGCGAGCAGAGCATCTGCGAAATAGGTTCCCTTGCTCAAGGATGAGGTTCAGTTTGTGAATACGGCTAAATGGAAGAAAAGCGCTTGTCCCGAAAGACCCGCAGGGCAATTTTGCTAAGAGTTTCCCAGTGCCCAAAATCCATTTTACCACTGCAATTCTAAACCAGTTTCTAAATAGATTTAGAAGTACTTTATCAAAACCATTCTTTATTGGAGTTTGAAATTTATTTGAAAATCCTTTGAATTCCCCTATAGTTTATTTGAATTATCTTATTCTTTGTTCCGTGGGAAGAACCAGTATCCTCGCCCCCATTGCGTGTGGATGTATTGATGACCATGTTTGTTGTCTTCCAATTTCTTACGCAAGTAGAAGATATACAGGGTCAATGTTGAAGACGGATCTCCATAAGCACTTCCCCAGACTTCCTGTAAAAGCTGTCGATGCGGCACGATCTTCCCCATGTTCCGCACCAAACATGCCAGCAGGCTGTACTCCATCGGTGAGAGTTTGATGGTTTTCCCGCCTAACTTCACTACCTCAGTATGAAGATCGATATCGAGCCATTCATCGTGATAGGATGTAAAGTCTGACGAATCCCGCCCCCCTTGAGTGTTCGAGCGGCGGAGCAGCGCATGGACACGGGCGATCAGCTCATCCTTGTTGAACGGTTTCCTGAGGTAATCATCCACGCCAACGTTAAAGCCGCGCAGCATATCGGCAGGCGCGGCACGAGCAGTCAGCATGAGCACAGGGATATTCGCCATCTCCCTCAGGCGCGTGCAGACGTCGAAGCCGTCCATACCCGGCATCATGACATCCAGAATTACAAGATCAGGATGGATCTCGTAAGCCCTTTTCAAGCCCTCTTTCCCCGAAAACGCGAGCAGCACATTGATGTCCATCGGCTTCAGGATTACTTCGATAAGTTTTCCAAGATCAGGATCATCGTCAATGACAAGAACCTTCTTATTCATGGGATCAGCACTCTCTTCGTTATTTCAAGGCGAGGTTCTTCAGGTGTTCCTTCAACCCCGGAACAGGACAGTCCGCTTTCTAACAATCGGATCAAGCAATCATCTCAACCCGCCAGACCGAGCCTCAATCAGCCCTGTAAAGTAACGTAAACAGTTTACCAGAATAACTTACCGCCCTCAACCTGAAGGCAGCGGCTACCCGAAAACTGACTTTTAGAGCGTAACCTTTTTCTGGATTGAACGACTATTAGGGTGAAATCAGTACTGCAACAGATGCGTGCTTCGATGACAAGCAAAGGAAACTACGCTGGCTCACCACCCACCGACCGTAATGGTATACTGCGATGAGCAAAATTTCGAGTTCCCCTTTCGAATTTCAAATGGGTGCGGTGCGGATCATGTCTGAATTCGATGAAAGCCGCGTTCTGGATGGCCTGCAGAAATTGGATTCGCAGGTCATTGGCGCGGTATACGACAAATACTTTCCAGAGGTCTATCGGTACGTTTATTACCGACTGGGCGATCAAACGCTGGCAGAGGATATTGCAAGTGACGTCTTCGTACGTTTGCTGGAGGCTGCACAGGGACGCCGGGCCCCTCAATCCAATTTGAGGGCATGGTTGATCTCCACCGCGTCTCATGCAGTGATGGATCACCTGCGGCGCAAATACCGGCGGCCTGTGGAAGCGCTTTCCGAGTCCATGGCAGACTTGGGGCCTTCAGTCAATCTTGAGTTTGACCAGCGCGAACAAAACCGTTTTGTCCGGGAAGCCTATGCCATGCTGACCTCAGAACAACAGGATGTACTGGCCTTGCGATTTGGACAAGGCTACTCGCTTGAAGAGACTGCTATACATATGAAGAAGAATGTAAATGCAGTCAAGGCTCTCCAATTCCGTGCGCTGGCGGCACTCCAGCGCTCGATTGGCGAGGTGGATTATGAATAAGTTGTATGATGCTTTGGAATATTCCCTGAAGGCTCTTGAAGATGGCGCCGATCTGGACGCTGTCCTGACCCGCTACCCTGATCTTGCTGACGAATTGCGGCCCATGCTCGAGGCCGCCATCGCAGCCAAGGATTTGGCGATCGCGGGGCCCTCCGTTGAAACCATGCGGCGCGGCCGGGCAAAATTATTGCAACGTGCCGGCGAGATGCGGACCCTGAAAATCCGTGTGCCTCGCCAGGGCCGAGCGATTCCGGGCTTTCAGCGCCTCAGCCTGGCACTCACGATTGCAGCGATCTTTCTCCTGAGCGGTACCGGATTGGTACGCGCGTCATCGACATCATTGCCTGGAGAGAGCCTCTATCCGGTCAAGCGCGGCTGGGAAGATGTGCGGCTCCTCTTCGCTTTTGATGCAACGCGGCGCGAGTTTATGCAAAGCGAATATGAAAATGAGCGTCTGGAGGAAGTCGGCGAATTGTTAACCGAAGGACGACATGCATCCATCCAAATTATCGGGGTGTTCACGAATGTGAATGGCGTCAGCTATATTTCTGGCATTCCGGTGGTTATCCTCAATAGCACTCAACTCCCGATGGAAGGTTTGCAGAATGGCGCGGCTGTGATCCTTACGGGCCGCACAAATGCACAGGGATTCGTTGAAGCAGATTCAGTGCAGGTTCTTCCGTCCGGATCCGTGGTGCCGGTTGGGCGGCCGGTCCAGGTATCTCAACCGGAAAACACCAATTCCTCGGGATCAGGCCAGGGAGGTGGAACCGGCCAGCCGTCCGGAAATGAGACGAACGGCTCCGATGAACAGCCCCACACTACTTCAGATACTGAAGTCCGCAATTTTCAAATCGAAGGAACCATTGAATCCATATCCAATAATACGTTGAAGATCGACGGGCAGACCGTTTATCTCACCGAGACTGCATCCAGTGCCATCACAGCGGGCATGAAGGTGAAAGTGGAAGGATACTATGCAACGGATGGCCGGTTCATTGTCACGAAGCTGGAAACAGAAGACTCCCAGTCCGTCAACAATAGCAATGACAGCTCAGGTTCCGGCTCGAAGGATAACGGGGATAATCAGAATGATCACAATAACGAGAACGACGGCAGCCATCATGACGGCGGAGGGGGCGATGGCGGAGGGGATAGCGGCGGAGGTGGTGATGATGGGAGTGGTCATTGATGTGACCATTGGGAGAGATTGCGAGGCTCGGGCCTCGCAATTTTTTTAAGTTGCCATTTGGAATAAAATAGAGTACAGTAGTGGTCTAGCACGTACGTTCTAAGCAAAGTGCGCCGCGACTTCTGGATTTGCAGTGTAACCTGCAAATGATCAGTTGCGGCGCAAGGAGAGAGTTCATGGCTGACGCGAATTTTTATCTTGGCCGCGCATTTGATGCTGCATCTGGCAAGGTTACGGATAAGACGCTTGAGTATGACCCCGCGGATTTGACCACGCATGGTGTCGTAACAGGCATGACCGGTTCCGGCAAAACCGGTCTGTGCATCGGCCTGTTGGAAGAAGCCGCGCTGCAGGGAATTCCCGCGATCATCATTGACCCGAAAGGCGATCTCACCAACCTGGTTTTACATTTTCCTCAACTTGCGCCGCAGGATTTTCAACCGTGGATCGAACCGGATATGGCGCGTCGCGCAGGAAAGACGATGGAACAGGCAGCCGTCGAGGCCGCCACCGCCTGGAAGAATGGACTGAACGAGTGGGGGATCGGTTCGGACCGTGTGCTTGCCTTGAAGAATGCCGCCCAGTTCGCCATCTTCACTCCTGGCTCAGATGCAGGCATCCCGGTCAGTATCCTGTCCACTTTGGCCGCGCCGGATCTGGAATGGGAGGCAAATCGCGAGATCCTGCGAGAACGCATCTCCAGCACTGTGACCGCCCTGCTGGGCCTGGTTGGGATAAATGATGTGGATCCGCTGCGTTCGCGGGAACATATCCTGCTTTCCAATATTTTTGAGAGTGCCTGGAGCCGGGGCAGCGATGTTGAGCTGACCGAACTGATTCTGCAGACCCAAACGCCGCCTTTTGAAAAACTGGGTGCTTTTCCGGTGGACACCTTTTTCCCGCCTAAGGATCGCATGGAACTGGCAATGACGCTGAACAACATCCTCGCCGCGCCGGCGTTTGAAGCCTGGCGCGAAGGCCAGTCGCTTGATATTCAATCCCTGCTCTTCACAGCGGACGGCAAGCCACGCCACAGCATTTTCTATCTGGCCCATCTCTCTGATCCCGAGCGCATGTTCTTCGTCACATTGTTGCTCTCAGCGGTCGAAACCTGGATGCGACGGCAAAGTGGGTCCACCTCTCTGCGCGCCCTGCTTTACATGGATGAAATCTATGGCTATCTGCCTCCGACGGCCGTCCCCCCATCCAAAGGTCCGCTTCTGCGAATGCTCAAGCAGGCGCGTGCCTTTGGCGTCGGTCTCCTGCTCGCCACACAGAATCCTGTCGATGTGGATTACAAGGGCCTCTCCAACGCAGGGACATGGTTCATCGGCAAACTACAAACCGAGCGTGATAAGAATCGCCTGCTGGATGGGCTCGAAAGCGCGGCAGGCGGCGTTCCGCGCGCTGAGATGGACAGGCTCATTTCATCCCTCGGCAAACGCGTTTTCGTGATGCACAACGTTCACGAAAAAGCGCCGATGTTGATGCAGACACGCTGGACAATGAACTTCCTGGCCGGACCTCTCACGCGGACGCAAATTCCCGCCCTCAATGACCTTGTTCACGCGGTGCCTGCGCCTGCTCCCGTTAGCCCGAAAGATACTTCCTCTGTAACAACGACCCTTCAGCATCCTGCATTGGATCAGGCACAGGCCTTTGCGGTCAACCCGCAGGAGACCCAAACACCTGCGCCGGTCAGCAGCCCCAGACCGGCTGTGGCTGCTCCCGGCACTCAACAGGCGTCGCAAACGAAGCCATCTTTGCCTGCGGGAATCAGAGAATACTTCCTGCCTCAGAATTACAGCCTGCCTGAGGCGTTCGGTGCCGCGCAGCGCGGCATGCCTGGCGATGCCATGATTCAAGGAACGGTATATAAACCGTCCCTGCTCGCCTCTGCACAGGTCCGTATCCTTGACCGCAAGTACGGAGTGGATACGGAAGTTACACGGGCCGCGCTGATACCCTCTCCGGATAGACGTGGCATGATCCGTTGGGATCAATTTGCATACAATGGGCCTTCGCTGGATAAAGTCGAGACCATGCCTGTCCCATCTGCCCGTTTCGCCGTGGTCGATGCACCGCTTAGCGATGCGAAACAAATCGCAGCTCTTCAAAAGGATTTCACCGATTGGGTTTTCCGCAATTCGGCTGTCACCGCACGTGCCAACGCCGCGCTCAAAGTCTATGCTGGCCCGGATGTCAGTGCGGCCGAGTTCATGAAGGCTTGTGCCGACACTGCCCGCGATGCCCGGGATGCCGAGATTGAAAAAAAGACGGCCACCATCGATCGTCAGATCAAGACGCTGGAAGATAAGCTCGCCCGTGAAGAACGCGAGTTGCGTCAGGACCAGGAAAATCTTAAGAACCGCAATATCGAGGCAGGGATCAATGGTCTGGAAGTTGTCGCCGGCCTTTTTGGTGTTGGACGCAAAAAGAGTATCTCCACTCCGATCTCAAAATATCGGATGTCACAAAACGCCAAAGAAGATGTACAGGAATCAGTTGACTCCATCTCGCAATATAAAAAAGATCTTGCGGACCTGCAGCGCCAGCGTGAGGAAGCCATCCAGGAGATCAATGACCGCTGGGGCAGCGTCGTCAACGAGACTACGGAAGTGACCATCAACCCAAAGAAGACAGATGTGTTCATTAATCTCTTTGGTGTAGCATGGACGCCGTACTACATTGTTCAGTCAGGCTCAGAGACCTTTGAACTCCCGGCCTTTGGCGCACAATAATCTACATTCCTGACAGATGATGATCTTGTTTGTAAGCATAGTGACGACTCGGGTCGTCATTATGCTTTAAAGGATAGAATGCCCATGAACATCCTGCTCCTCATTGCTGCCATAGCCATCTGGGGTGTTGTCCATTCCCTGCTTGCTTCGAACCTGTTCAAGAATTTCATGCGCCGTACGCTTGGGGATGGATTGATGCATCTCTACCGGCTGGGCTACAATATTTTTGCCGTACTGAGTTTCCTGCCCATCCTTTATCTGATGCTGACCCTGCCGGACCAGCCTCTGTATTCCGTTCCCTCGCCATGGCATTATCTCATGCTGGCAGGACAGGCGCTTTCAGCCTTATTGTTGATGATCAGCCTTTTGCAAACCGATGTGCTTTCCTTCATCGGAGTGAGTCAATTGTTCACGAATGAGGAGAAACCCTCCCGGCTTGTAACAACGGGACTTTATCGTTACATCCGGCATCCCCTGTATACATTTGGCCTGCTTTTCATCTGGCTATCCCCGGCTGTCAGTCTCAACACGTTCGTTTTCTATATCGGTTTGACAATTTATATTTTGATCGGCGCCTATTTCGAGGAGCGCAAGCTGCTGCGGGAGTTTGGTCAGGCGTATGAAGCGTACCGGCGCGGCACTCCGATGCTTGTCCCATGGCTGAAATTCTGAGGAACCTTTTCCGTTCGGCTGCCGTCATGCTTAGAAGTTCATATTCTTCTCATATTTCGTTTTGATTCTTCGTTATAATCTTTTCGTATGGCGACAATTTCTTATCCCCTTCAAAAACGACAAAACATGGTCAAGCAGTTCATCGCGGCTCTTGCGGCCGGGTTGACCTTATTTCTGGGCGCAGTCATTTTATGGGTGCTTGGCTATCAATTGATCTATGCCGGGCGCATCTTCCCGGGTGTTTCGGTTGCCGGGGTCAATGTCTCCGGCCTTTCGCCAAATGACGCCGCGCTGAAGCTCAGCCAGACCCTTTCATTTCCGATTACAGGAAAAATTATCTTTCGCGATGGAGAAAAGGTCTGGGTTGCTGCGCCGGCGGAATTAGGGATGGTGTTTGATCCCTCTGCCAGCGCGCTGGCCGCATACCACCTGGGCCGCCAGGGCGGGCTCTTCGGCGCGCTGGCCGGTCAGATTCGTGCGAGCGGATCTGGGACAGATGTCCCGCCGGTGGTGATCTTCGATCAACGTGTGGCGTACAGCTATTTGCAAAATATCGGGACACAGGTGGACCAGCCGGTGGTTGAAGCCAGCTTACAGGTGCAGGGCACCGATGTCGTTGCACAGCCCGGGCAGGTTGGACGCCAGTTGAATCTCGATGCCACGCTGATCTACCTGGGTGCGCAGCTGCAGTCTTTCCGGGATGGGGAAGTGGCTCTGGTCATCCAGCAGATCGCACCCCAGATCATGGATGTGTCGTCGCAAGCGGATGCCGCGCGGCGAATTCTGAGTCAGCCGCTGGTGTTGACCGTGCCGAACTACCGCGAAGGTGACCCCGGCCCGTGGACTTATGATGTGGCCGTTGTGGCGAAGATGATCGCCGTGAGCCGCGTCGCTAACGGCGGCCAGTCTGAGGTCCGCGTGGGACTCGACCCAACCGCTTTGCGGGCCGTCTTGACCGATCTCAAGCCCTCCGTAGACCGTCAGCCAGCGAACCCGAAGTTCATCTTCAATGATCAGACCGGACAACTGGAATTAATGGCGTCATCTCAAGTAGGTCGCGTCATGGATGTGGAAGCCAGCATCGGTTTGATCAACGATGCGCTCCTGCGCGGAGAACATAATATTGCGCTCTCTGTCGCAGAAGCTCAACCCGCTGTTACGGATACTGCGACGGGTGCGGAACTGGGAATCACGCAGCAGGTCGGCGCGTACACCAGCTATTTCTATGGCTCGAGCGCAGAACGGATTCAAAATATTACTGCGGCCGCGGGACAATTCCATGGCGTGCTGGTCGCGCCCGGTGAAACCTTCTCGATGGGGAATGCCATGGGCGATGTGAGCCTCGAGAACGGATTTGCGGAAGCCCTCATCATTTACGGTGGAAGGACGATCAAGGGTGTGGGCGGCGGCGTGTGCCAGGTGAGTACCACCTTGTTCCGTGCGGTGTTCTTCGCGGGCTTCCCCGTGGTGGAAAGAATCCCGCACGCATACCGCGTTTCCTATTACGAAAAGACCGCCAGCAACGATGTGGACCCATCGCTGGCCGGTCTTGACGCAACTGTCTATTTCCCGTTGGTAGATTTTAAATTCACGAATGACACTCCGTACTGGCTGCTGATGGAAACCTATGTAGACACGGCCGCCCGCACGCTGACCTGGAAACTCTACTCCACGTCCGATGGACGAACAGTGGATTGGAACACTACTGGCCCCATTAACACGGTTCCCGCGCCGAAGCCGTTGTTTGAAGAAAATCCTGACCTGAGTCGCAATGAGATCAAGCAGGTTGATTATGCTGCCCAGGGCGCAGATGTCACGGTGACGCGCACGGTGTATCGCAATGGGCAGGTCTACTTCACGGATCAATTCCAAACGCACTACCAGCCATGGCAGGCCGTCTGTCAGTATGGCCCCGGTACTGAGAATCCGGATAAGAAGGCCAAGAGGGAGGGGCTTTGTGTGGGTCCGACGTCTTAATGGTCATTTTCTACATGGTAAAATCATTGCCTTGACAACACAAATACTGTGGCCGCGCTGCGGTACGAGGAGAAAACATGGTCAGTCCAGAGCTGCTTGAAATACTACGTTGCCCAAACTGTGTACGTGAGAAAGATGGGTTGCTGACCCTGCACCGGGATGCATGGTTGATCTGCCAGGATTGCGGCCGCAAATATCCCATTGTGGATGACATTCCTGTGATGTTGATTGATGAAGGGGATAAATGGAAAGATACTGAGACGGATAAACTTCCCGTCCCTCCGCCAGCCAAGTAAAGGAACCGAGTGCTGAATCCAGATCAACTGCTGGCCGAGTTGACCAGCGGCGACGACTCCCGCGCCGAATCAGTCATTCCAGCCATCCTGGCAGAAGGCCGGGACTTGATCCCCGCGTTGGTGGATTTGACGCGTTCTCCCGAGGTGGATCAGCGCTGGTGGGCAGTTCGCGCCCTGGCAGAGTCGCCTCACACGCGGACCGAAGACCTGATCCCGCTTCTCAGCGACTCTGCCCCGGAAGTCCGCGCGGGAGTTGCTCTGGCTTTGTGTAGCCACCCGGGCGAGGCTGCCGTACCGGCTCTTGTCAAAGCACTGTCTGACACGGACTCGCTCACGGCAGGCTTGGCGGGCAACGCGCTGGCTGGAATCGGAGGCCCCTCGGTGCCGGCTCTCCTCGAAGTCATGAAGAATGCGCCGACGGGTGTCCGGATCATTGCTCTGCGTGCCCTGGCCGAGATCAAAGACCACCGTGCCATCAAAACGATGATGGACGCGCTTTCAGATGAGTCTGCTGTCGTGCAGTACTGGGCCAGAGAGGCCTTGGACCGGCTCGGTCTGACTATGGTATATGTTAAGCCTTGAAATGGCATCGTCGCCACATCATACATTGAGAGAAAATGAATCGATTTGAATTCTTGAAGAAAATAAAATTGCCGAAAATGGGGCATCTGTCTATCGGAAAAATTGCTTTCTGGGGGGTCGCACTGCTGCTCGGAATTGGCGCTTTCCTGCTGACTCGCAACCTGACCACTTGTTGGCACCTCACCAATTTGCCGGGGCTGGCTCCCGCATCCTGTTCAGGAGCGACAGTCGACCCTTTAAGTACACCTGTCGTGAATGATCAGGGTACAGCCATCATACCGGCCGCGCCAGCCACACCCGTTCCGGCAGCGGTGGATGTTCTGCCGCCCGCCTGGGATGGGGCCAGCCGCATCAATATCCTATTCATTGGTCTTGATTACCGCGACTGGCAGGCCAATGAAGGCCCGCCGCGCTCCGACACGATGATCATCTTCACGATTGATCCGGTCACAAAGACTGCTGGAATGCTCTCGATTCCACGCGATATGTGGGTCAATATCCCAGGCTTTGGGTATAGTCGTATCAACACCGCATATTCATCTGGCGAGGGGAATAAACTCCCGGGGGGCGGGCCCGGACTGGCGATGAAAACCGTTTCGCAGTTCATCGGTGTGCCGGTTGATTATTATCTCCAGGTGGACTTTGGAACTTTCACAAGCCTGATCGATTATCTCGGCGGCATTGATGTGTACGTTGACCAAAACCTTGAATTGGATCTAGTGGGCCCCGGTTATGACCTGCTGGGCAGACTCGCTGCAAATGATAAGGTAACGCTGGTGGGTAGAACCACTGGCGGTAACTTCCTTCAAATCCAGTACCCGTCCGGCCCGGATGGAAAGGCGTGGGTGATTGCATCAGCCGTGCAGGCAGACGGAATCGATACGCTGCCGGACATCACAAAAGGAGCCGCCTCAGGCTCCGGTCAGCCCGGCCTGATTACAAAAGCAACTGCAGTGCGGCCTGCTCCCGGCGACCCGAACCATGTGAAAGTCACCTGTTGCGGCTATCGTCACATGAATGGCGATGTGGCGCTGGCTTATGCCCGCACGCGCCACACCGAAGGCGGAGACGTGGACCGCGCGAAGCGCCAGCAGCAGGTCATTTTTGCATTGCAGAAGAAGATTTTCGACCCTGCCGTGTTCTCAACCCTGATTACGCAGGCTCCTACACTCTACAATCAATTCTCTGCGGGTATTCATACCAATATGTCGCTTGAAGATGCCATCAAGCTGGCTGTGCTGGGAAAGGATATTTCGCGTGAAAGCATCAAGACTGGCGTGATCGATACATTGATGGTCACACTTGATAATGTGATTTTGGGAGGGCAGAACGCCAGCATCCTCAAGCCGATTTCAGATAAGATCCGTGTCCTGCGCGATGAGATCTTCACCACCGGCGGCCCGTCCAGTGCCCTGGCCACCGGCGATCCGAGGGTCTTGATGCAGCAGGAGGAAGCCCGCGTCCGTATTCTGGATGGTACGTTCACAGGTCTGGAGAATCGCGCTGGCACATTCTTCCAATCACAGGGCATGAATGTGACCGAAGTAGGTCAGGCCTCTGAGGCCTACAGTTCAACGGTTATTGTCGTGTACGGACCCAAGCTTTACACCTTGCGCTATCTCATCAGCCTGTATGGATTTTCCTCCCGTCAGATTCGGTTTAACCCTGATCCCACTTCAACCGTGGACATCGAGATCCGTGTAGGCTCGGACATCGCTGGCACGATCCCGTAACCGTGGGTGCAGCAATATAGAATAAAGTCCCTCATGTGCTTGCATAAGGGACTTTCTATTCTTCCAGGATTCTTGTCTGGTCTGGAAATAAAAGAACTCGCGGCATGCACCGCGAGTTCTTTAAAGCCTGTTGGAACCTATGCCCAACCCTGATTCTTCACAAAATTCGTAATGACGGGGATCTCCACCATCTTGCCATTGTAGGCCTGGATGCCCCAATAAATACAAACAAACCAAACGATCAAAGGCACGCATGACAGGACCAAAGTCCAACCGAGAACGGCTGTCAGGATGAGGTTTACCACCCCGACGACCAAAGCCTGCGCGTTATGCGCCTTGATGAATGGGCGGTTTTTCTTGTCTTCCATTAACATGATAATGATCGGGACGATCGGCGTAAGCACATAGGCAAGCAGCGCCCACAGCTTGTCATCGCTGGTGGTTTCCATCATAGGTTCATTAGACATAATCTCCTCCGAATAATCTGAGTTTGGATTTTCGTTATTGTACAACCATTCCAATCAAAAATCAACCAAATGATTCCACCATTGGTACTGTGCAGTTAAAAGGAGTCCAAAGTCTCCAGACTTGCGTCATGCGCTTCAAACGTCGGGAGACGTTTGACTCCGGGCTGCTATGCTAGAATCAAAATATGTCTACAAAGATCGTCTTCATGGGTTCGCCTGATTTTGCATTGCCGAGCCTGCGAGCTCTGGCAGGCTCATATCAGGTCATTGGCGTTGTTACGCAACCGGACCGCCCCTCTGGCCGCGGCCGCGAATTGAAAGCCCCGCCTGTAAAGCAACTTGCACTGGAATTAAACCTGCCTGTCATTCAGCCCGAGAAACTCCGCCAGCCGGAAGCGATGGAGCAACTGCGCGCGTGGTCCCCGGAGGTGATTGTCGTTGCGGCGTTCGGTCAGATCTTGAAGCAGGATGTGTTGGACCTGCCGCGTTTCGGCTGCATTAATGTTCATGCTTCTTTGCTGCCGAGATGGCGCGGCGCGGCTCCGATCAATGCTGCCATTTTGCACGGAGATACGGAGACAGGCGTGACGATCATGAAGATGGATGCGGGACTCGACACCGGGCCGATGCTGAGTCAAAGATCCATTCGCCTCACGCAGGACGATACGGCTGGCTCCGTTTTCGAGAAGCTATCCACGCTGGGGGCGGAACTCCTGCTCGACACACTGCCCGATTATTTATCCGGGAAACTTGCGCCGACTCCTCAACCCGAGGCAGGTATGACCTATGCTCCCATGCTGAAAAAAGGGGAAGGCCGGCTCGATTTCACGCGGCCTGCAGAGGAGCTGGCGCGGCGTGTGCGCGCCTTCAACCCGTGGCCCGGCGCATTCATGGATTTTCATGGAGCAATGCTCAAGGTTCATCATGCCCATGTCGAAGAAGGGAGTGTTCCAGCGGGGCAAAGGCTGATTTGGCGGGACCAGCCCGCAGTCGGCGTGGGCAACGGGATCCTGGTCCTCGATGAAGTGCAGCCATCGGGAAAGAAGGCCATGAGCGGAAAGTCGTTTTTGAGTGGGGCGCGGAGTTGGGCATAAGAGTTTGGCTCCAGTGTTATAATTAATGAAGGAATTCACAATAAGCAAGTTTTTCAATTGATATAAAAGGAGCCGACATGGCAACTACACTGGACAATTTGAAGGACTCATTTGCCGGAGAAAGCCAGGCAAATCAGAAGTATCGTGCCTTTGCGAAGAAGGCCGAGCGGGAGGGTTTTCCGAATGTGGCGCGGCTGTTCCGCACAGCAGCGGAAGCCGAGCGCATTCACGCCGAGGGACACCTGGCGGCGATGGAGAAGGTCGGAGCAACGGCTGACAACCTGCAGGCGGCGATCGAGGGCGAGACGTACGAGTACAAAGAGATGTACCCACCGATGCTCGATCAGGCTGTGGCCGATGAACACAAAGCCAGGCGGATGTTTGGTTACGCTGTGGAAGCTGAGGCAGTTCATGCCAGGTTGTACGCCCTGGCGCTTGAGGCAGTGAAGCAGGGCAAGGATCTGACAGAGGTGGAATTCTATCTTTGTCCGGTCTGCGGCAACATCGAAATGGGCAAACCGACCGAGCCATGCAAGGTGTGTGGCACCAAGCCAGACAAGTTCATCCTGGTGTAGGCTGTTTTCCGTGATTACCTGAAAGAAGGGCTGTCCAAAGAGAAGGGCAGCCCTTCTTTTTGTGCCAGATTTCCTATTGGACTTAATAACGCAAAATCGCTAAAATAAGTAATAATAATAATTTATAAAGAATTGTTATCCATAAGAGCATAAATGACGGATTCACAGAATCGGTTTGAACAATTGATCACCAGATTGAGGAGCAGATATCGTTTAACTCCACAACGAGTGGAGTTGATTCGCTTAATTGCTGCAAGTGAGGGTCATCCGAGTGCCCATAGACTTTATGACCAGATCAAAGTCCAGTTTCCCACCATGAGTCTGGCAACTGTTTATAAAACGCTTGATCTACTGAAAGAATTGGGCGAGGTGCTTGAGATCAGTTTGCGTGATGACAGCCATTATGATGGCAACAAGCCTTATCCACATCCTCATTTGATTTGTATGAGGTGTCAGCAGATTACGGATGGAGAGCTTGACAAAGCCGTGGAAGGCATCCTTCAAGAAGTTGAAACAAGCTTTGGCTTTCGAGTCCTGAAGCACCAACTGGACTTTTATGGAATATGTTTGGATTGCCAGAACAAGAGCGAATAGACACGATTTAGAAGTGTTTGGTATGAATCTTTTTCAATCCAACAAGGAGATTCCAATGGCCAGAAAAAGCAATTGAAAATAGCCGAAATCCGCCGGTAAAACAGGAATTACCGTGTTTCGTAGTGGGTCCTGACCTCGAAGGCGCTTCCCAGCCCACCTCCGGCAAGTAAGTTTGACGATTCACTTTACCCCCAAAAAACATCAGAAGGAGACTAAAAATGAGCGAAGAAAGCAAGAGTCCGATCACACGCAAAGCTGGCAGGAGTTTGGCCAGCCGAGGTACTTCCAACCGCGATTGGTGGCCCAATCAACTGAACCTGAACATCCTGCACCAGCACGCTCCTACATCCAACCCGATGGACCCCGATTTCAATTATGCCAGGGAATTCAAGAAGCTGGATCTGGCTGCGGTCAAGAAAGATCTTGCCCAGCTGATGACCGATTCGAAAGATTGGTGGCCCGCTGACTGGGGTCACTACGGCGGACTGATGATCCGTCTGGCATGGCACAGCGCCGGAACCTACCGCACCGCTGATGGACGCGGTGGCGGCGGCACCGGCAACCAGCGTTTTGCGCCGGTGAACAGTTGGCCTGACAACATCAGCCTCGACAAGGCACGCCGCCTGCTCTGGCCCATCAAGCGCAAATACGGTAACAAACTTTCCTGGGCCGACCTGATCATTCTGGCAGGCAACGTGGCGCTGGAGTCGATGGGTTTCAAGACCTTTGGTTTTGGCGGGGGCCGCGCCGATATCTGGCAGCCCGAAGAAGATGTCTACTGGGGCAGCGAAGACACCTGGCTGGGCGACAAGCGCTATAGCGGCGAACGCAATCTGGAGAACCCCCTGGCCGCCGTGCAGATGGGCTTGATCTATGTCAATCCCGAAGGTCCCAACGGCAACCCCGATCCTGTGGCTTCAGGCCGCGATGTGCGTGAGACGTTCGCCCGCATGGGTATGAACGATGAAGAAACCGTCGCGCTCGTCGCCGGTGGACACACTTTTGGCAAGGCGCACGGTGCGGGCGACCCTAAACTGGTCGGACCTGAGCCCGAAGCCGCACCTCTGGAAGAAATGGGGCTGGGCTGGAAAAACAGCCTCGGCACTGGCAAGGGCGTCCACACCACATCCAGCGGCATCGAAGGCGCCTGGAAGCCCAACCCCACCAGGTGGGACATGGGCTACCTCGATATGCTCTTTGGCTATGAGTGGGAACTGGTCAAAAGCCCGGCTGGCGCCCAACAGTGGTCAGCCAAGAACTGTAAGCCCGAACACATGATTCCCGACGCTCACGACCCGTCGAAGAAGCACCCGCCGATGATGACCACCGCCGACCTGTCGCTGCGCTTCGACCCGATCTACGAACCCATCGCGCGCCGCTTCCATCAGGATCCGCAGGCCTTTGCTGACGCTTTTGCCCGGGCCTGGTTCAAACTGACCCACCGCGATATGGGACCCAAAGCCCGCTACCTCGGTCCGGAAGTCCCCGCCGAAGACCTGATCTGGCAGGACCCGCTGCCCGCTGTGGATCATCCCTTGATCAACGCCAATGACATCGCCGACCTGAAGGCCAGGATCCTGGCTTCGGGTTTGTCCGTGTCGGAACTGGTCTCCACCGCCTGGGCTTCGGCCTCCACCTTCCGCGGTTCAGATAAGCGCGGCGGCGCCAATGGTGCGCGCATCCGCCTGGCCCCGCAAAAAGACTGGGAAGTCAACCAACCCGCGCAGCTGGCCAAAGTGCTTTCCACGCTCGAAGGCATCCAACAGGCCTTCCACAGCGCTCAGAAGGACGGCAAGAAAGTCTCGCTGGCTGACCTGATCGTGCTGGGCGGCTGCGCGGCGGTTGAAGCGGCAGCCAGCGCGGCTGGTCACCCACTGCAGGTTCCCTTTACCCTGGGCCGCGTTGATGCATCGCAAGACCAGACCGACGTGGAATCGTTCGCCGTGCTCGAACCCGAAGCAGACGGCTTCCGCAACTACCAAAAGACGGCCTTCAGCATCTCTGCTGAGGAAATGCTGGTGGACAAGGCGCAGTTACTGACCCTCAGCGCGCCCGAGATGACCGTGCTCCTCGGTGGCCTGCGTGTGCTTGGCGCCAACTTCAACGGGACGCAGCACGGCGTGTTCACCAAACAGGCTGGCAGGCTGACCAATGACTTTTTCGTTAACCTGTTGGACATGGATACCGTCTGGCATCCCACCTCCGAAGCTGCCGACACCTTCGAGGGCTGTGACCGCCGGACCGACGAAACGAAGTGGACCGGCACCCGCGTGGACCTGGTGTTCGGCTCCAACTCGCAGTTGCGCGCCCTCTCTGAAGTCTATGCACAGGACGACAATAAGGAAAAGTTCGTGCGTGACTTTGTCGCGGCCTGGAACAAGGTCATGAACCTTGACCGCTTCGACATCGCATAATCGTATAAAGGCGCAGATGATTACATCCCGGTAACCTGTTCTCCAGGTATAGCATAAACAAGATTCGCTCTCCGGGATTCGGGCTGGGACCTTTCGTCCCAGCCTGTTTTTTGTTTTACAATTGGCTCAATCTCCTGGTTGGAGGACACACATGCCAAAATACGTCGCCGCAATGGATCAGGGCACGACCAGCACTCGTTTCATTATTTTCGATCACGCGGGGAATATTGTTGCTGTGGACCAGAGGGAACATCAGCAGATCTATCCGAAACCTGGTTGGGTGGAGCATGATCCGCTGGAGATCTGGGAGCGCACTCAGGAGGTGATGAGGGGGGCGCTGGGAAAAGTGGTCAGTGGTCCACCGTCCATCGTCGGTGAGATCGCGGCGATTGGGATCACGAATCAGCGCGAGACGACAGTCGTTTGGGAAAAGGAAACGGGACGCCCCGTTTACAATGCCATTGTCTGGCAGGACACGCGCACGGATGGGATCATCAATGAGCTTGCAAAAGATGGAGGGCAGGATCGTTTCCGCGGCAAAACGGGCCTGCCGCTGGCAACCTATTTCTCCGGGCCGAAAATAAAGTGGATTCTCGATAACGTCCGTGGCGCTCGTGAGTGCGCTGAAAAGGGCGAGTTACTATTTGGCAATATCGATACCTGGGTCATCTGGAACTTAACCGGCGTGCATGTCACCGACGTGACCAATGCCTCGCGCACGATGCTGATGGATCTATCCACCCTCGATTGGGATGAGGAAATCCTGAAACTGCTCGGCATCCCGCGCGCCATGCTGCCCGCGATCTGTTCCTCTTCTGAAGTTTATGGCATGGCAAAAGGCGCGGTGGGCGGCATTCCAGTGGCCGGCGATCTCGGCGACCAGCAGGCCGCGCTCTTCGGTCAGACCTGTTACAGTCCCGGAGAAGCAAAGAACACCTACGGCACCGGTTGTTTCATGTTGTTGAACACAGGTGAAAAACCTGTGCCATCCAAGTCTGGATTGCTGACAACGCTTGGATACAAGATTGGCAAGGAAGAAGCTATTTATGCTCTTGAAGGCTCCATCGCGATCACCGGAGCACTGGTCCAGTGGCTGCGAGACAATCTTGGGCTGATCGAAAAGTCCTCTGACGTGGAAGCCCTGGCTAAGACAGTGCAGGACAATGGCGGCATTTATTTTGTCCCGGCGTTTTCTGGCTTGTTTGCTCCATACTGGCGGAGTGATGCACGCGGCGCCATCCTGGGAATGACGCGTTTCGTCAACAAAGGTCATATTGCCCGCGCCGCTCTTGAAGCGACCGCATTCCAGACACGCGAAGTTCTGGATGCGATGGAAGCAGACTCGGGCGTCAAACTGACTGCGCTCAAAGTGGACGGCGGTATGGTCTTCAATGAAACACTGATGCAATTCCAGGCTGACCTCTTGAACGTGCCGGTCATCCGCCCCAGGGTTGCAGAGACTACTGCCCTGGGCGCGGCCTATGCCGCGGGACTTGCGGTCGGCTTCTGGAAGGACTATGATGAGTTACGCGCCAACTGGGGCCGCGACAGGGAATGGAAACCGCAGATGGACGGGTCCACGCGCGAGAATCTGTACTCGAACTGGAAAAAAGCTGTGACGAGGACGTTTGATTGGGTCGAATAAAGTGTCAGGTGTTCGCGTCTCAGGGATCAGGTTCTGAACTTGAAACCTCGCACCTGAAACCTGGAACCAACATGGTGAAACATGAACCGTAACGAAATTATCTCTTCCTATAAAAACAATCCTGAAGTATCCGTGCTGATCGTCGGTGCGGGAATCAACGGCATCGGTACATTCCGTGACCTTGCTCTCAACGGTGTGGATGTGCTGATGATCGACCGCGGCGACTTTTGCTCCGGCGCGAGCTCTGCCTCCTCACATATGGCGCATGGCGGGATTCGCTATCTTGAGAACGGTGAATTCCGCCTGGTGCGCGAAGCGGTGCAGGAACGCAACCGCATGATCAAGAACGCCCCGCACATCGTCAAGCCGCTGCCAACGACCGTGCCCATGTTCAAGTATCTTTCAGGCTTGCTCAATGCACCGCTGAAGTTTTTGCGATTACTGGATAAACCATCTGAACGCGGCTCGCTGGTGATCAAGATTGGGCTCATGCTCTATGATGCCTATACGGGTAGGAATGGGACTGTGCCGCCTCATCAATTTATAGGGCGCAGCGCATCGCTCAAGAAATGGCCGCGCTTGAATCCGAAGATCGTCAATACGGCCACGTATTATGACGGTTCCATTCAAAGCCCCGAGCGGCTCGCCACCGAACTGATCCTGGATGGGGAAGCAGAAAATCCAAAAGCACATGCCTTGAATTATGTAAGCCTCGTATCGGCGAACAAGGACTCTGTCTTGCTGCGAAATGAATTGACCGATGAGACCTTCGAGGTCAAGCCGAAACTGTTGATCAACGCGGCCGGTCCGTGGATTGACTTTGCCAACAAGAATATTGGCCTGTCCACCCGTTTCATTGGCGGCACCAAAGGTTCGCATCTTGTGTTGGATCATCCTGAACTGCGCACAGCTATTGGTGACAATGAATTCTTCTTTGAAAACAAAGATGGGCGTATTGTGCTGATCTTCCCGCTGTACGACCGTGTCCTGATTGGGACCTCCGACCTGCCCATCGAAAACCCCGATGAAGCGCGCTGCACCGACGAAGAAGTGGGATATTTCCTTGGCATGGTGGCGCGCGTATTTCCCGATATCAAAGTCACTCACGAGCAGATTGTCTTTCGCTTCTCGGGTGTTCGTCCACTGGCGTACAGCCATGCGAAGACGACCGGACAGATCACACGCGATCATGCGATCGAGGTGGTGGGTGGCGAATGGACAGGACTCACCTTCCCGGTCTATTCCCTGGTCGGTGGAAAGTGGACTTCCTTCCGCGCCTTCTCTGAGCAGACAACGGACAAGACTTTGACTTATCTTGGATTAGAAAGAAAGAAGAGCACCGCTGACCTGCCGATCGGCGGTGGGCGCGGCTTTACACATGACGAAAAGGAATTGCAGCGTAAACTCGAATCCATCTGCGCCTGGACGGGTATTCCGATCGAGCGCGTCCGTGGTTTATATCAACGTTACGGCGGCCGCGCCGAAGTGGTTGCGGAATTTATCAAACGGGATTCAGATGAGCCACTAAAAACCATCCCGGAGTATTCACGTCGCGAAGTTGAATTCCTCGCGAAGCACGAGAAAGTTGTTCACCTCGACGACCTCATCCTGCGACGAAGTATGCTCGCCATGCTTGGCCGCCTGAGCAGTGGTGCGATCCATGAACTCTCTGGCATCCTGATGACGGCCTTGAATTGGACAGGTGATCAAAGGAAGGCCGAGGAAGCGCGCACGTTGTCTATACTGGCGGACAGGCACGGGGTCATCCTGAGCGATTCGAAGGACCGTTTGTGAAGCGGTCATTTGGGGGCGTGGTAGAATTCTTGGAATGGCAACGAAGAAAAAACAGTCTGTCGACATCGTCATCCCCGTTTTCAACGAGGCTGGCGTTGTCGAACAGACTTATGTATGCCTGCGCGACGTCCTGAATGGACTTCCGTACGATTTTCGTTTGATTTATGTAGACGACGGCTCACGCGATGGGACGATTGATTCGCTCCGAAAATTAGCGAATGCCGATCCCCGCATTTCCCTGCTCATGCTCAGCCGCAACTTTGGGCATCAGGCCGCGCTGACAGCCGGCATGGACGCGGCCCGCGGCGATATCGTCATCACGATGGACGCGGATGGTCAGCATCCACCTGAAGTCATCCCGCAAATGCTTGACCTCATCAAACAGGGCTACGACATTGTCCAGACCCAGCGTTTGGAGGAGGCTCAACCGGCTTCCTTTAAGAAATGGACCTCAGGCCTCTTCTATCGCGTGATCAACATCGTCAGCGGCACACGGATGTTGCCCGGCGCGGCGGATTTCCGTGCCCTCTCGCGCCAGGCCGTAGATGCGCTGAAGTCCATGCCGGAATATCATCGTTTTTTACGCGGCATGGTGTCATGGATGGGATATTCTTCGATCATCCTTCCTTATGAAGAACCAAAGCGGGTTGCGGGGAAATCGAAATATTCGTTTGGCAAGATGTTGCGTCTTGCCTCCGACGCGGTCTTTTCGTTTTCTCTCATGCCGCTGTATATTGGCCTGAGTGCGGGAGCCATCTTTATTATCCTCGCATGTGCGCAGATTCTTTATGTCCTGAATCTCTGGATCAGCGGACAGTTTCAAAAGATCGTACCGGGCTGGAGTTCCTTAATGGCTGTGATGTTGATCGCCAGTGGCATCATTATGATCCTGCTCGGCTTTATTGGCGTGTACGTTGGCTACATCTTTCAGGAAGTGAAGCGCAGGCCCCATTATTTGTTGAAAGGTGATAAGCGTGATGAATGACACTCGAGCTGCTGTATTCGAAATTACCCTCCTTCGTCATGGCGAATCGATTGGGAATGCGGAAGCCCGCTGGCAGGGACAATCTGATTTTGCATTGACAGATACTGGGCGCTCACAGGCGCAAGCGCTCGCAAATCGTTGGAAAAAAGAGAAGGTGAGATTTGACTGGATTATTACCAGCCCGCTGCTACGGGCGAAAGAGACCGCGGAGATCGTCGGCGCCGAGTTGAATATTCCGGTGGAGTGTGACCCGGTCTGGATGGAACGTGATAACGGCGAATTTTCCGGGCTGACAGCCCTTGAGGTACGACAAAAATTCAACCACCCCGAATTTTACACACCGTATGATCCTGTCGGCCTGGTGGGCGAAGGCGATTGGGAACTCTTCCTGCGCGCAGGGCTGGCTCTGCATTATTTGCTCAAGCGTACACCGGGCAAGTATTTGATCGTTTCGCATGGCGGTATGTTGAACCAGTTCATGCATGCGGTAATGGGGATCACACCGCAGGCAAATAACGCGGGCGTACGCTTCCGCTTTGGCAATACATCCTTCGCGCGGCTGATCTATTTCCCCCATCAACACCGCTGGGCGATCGATACACTGAATGATCATGCCCATTGGAATGGGAACAGGGGTTCTTAACTCCTTTCAAATAGACCTCGGAGCGCCGACTTTAGCTCGCATCATAAGTTGTAGACTAATGCCTGCGCTCCGCGTAACCTTTGATTTATCGGAGTCGTTATTGTGCAGGCCAGTTCTTCAGCTTTGAAAATTCTTGCATTTGGCGCGGGCGCGATTGGGACTTATGTTGGCGGCTCGCTGGCTCTCGCGGGCCATCAACTCATCTTCGTGGAACAACCGAAAGTCGTCGAAGAGTTGCGAGAACACGGATTGCGCCTTGACCTGACGATTGACGAGCGAAGGAAAACAAAGGAAGCTTTCGTCCTTCGTCCGCAGTCCTTTGTCATTATGCCCTCCCTGGAAGAGGCGCTGAAATACTGGCCGTTTGACGTGGCACTCTTCGCCCTGAAATCTTTCGACACGCGGCCCGCCCTGCAGGGGATGAGGCCCTTTGCCGACAAACTCCCTCCCATCCTCTGCCTCTCAAACGGCGTGGAAAACGAACAGGCAATTGCCGGCGAGTTTGGCCCGGACAAAGTGATTTACGGTACAGTGACCAGCGCGATTGGCCGTCGTGCGGCTGGTGACATTGTCCTTGAGAAATTGCGCGGCGTCGGGATTGGAGCCGGGCATCCACTCTCGGAAAAACTGGTCGCGGCCTTCAATGATGCCTACCTTAAATGCCGCCTGTATCCTGATCCGCACAGCATGAAATGGTCGAAGATGCTGACCAATCTGATCGCGAATCCCACTTCAGCCATCCTCGACATGACCGCCGCTCAAGTCTTTTCCAATAAGGATCTCTATAAGCTGGAAATTGACATGCTGCGCGAATGCCTGGCAGTGATGGAAGCACAACATTTGAAAGTGGTGGATTTGCCCGGGACGCCGGTCCGTGCGCTGGCGTTTGCCACGAAGTTGCCTCTATGGCTATCCAGGCCTTTGCTGGGTCGCGCGGCCGGCAGCGGGCGAGGCGGAAAGATGCCTTCCTTTCACATTGACCTCCACTCCGGTCGCGGCCAGAGCGAAGTAGAATATCTGCACGGCGCGGTTGTGCGAGCGGGAGAAAAAACCAGGATCCCCACTCCGGTCAATAAAGTCCTGACCGAAACGCTGATGTCGCTGACACGGAGAGATGTCCCGCTGGAGGAGTACGCGCATCAGCCCCAAAAACTCCTTTCCATCTTATCATCCCAAAACTAGAATCTATGTCGGAAGTCAAGCTTATCTCGCCGCGCTCCGAAGTGGAAATCGAATTGCCGGATGGCCGTGTACTTTCAGGTCCGCGCGGTGCCGAAGTCAGTGAATTTTTCAAGATCCTGCAGTTCGACGCGCCGGTCGTCGGTGCGATCGTAAACGGTGAGCTTCACGAGCTGGGTTTTCACATCGAGATCGAATCGCGCGTCACTCCGGTGACGACAGATACGGCCGACGGTGCCCGCATCTATCGCCGCTCGCTCACGTTCCTGCTCGAAATGGCTTTTTCAGATCTATTTCCGAATGGCAAGCTGGGCATTGACCATTCGGTTGCCTCCGGCGGATACTATTGCCACGTCACTGAACGGAAACCACTCAGCGTGGATGAACTTCACCAGCTCAAGGGTCATATGCGGGAATTGGTCGAAGCCGACCTGCCCTTTGAGCGATATGAAGTGCCGATCAAGTTTGCGATGGAGCAATTTGAGAAACTCGGCTATGACGATAAAGTCCATCTGCTGAAATATCGCAAAAAGGATTACCTCACGTTGTATCGGCTCGGTGATCGCATGATGGATTACATGCATGGATATATGGTTCCATCCACAGGCTATCTCCAGTGGTTTGATCTCACGTCGATCAACGGCGGCTTTACCCTGCACTTCCCCCGCCGCCATGCGCCCACCGAAGTCAAACCGATGGGCAGCTATCCCAAATTGCTGACCGCGTTTTTGCAGTATGGGAGCTGGCTGAGTCTGCTTGGCATTGACAACGTAGGTGCATTGAACGATGCCATCGTGGCAGGCCGCGCACACGAGATCGTCCTGGTCTCCGAGGCCTTACATGAGCTAAACGTTTCGGACCTCGCGCAGGAGATTGCGCGGCGTAACTCGCAAATCATTTTGATTGCAGGGCCCTCTTCTTCCGGTAAGACCACCACCTCGCGTCGTCTTGCTGTTCAATTGCTCGCGCAGGGCATCTCACCCTATCCGCTCGAGCTTGATAACTATTTCGTTGACCGGGATCTGACACCCCTCGGTGAAGACGGAAAGCCCGACTTTGAAACCATCGAAGCACTTGACCTGCCGCTGCTGGCAGAACACCTTGAATCATTAATTGCCGGCAAAAAGACAAAACTCCCGCGCTACAACTTCATTACGGGGGGAAGGGAAGAAGGCGACGAAGTTCAATTGAAAGAGGGACAGCCGATCATCCTCGAAGGGATTCACGGGATGAACCCCCGCCTCATCCCGGACCGTCTGGCGGGCCGCGCGTTCCGAATCTATGTCTCGGCCCTGACGCAGCTCAACCTCGACCGGCATAACCGCGTCTCCACCACCGATACGCGGCTCATCCGCCGCATTGTTCGTGATGCGCGCGAGCGCGGTTACACGGCGCAATCCACCATCTCACGCTGGGAGTCGGTTCGCCGCGGCGAAAAGCAACATATCTTCCCGTATCAGGAAAACGCGGACGTGATGTTCAACTCTGCGCTCGTATATGAGCTTGCTGCGCTCAAGCCTCTTGCCGAGCCGCTGCTGAGACAGGTCCCTTACGGCACGCCGGAATATATTGAAGCCAAGCGATTGCTCGCCTTCCTTGAATGGTTTCTGCCGATTGATGTGGACCTGGTCCCGGCCAATTCGATTGTCAAGGAATTCCTGGGGGGATCGAACCTGAAGGATTTCAGGATTTGGAAGGATAAGTAAGGAATGTATCATTCTGAGCCGCCTAGCGGCGAAGAATCTCCGCTTTGAAAAAAATTCGCATCGTAATATGAGATTCTTCGTCGCTGGAGTGCAGCTCCTCAGAATGACATACCTATCAACGCCACCATTACCCCCGCCGCACCACACGCAAAATTAACCCAGTCATTATCCAGCCACCTCCAGCCGCGGATATGAAAAGTCTCTGCGCCGCAAGTATGGAGAGGATGTTTCTCGGTCTCCTTGTTATCTTTCGGGCAGAAGTACATGGCCTGGACTGTCGCCCCAAGAAAAGAGTCGAAGAGCGAGCCAAAGAGCCCCGCCAGAGTGATGATCATGGCTGTCGAAGCGGAAGCAGGCTGAGGTCCAAGCAGCGAGGCGAGAATGCCGATGATGGCTGCGCCTGCCAGGGACGCGAGCGTGCCGACCATCGAGATCCCTCCGGAAGTCCCTTTTTCTACAATCTTTCTAAGATCGATAATCATGCGCGGCGGGTGTGGATTCAACACGCCAAGTTCGGTGGCCCACGTGTCCGCGTTCACCGCCGCCAGCGAGGCGGCAAAACCGATCCAGGGCCATGCAGCCTCGGGATAAAAAATGTGAAGTGCTGCAAATATTGTGGCAATGCCGCCATTGCCAAAGACCTGACCCGCATCGCGCTCGCCGCCTTTGGAGAACTTCTCACTCAGGGCCTGTTTACGCTTTTTGAAAGCGCGGGTGAGTGCGCTGGAGGTAACGAAGAAAGTGAGCAAAAGGATCGCCCACTGCCAGCCGCCAATGCCAAAGATGACCGTGCCGACAACTGCCGCTGCAAACGCCCCGCTCCGACTCAAACTATGAGCACCGTACGCGAGAAAAGCAATGACGAGTGCGAGGATGAGACCAAGAATGAGTTGCATGGAAAATGTGAGAGTTGAAGGTTACAGGTCGCAGGTCCGTCTAGCTTTCAATCTTCAACCTGAGACCTTCACACCGGCGTTGTTACCACAAACATAATGGCGATGAGAAACAGAAAACTGGTCAGTGTGCCAGAACCCCAGACCATAAAGGCGAGGGGACGTTCCTTTTCCCAGCGATAAAAATAAAGTCCAGCCACCCATCCACCAATGAACAGCACCAGGCTGACAACCGGAAGAAGGATGAGTTGTGAGGATGGAACGCTTTCGAGCACGCCTTCCACGTAATGCAATCCCAGTGCAATGCGCGGCGTGGAGGGGATGATCAGACTCGTCCAAACGAACAGGCCGATGTTGATGAACAATCCGCTTAGCCAGAGGAAACGAACAAGACTGTGCTCCCAGGCTTGCGAAATCACAAACGAGGGATAGACTGACTTGGCCTCAATGGGCGAGAGGCTTCCCAGCTCGGTGGCACGCGCAAAGGTCTGCGTAAGCGAAACGGGGTCGTCGGGAGAAATCGCAAAGATGCGTTTGGCAGTGGCGACGAGCAAGAGACTCTTCGCATCCGATGCGAGGAACTCAACTGTGCCGAGATCGGGATGCCGACGCACACCAATCAAAGCACCCGGAATCGGAAGCGGCGGCAGGGCCAGCGGATGGGTGAGATCCTCTGCGGGGCGGATCCACTCAATGTCGTTCAGCGGAATATCCTCCACCCGCAGACCCCAACTCAGCGCGAGACTGTCACGGTCGATGTGATAGTCTGCCCGCCAGAGGGAGTAAGTACGGTAAGCAAGAAATGGGATAGGCGCAAACGCCAGCAGTGCAGTCAGCAAAGAAACTAAGAAAGCAGGGCCAACTTCTGCCTGCGTAAGATTGAAGAACCCGGTCGCAGCAATGGCTGCGAGCACCAGAATGAGTATGCTGTGGATGATCAGACCACGTCGCTTGGGTGGGGGAAAGTGTCCGACGTTCATACTGGATCAGCCGCAGAGACACAGAGACGCAGAGAAAAATCCTGATTCTCCGTGTCTCCCCTGGCACCGCCCGCCAGGACAGGTGTGCGACTCCGCGGCAAAGATCATTTCCTCAATTCTTCCCGGACGACCATACAAACATAGTCCACCTGCTCTTCGGTCATCACACCGCTGAACGGGATCGCCAGCCCTCGCCTGCCCAGATCCTCTGTCACCGGGAAATCTCCCTCACACCAGCCAAACCTCTCGACCATATAAGGCTGCAAATGGATCGGCAGGAAGTACGGGCGGACCGGCACGCCGCGTGCCTCAAGTCTTTTCGCGATCTCATCGCGGTCAAACTTTTTATCGAAGCGGATAACATAGACAAACCAGGACATCCGTGTAGTGAACGACTCGACAAACGGAACTTCGACTCCCGGAATTTCAGACAGCCTGGCTTCATACCAGGCCGCTACCTGCTCCCGTTTCGTCAGCAGTTCCTCCAGCCGACTCATTTGCGAGGCTCCCATCGCAGCCGACATTTCATCGATGCGATAGTTGTAGCCTAGATGCGTGTGTTGCAGCCACGTGTCGCCGGGCGCGCGTCCCTGGTTGCGGAGGGCGCGCATCATATTAGCAGCTTTGTCGTCGTTTGTAATAACAACTCCACCTTCGCCTGTTGTGACTTGCTTGTTGGGATAGAATGCGAACACTCCAAAGTCGCCGAGCGTGCCGGCCTGTCTGCCTTTGTACGTCGCGCCCAACGCTTCGCAGGAATCTTCGATGACGGTCAATTCATGTTCTTTCGCGATTGTGTTGATAGCATCCATATCCGCCGGCTGACCGAATACATCTACAGGGAGAATGGCCTTAAGGGATGAGTCATGAGTGGTGAGGGATGAGTGGCGTGGTAGATACTTCTCGATATTCTTCGCCGCATCTGCAGCCAATTCTGGATTGATATTTCCCGTGCGTGGATCGATATCCACGAACACAGGGATTGCATTCTCAAATAACAGCGCATTGGTTGACGCCACAAACGAAAACGGCGTGGTAATGACCAAATCTCCCGGTCCGATTCCGGCCGCGCGGACACAGAGATGCAGGCCTGCCGTCCCGGAGTTGACAGCGATCGCGTGTTTCGCACCGGTCAAATCACAAAAGGTTTTTTCGAATGCTGGAGTGTATTTGCCCATGCTCAGGTTGGGCGTGTTGATGACGTCAATCACGGCCTGGCGGTCTGCATCCGTCAGGTCAGGGGAGGACATGGGGATTTTCATGTACATTTTGTTTTCACACAGGGACGACCCAGATTGTACCCGGAACGGCACTGGGTTGCTCTTTATATTGCCTCAACAATTTTATCTAGCTGTATAAGCCTGTTCTCTTTCTCTTGGCGTGGTTTCAATTCTACCATTCCATTCCTGAGGGCTTTTTCCCCGACCGTGACCCTGACCGGGCATCCGATCAAATCAGCGTCATTGAATTTGACGCCTGCGCGCTCATCGCGGTCATCGAAAAGGACGGAGATGTCCGCACTTTGAAGGCTGGTATAGATTTCCTCCGCTTTGGCGCGCGTATCCATTTCCTTGCCAGGGACGTGCATGAGATAAACATCGAACGGCGCTGCGACCCTCGGAAGGGCGAGTCCTTTTTCATCATGATGACTCTCTGCCAATGCTAACAGGATATTTTCAAAATGAAACAGGCTGCGCGTAGGGAATGCGGGAGCGGCATCCCCGCTTGGGAATCGTGCAAGAGGAATGCAAGAGACAATCGAAAGCGGCTTGCCGCAGTTTGGACAGCCATCCCCTTCACGCGCCCGCACCAGGTCAGCAATAATTTCAGCTTTGTAGTCTCGGTCATAGTTCGTATTCTTGAAGTGATAATGAAGCTGGTTCGCACCGGCCACGAGATTACTCGATTGTGGGATCAAGTCATCTACCACGATCAACGCGTTCTTCAACCCGATTGGCGATGCGTATCCCGCGGCTGCATCTGAGACCATCAGTTCCTCGTCCGTGGCGAGACGGAAATCACCGACCAGTTTTCTCAGCTTGGCCTCACTCATCTGCATATCGCCACGTACAACCACGAAGACGAGTTTGTCATCTGAGGCGCGAGTGAACATTAAGGCTTTTGCGGTTTTTTGCTGTGGAATTTCCAAAAAGTTTGCCAGCAAGTCAATGGTGTCACACTCGGGCGTGTAGACTTTTTCAAGGGGGAGTGGGTCCCCCTGAGGCAAAGCGATCTTTTGAAAACGCGCCAGTTCGGCGCGCTCTGTATAATGGCAGGCAGCGCAATGGACAACTTCGACCAGGCTTGGTTTCAGCGGAAAGAAGATCTCTTCTTCGTTCCCAATGGTAGGCAGGCCAAGCTTCTCAAAGAACGTGTCGCCCAGTTTTCCCTGCAGTTCACGCAGATGATTGATCGTGTATTCTCCCAGTTGTGTCAACTGACTTTCCCGTGTCAAATACCCGGCGCGGACAAGGAACGCGAAGCCCTCTGTCCGCGCATTATTGGGGGCTTCTCGCTGTGTCTGGATAGATAGGTCGCGGTATCTCATGAGATTTAGAGAAAGACCCTAAAAGTCTTCCTGACCTTTAGGGTCTCATGATTTTGGCTTCGTGGATTTCTTGGTTGTGTCCATTACAGGATTGACAACGGTCGCCTGTACGGGCGCCGACTGGGCAATGGATTCTGCCTGGGCCGCCTCCGAAGGCGTGGTTTCGGGAGCAGGCTCGAGTTCCAGTTCGACCGTTTCTTCCATCCGAATCTGACCGCGCAGGAAAGCGCCTTCCTCGGTCACGAACGCGGTCGTGACGACATCCCCCCACACACGTCCCGTACCGCGGATTTCCAACTTTTGGGTTGTGATGTTGCCGCGCACTGCGCCTGCCACGATGACAGTGTTGGCGCGCACGTTCTGACAGGTGACGCGGCCCGTCTCGCCGACAACGAGCATTCCACGCAGGGCAATCTCGCCTTCGAAGGCACCCTCGATGCGGACGCCCCCCGAGCCGTTGATCGAGCCGTGCCAGATAACGCCTGAACCGAGCACGGATGTGATGCGCTCGACGGCCTGGACCTGGGATGTGTTGTCGGTTGTGGGGGACGTATTCCGCTTAAACATGGTGGGGCTAATTTTACCGTTAAAACAAAAAGGGCGGACACTGGGCCCGCCCTCTGAAACTCACTCCTGGACAAGCGCCCGTCCCTACTCGCTTTTTTCTTCTTTTGCACCCATCTGCACGCCGATTGTGTTGAAACCAGAGTCCACGTATAGAACCTCACCCGTAATTCGTGCAGACAAATTCGACGCGAGAAACACCGCCGCATTACCCACATCTTCGATGGTCACATTTTCGCGCATGGGAGACATATCTGCGAAGTGCTTGTACATATCGCGGAAGCCGCCCACGCCCGCCGCCGCCAGGGTACGGATGGGCCCAGCCGAGATCGCGTTGACACGGACTTTCTGCGGGCCGAAATCGTACGCCAGATAGCGCGTCGTCGACTCGAGCGCGGCCTTTGCGACGCCCATCACGTTGTAATGCGGCGCGACCTTCACCGAGCCATAATACGTCAGGCACATCAGCGACGCGCCTGGATTCAAAATCGGCTGAAATGCCTTTGCGAGGGCGACAAAGGAAAACACGCTGATGTCCATCGCGGTTTTGAAACCTTCGCGCGTCGTATTGTAAAAGGGTCCTGTCAATTCATCACGGCCCGCGAAGGCAATCGAGTGGACCAGCACATCGATCTTCCCAAAATGCTGTGCAGCTTTTTCCGCAACCGATGCGATCTGATCATCCTTGGTCACATCGCATTCTTCGACCCATTTGCACTCGACCTGCTCAGCTAGCGGTTTCACACGCCGTTCGAGCATTTCACCCGCATAGCTGATACCAAGATTTGCACCTTCTCGTTTAAATGCCTGAGTGATACCCCATGCAATCGATCGTTCGTTTGCCAGACCAAAAATCAGTGCATTCTTTCCTTCAAGTAAGCCCATATCTCCTCCGTTACTGTCATTGCGAGGAGGGTATTCGTCCCGACGAAGCAATCACCAACTACGCGGGAGATTGCTTCGCCAAAGAACGGCTCGCAATGACGGGTTAGATTTTCCAGCCCTTTACCAAAAATCTCCAAGGCTTGGACAGCCACGGCTCTGGTGTTTGATTTAACCCCACACGCGGGCCAATCGTCACGCTTTTGTTGGGGACAAAAATCCCCGCTTCGATCCATAGACCTTGGTTGGGCTCCGTTAAATCGACGCCATTCTCCGTTTTGGTGATCCCCATCGCCTGACAGAGCTTCCCCGGCCCAAATGTATCGCGTCCTTGACGACGTTCCATCATCGTCTCGACGCCTTCGAGGGGTTGGATAGCGCGGAGCAGCACCGCGGCAGGAAACCCCTCACGCTCGGTGACGACGTTCAACATCCAGTGATTGCCGTAGGTAAAGTAAACATACGCGTGCCCGGGCTCTCCATACATGACTTCAGTTCGCGGGGTGCGGCCATGGCGCGCATGACACGCAAGATCCGTTTCGCCGATGTAGCCTTCGGTCTCAGTGATAAGACCGACGAGCTTCTCACCATTGAGAATCCGTACTAGCCGCGCGCCGATCAATTCACGGGCAACTTTCAAGGTAGGACGACTATAGAATTCACGCGAGAGAATCAATTTTAACCACAAGGGGCACAAAGTTCACGAAGGAAAGCCTTCAACTTTGTGTCCCTAGTCTCCTTTTTGATTGATTACTTAAACCTGGGGTCGCGGCGCAGGGTCATCTTGAGACCATCCCTGAGGGAGATCGAAGGGCGATAATTCAATTTCTGGCTGGCAAGTGTCAGGTCCGCGCAGAGGCGGGAGACGCCGCCGGAGATCTTGTCGTTATAGAGCACCTGTGCATCGCTATTGGTCACTTCCTGTACGGCCTTTACCAGATCGCGAATGCTGGTCTCTTTTCCTGAGCCCACATTGATTGCCAACCCGTTGATATTTGGCGCAGTGGACGCGGCTACCATTGCACTGACCACATCATCCACATAGACGTAATCGCGCGTCTGACTGCCGTCGCCATGGACAACGAGCGTACCGCCGCGCAGCGACTGCTTCAGGAAGTGGGGCACAACAGGCGGATGTGAAGCCGGCAGGTGCTGCCCGGGGCCATAGGCATTGAAAATACGCAGACTCACCGTTTCAATTTTCCAGAGATTGCCGATCGTGCGGACGTAATATTCCGCCGAAAGTTTTGACACTGCATACGGTGAGCGCGGATTGGGTGCAGCAGACTCTTTCAGAGGCTGTTCGCCAAGGTCGCCATAGACAGGACCGGAAGAAGCGAGGACCACGCGGCGAACTCCGACATCCCGCATGGCCTCCATTAACGCGACAGTTCCCCCAACGTTGACCGTGTTGTAATCGCGCGGATATAAAATGGATTCAGGCACGGAGACACGCGCTGCCAGGTGATAGACTACATCCACTTCCTGCAGCAGAGTCCACAATTTGGGACGGTCGCTCACATCTCCGCGCGTGAAATGGACATCAGGCGATAACGAATTGGGATCTCCGGTGGAAAGATCATCCAGTCCGCGGACCTGGTGTCCCTCCCGGGCGAGATAGTTTGCAAGAGAAGAGCCGAGGAAACCCGCGGCTCCGGTGATGAGGAAGTTCATGGATTAGATTATAAGGGTTGTCGTTGATATTGCGCGATGGCTTCCTCGGCAAACGGACGCCCACTTTCTCGATAAATGCGAATCAATCCTTCCCCATCAAAAGGCACACGGCGAAACTCAAGGCTGACCTGTCCATTTTGGGAGGTCAGGATGGCATACTCGGCCCATGAGTCAGCTTTGAAATTTCCGTCCGGCTGAAAATGACTGTATGCAAAGCCAACACTGCCGGGGTTGAAAAAGAAATGCTTGCCCAGGCGACGGATCTGTTGCGCATGAGTATGACCACCTGTCAGGATATTCGATGAATAAGCGCCAAGCAACTTTTGAAATTCTTCTTCGGGCGCAGCGGGCAGGATGACATCATCAAATGATGCTGGCGAGCCATGGAAACACAACAGGTCAGGGCCGCCGTCCAGTTTAATGGTCACTGTTGCCTGAAAAGCGGAGATAAATTCACGATCGTCTTCCGTGAGTTGGGAGAGTGACCAGCCTCGAATTTCCTCCATCTTTTTCTTGCGTTCAGGCGGAATGCCTTCATCGGCAGTTTCCACACCGCTCAACATCCAGGCATCGGCATTTCCCATCACGACAGGGCAATCCAGCCTGCGCAGCCGCTGCACTACCGACGCAGGTTGTGGTCCCCCTTGAATTGCATCGCCCAGGCAGACGATTTGATCCACTGATTGCAGTTTGATATCTGCTTCGACCCTCTCGAAGGCGTAATCATTTCCGTGCATGTCCGAGATGATTGCGACGCGCATGATTCATCCTTTCTCAAACCATCGTCGTAATTGCGTTCACATCAGAGATATTAGGCAGGATGCGTTTCCATTCAAGCGCAGATAGAGACGCATTGAGCACTTGACCATTCGATAAAACCGCGAACAATTCATCGTCCGATTGAAAGAAGCGTTCGACCATGCCACGTCGCCATGGGACCTGGAGTCCGCTCGAAGCCATTGACCAGGTCTCGCCGCCGTCGCGGGATTCTTCAATCCGTCCGTTCCGATCGACGCCATCTGCGGGACTCAGGATCATGTGCTCTGACTCAAGCGGATCAACCCAGACCGCGCGGCAGTAACAATCGTAAAGCAGTCTCCATGTTTTGCCGCCATCCTTCGAGCGATAAAATCCGCCGCCTGTGGGAGCATAGACCAGATCCGGGGAGGAAGGATGAACTTCCAGTGAGTGAACGTCTGGATAAATTAAGGGCTCGGGCGGACCCTCGAGGTCCGGATTTCCGTCACTGCCTTCGGCAAGCTGCCAGGTTTCGCCCCTGTCATCTGAGCGAAGGACACCGCCCACTTCGGCAGCCGCGTAGACGCGTGACCCGTGAAATGCAAAGCCGCGGATGCAGCCCGCTTCCGGTGAATAGGGCAGGGACCATTTATGGTTGTCTCGCAATTGAGCAACTTCAGGGCAGGCACGCCAGGAATTGCCGCCATTGTGCGAGATAAATATGTTAGCCGGTTCTGTGCCTGCGAATTCGAAGTCGGAGATATCAGGGTGAAATGCCATCCAGCGGATATGCCACGTCGCCAGGCCGCTGCTTGCTTCCTCCCAGGTTTGTCCTTCATCGTCGGAGCGAAAAACGCCATTTGTTGTCCCGGTAAGGATCACGCCCTCGCGGGCAATGACGCTTGTCACTTGTTGATCTGTCAGCGTACGCGCGCACTCTTTCCAATGGTCGCTGTCATATTCACAGATCAAAAGTCCGGTTTCAGTTGCAAGGATTAATCTTTTCATCGTCACTCACTTCTAAGGTATTCCGTTGGTCGAGCAGAGGAGACCGACAAGGTTCAATAAAACACTAAGTTGCTTGAAAATGGTGGTCTCGATATGGACTGAAAAGAACATTCAGCCCTACTCGACCACCTGTGGACGTTATGAATAAGATTATAGCATTGCTAAGAGTTAAGATGAAAATCCAAGATATTGCTTATCGATTTTGATTGACTCCATCCGATTCGTGTGTTATCCTACAGCCAATAGGATAACAGTAAGTTCGTGTTGGAAGAAGAACAGCAGCTCACGGTTATATCCGTGAGTTGTTTTGTTTTAGCCTCCGATGGAACAAAACAGAACACCTAATACTTTTTACTTTGCCAAAGGAGGCAAATACAATGTCTGAACGTATCAATGGTACCGTCAAGTGGTTCAATGGTGACAAGGGCTACGGCTTTATCGCTCGCGAAAGCGGAACGGACGTTTTCGTCCATTTCTCCGCCATCCAGAGTGATGGGTTCCGCAACCTGCAAGAGGGACAGAAGGTCGAGTTCACAGTTGAACAAGGCCCGAAAGGTCCGCAGGCCGCGAACGTCACCGTTCTGAGCTAAACAGAAAAAAGAGCCTGATGCGAAAGCGTCAGGCTCTTTTTGATTCAAATGTTGTCATCTGCATTTCCCATGGATACCATCAGGTGGATTTACCAAACACTGACCTGATCCAAATGTTCGGAAAACCACTCGCGTGCAAGGCGGGCTGCATATTCAATTGCGCCAGGTTCCTCGAATAAATGCGTAGCTCCAGGTACCACGATCATTTTCTTTTCCGATCCCGACTGCATCTGGTCCAGCGCTTCCTTGTTCAATTCAAGGACGATTTCATCGTCGCCGCCCACGATGAATAAAGTAGGAGCACGCACCTTGCGCAGGGCTGTCTCAGCCAGATCAGGCCGCCCGCCGCGCGAGACCACGGCATCCACTTTTTCGGGAAGCTCCGCAGCAGCGATCAAAGCAGCGGCCGCGCCGGTGCTCGAACCGAAGAGGCCAATCCTTAGCTCACGCGCGTACGGTTCCAGATCGAGCCATTCGATTGCCCCAACTGTCCGTCGTGCCAGCAGGCCAATATCAAAACGAAGGTGATTGGTGTGCTGGTCAATTTCCTCTTCCCGAGGGGTCAGTAGATCGAAGAGAAGCGTGGCGAGCCCGGCCTCCTGCAGCGTCTGCGCGACGTACTGGTTGCGAGGACTGTGCCGGCTATTTCCATTTCCATGCACAAAAAGTACGATCCCCTTTGGATCTTCCGGAATGCTCAGGATCCCCTCCAGGCGGACCCCGCCACTCAAAATCTGAATATAGCGATTCTCTGTATTTGTTCTATTCATGGCACCTCATTCATGGCCGAACGATTGGCGTATACCCATAACTCGTGAGCAAGTTCTCCGCCTGCATCCCTCCTGTTTTTCAATGAAGCTATCTCTCCTTCTCGACTTGATGGAGAGGCAAATTGTTACCCCTTGATCACTATCTTTAAATACGCTGAATCATGTGAATTGCATCTTTCAGAAAAAAATAGTCTCAATACAAATATAGTCTTTGCTTTGAGAGGATGGTATGGAGAAAATCCCCAAATTCGGCAGGGTCTTTCCCATAATCACGACGGGGACAAAAGGCCCGCCTCACCTTGAGACGGCTCAGTATCCTGCCTCCACAGGGATCGGACAAGGCGATGGGAGCTATTCGTAGTCTGGAATTTCGTCCAACGCGTAATAGATCGTCCCGCCGAGTCTGCGCGAGGTTTCAACCATCAGGTCTGCGCCTGCCGATTTGCCGCCGATGCGCAAAACCCCGTCGCATTTTTCAAGCAGGCGTTCTGCAACGGGATGGAATATCTCATTAAAAGCCTCGTCGCCGACCTGCTTTGACCCGGCCAGGGCTACGAGCGGAAGTGCGAACCATTCCCCAAGGACCGGGATGTGCCCTTTGCGAAAAATGGGGATGGCCTGCGCTTCCATCGCGTGGACATTTGCCTCGATCTTTTGCGGGTCGTCATTTGTGCCTGAACGATAAGGTCCGGCAATGAGGATCATGAGTCGTTTCGAGGTTACTCTTCTCACTTTAGTTCCCTGTAATGCAAGTGTCCCCGATCAGTCATCCGCGGCTCACCTACGCCTGCGCGGGGCAAGTCGATTCTTCCCGTAGCGGGTGGGCGTAGGGGCAGGCCGAGCCGGGCGGCGCGCGTCCTCTCTCGGGGCGCCTCGGCCTCGAGAACCGGAGGCAGACCTCGGCGGTGCAGGAACCGTATAATCAAATCCTTCGAGAGTCTCACGTTTGATCGTTTCACCCATGATCCGATCCAGAGTCCGTATCATATCGGTATCCTCCGGCGTGACCAGCGTGAACGCGTCGCCGGTGCGCTGGGCGCGGCCCGTGCGTCCAATGCGATGGATGTAAGCGTCGGCCGTGTCGGGCATATCGTAGTTGATGACGTGAGAGATGCTTTCCACGTCGAGGCCGCGCGCCGCGATGTCAGTGGCGACCATGATGTCATGCTGTCCGCTTTTGAATCCCTTGAGGGCGGACTGACGCTGACCCTGCGAACGATCCCCGTGCAGGCTCGTGACTTTGAATCCCGCACGCAGGATCTGCTGTGCAACTTTCTGCGCGCGATATTTTGTGCGTGTGAAGACGAGCACCGACTCGGTGGATGTGCGTTTGAGCAGTTCGATCAACAGAGCCGATTTCAGATGCGCAGGCACGGGATAGAGCGCGTGCGAGACCGTGTACGCCGGGCGGCTGATGCCCATCGCGATCTTTTGTGGTTGCTTGAGCGCCTGCGATGCCAGCAGTTCCACGTCCGGGGGGAAGGTGGCCGAGAACATCATGGTCTGACGCTGTGTCGGCACGGCTTTGACGATGCGGCGCACATCGGGCAGGAAGCCCATGTCGAACATGCGGTCGGCTTCATCAAGTACGAGGATTTCGATGCGTTCCAGTTTTGCCTGGCGTTGATTGACAAGGTCGAGCAAACGCCCCGGACACGCGACCAGGATTTCCGCGCCCTCTCTGAGCGCTTTGATCTGCGGACTCGCGCCGACTCCTCCGTAGATGGTCACGCTTCGGAGCCTGGTCCCTGCCGCCAGATCGCGAATCACCTCGTGGATCTGTTCCGCGAGTTCGCGCGTCGGTGTGACGATCAGTGCCCGTGCCACGCCGCGCGGACCAGAGAGTAATTTATTGAGAATGGGGAGGACGAATGCAGCGGTCTTGCCGGTGCCGGTCTGTGCGGTGCCGATCAGGTCACGTCCACGTAATGCAGCGGGGATGGCGGCTTCCTGAATAGGGGTCGCAACATCATAGCCCGCCTTTTTGATTCCAACCATTAAGCGGGAATCCAAATTGAATTGTTCGAAGTTCACAAATTTCCTGTTCTTCAGAAGTCGTGCGGTGTTGGGGAATTGAGCGGCTGCTCAGTTGAAAACAACGAAAGACTTGCTGACAATAATGTAGTGAAGAGATTATAGCACTGATATTCCCCATCTGACTCCGGTGGTTGAGCAGCCCTGGGACGACCACGCAGGGCTGCTCAACCACCGGGAGTATCCTGGTTACTGCTCACTGATAACTGATCGCTCCCAATCGCCATCCTGTGAATATTTCCATCCCAGATTTCCTGCGGATAGACGATCAGGTTTGTGCCTGGTAGTCCTTCCATGGCAAGGCCAGTGTTCAGATTGACTCCCACACGTTGATACGCTTTATAGGCCAATTGACTGCAATAAAAGGCATCCTCTGTCTCAGCATTCAGGAAATTCAGGTTGTACGGTTTGCCAACCTGGGCCAGGCAATATGCCGCAATATCCTCGCGGACCTGCTCTTCCAGATCGGGTGAAAGCCCGCGTCCGGCAAGCGGATAGGCCGCACCATAGAAAGTATCCACAAGGTGACCGCGCTGCGCCATCATATGCTCGGACTCCCAATCTCCGTGAACATTGAAGGTGACCACGCCTCGCGCCCCCGCTTCGACACAGCGCCCGTCCGGGCCAAGATAAACCGCCACATGGTCCACGTCACCGGGGACCAGACGGCCTACCAGACGCCAGAACTCGCCGGGCAAAATATCGGGCTTGCCGTTCATGGTGCAGATAATATCGCCTGTTTGCACCGTCAGGCCGTTGATTTGAGTGGTGTGTATCATCTTATTTCCAGATGTCATTCTGAACCGCGAGCCTTAAACGGCGAGTGCGGTGAAGAATCTCCAGTGATAATGAGACCCTTCGAGAGAGTGACATGTTAATTATACGGATAATTCCCCGATTTGTTTCAGTTCATTTGGCCTGAGCGGAGGTTCAAGTAGCTCCGAATGTTCTTTGAGGAGCGTATCGAGACCCGAAGTCGAAGGACCATTTTGTAACCACGGCGCTTCGACTACATTCGCCTGCACCTGTACCTAGATACGGTGTAAGTATCGGCTCATTCCGCTCAGCGCGAAGGATTACGGCCTCCACGAAGGCGCGTACCAATCGGTATCCAAAGACAGCCCCGGCGCTGAAATGAGCTTCTGCTCCAGCGTATCGAGATTGATCACGAACAAGTGACCGCCGGTGGGCGAGGTTGTTTCTTCGACAAGCAGGTATTTCCCATCCGGCGAAAACAAGATGCGTCCAACGGTGATCCCTTTGTAGATCTGTTTCGACCCGCGGCCATCGCGGCCAATGACATATACATCCGCCGAAGGCTGACCGGAGATGGAGTAAGAGACGTAGCCCAGTTCCTGTCCATCCGGCGACCAGACGATCGGGTACAGACTGCCTCCAGAGAAGCTCGCGAGTTCCATAGGGTTCCCACCATCCGGCTCGATCACTTTGATGGAATGCTTCTGGCTGTTGTAATCGTAATCATCATACGCGAGCAAGGCATTATCAGGCGAAGGAATAAAAGTGGCTTTTGTCAGCAGCTTCTCGAACATCGGTTTGATCGAGCCATCGCTCACGCGCAGCAGATAAACGCCGCCTGTGCTGCCCGGCAGCGCCGAGCGGACAATGATGTTTTCCGTGAACCAACCGTCCATCACATAAGGACGCCCATCCGCAGGCAGTCTTCCCGAAGCCGTCAGGTTCTTCAACTCGCTGCCATCACGGCGGACCGCGTATACATCCTCACCGCCTGTGCCATCCTGCACGCGGAAGGCGATCCATGTTCCATCGGGCGACCAGAATGGCGGATCAATGAATGGGAATTCCGCGATCGAGGTCCATGTGTTCGCAGTGGGGTCGAACAGCCACAGCTTGGTCGGCGTACCGTTTGCATTGTCCGAATAAGCGAACGCGGCCAGCTTCCCATCCGGCGACCACGACAGCGCATTCAAGTTGAAATTGAATAGGAAGGGAACCTTGATCGTTTCCAGATGTGGACATTGAGCCAGTCCCGCCGCGCACGAACCAGGCAGGCGGACCAACTGCACGGACTGCCCCGCCTGATGCGGCAGGGTGAAGAAATACAATTGGCCCAGCGCATCCTCTCCCGACGGGGGAACTGGTTCCGTTACCTGATCAGACGCGCTCCCTCCAGTGACATCTCCAAACTGCGGCGTGACAGCGGGTGCGCGGAACAGCGACTCATCGAAGTCTCTATTGAACACAACCTCATTGACCACACGCTCGCCCTGGAGATCCTCTCCTCCGCCTTTGCCAAATTCCTGCAGCTTCAAAATGACCGCTGTCTGGGTATCGAGCCACATCCGCCATTGAGGCAGCGTGGCGTCATTGCGCGTCAACTCGACGATCAGAGCGTCACGGCCCGCAATCGACTCGGCAGCGATCGGTTTGAACGTGCCGTTGTCCGCGGCGTAATTCGATGACAGGGCAATCTCGCTGATCGGCGTACCGATTTGACCCCACAGTACATGCGGGCTTGAATCCGGCACAGGATTCTTAGCAAATGTCGGCAGGTCGCTCGATTGACTCTGCCCACTGGGAATCTTCATTTCAAGGATGGATGTTCCGTCGCAGGCTTTGAACGTTTCCGGAGAATCCGAATTCATCCCGCTCAACACTACACGGAAACGGCTGGCAGCCGGCTCGATCCATGTCTGTTCATGAAAGACCTGAGTCGTTCCACTTCCATCCTGCGCATACCATGTAACGGTTCCATCGAGCCAGATCGTTTTCCAGAGCGTCGCGCTCTCGAGCAAAGCCTGACGAATTTCCGCAGAAGTCGATGCCAGGGAAATGACCGGTGCTGAATTCGTTTGCGTCGGGTTATCAGCAGTGTTGGCGGGATTTCCAGCGGTCGGTGTGATATCTACGCTAACTTCAAACGTCCCGCACGATGACAACACAAGGCTCAATAAGACAATCGAAATGATTGCGATTCGGTTCATTCCATTCTCCTGACATTCTATCAGTGCGAGCCCGAGCGGAGCGAGTGGCAAAGCAATCTCCTCACACTAGGGGATTGCTCACTTGCACCGAGCGCAAGTACGGTGTCGTCGGGCTTCGCCCTCCTCGCAATGACAGCATTATTGATAAGTCCCAGCAACTTCCCAGCTATTGGGTCCCATATCGACAGAATTCAGCACTAAAACGAGTCCCCATTTGCCGTGGTCAATAAAAATAAAATGGCTGTCTCCACCTGACTCTGCCGAATAAGTCTGAACTCTGCCCTGAAATTTGTTTTGGGGTTCATAGGCCCAACCCAGGCGCTGACGTACTTCGGAGTTTTCACGCCAGACTTTGCCGATGCTGTCTACTGGCTGATAACGGCCCTCCGGTGGGACGATGGTTGCATCGCTGGAGGCCTGGCTGTTATCCCACGTATCTGGAAAAGTAACCCATTCCCCGTCGTTATAGATGATGTAAACCGTTCCGCGCTGATCAGCGGGGTAATCGGGATCAGGAGCATAGCGGTAGACGCGCCCTCCCTCAAAGTCTTCTCCCACGGCTTCAAGCAGTTTCGCCGGTGCCGGGCAAAACGCGGCAAGCGAAAGGTGCTTTTCGTCAAAGGTGAAAAACCATTGATTCGAGCAGGCTGTCGTTGTTGGTTCAGACGTCAGCGGGATGGTTGTTTCCGTTGGCAGGGCTTGATCGGATGTCGCCTGTGCTGATGGCAGGGCATCCACAGGCGTCGCGGTTGTATCAAGTTCAATTTCAAAGGTGCCGCAAGAGGTCGCGAACAAACTGACGAGCACCGCCATAACAAGGATTTTCCACATTAATTTCTCCAAAACATGGATTTATTTTACGCTGAAATGCCCCGCATGTCTTGCCATGAATTATGGCAGCCGGTCTGGGAAGCCGGCGGGACGATCCTGGCTTCCTGACTAACCCCAGATGCTATAGGATTTCGTGGGAAGATCAAATGCATACGCGGCAGGCGTCAGCTCATCCA
>JAKOVF010000002.1 GCA_029782225.1 Chloroflexota bacterium | reverse complement strand
GGCTGGCGAAGGAATTTTACCCCGATCAGCACACGGGCAAGGTTGTGGAGGCGATACGTGAACTAAATCCCGGTATCGATCCGGGGAAACTGCAGGTTGGGCAGTGGATCAGGCTGCCAAAGGAGGTTAGGTAATGGGAAAGACATTCCCGGTTCCGCTCAAAATCTTCTACCTTGCCGCCCCCTACCGCGGCAAGACGATCAACGAAACACGGGAGAACATCCGCTATGCTGAGAGTGTAGCAGCCAAGCTGCGGGCGCAGGGATACTACGTATTCTGCCCTCACATGAACACGGCCTTCTTTGATGGCATAGCCGACGATCAGGTGTTCCTTGATGCTGGGATCGAGTTTCTGAACCGGTGTGATGCGATCGAGTTTCTGAACCGGTGTGATGCGCTGGTGCTTGCTGGAAAATGGATGGATTCGGTTGGGTGCTGTGCCGAATTACGAGCAGCCGAAGAACGGCATATGCCTGTGTATCTGTGGGACGATGACGAAGAAAAGCTGGTGCCGTTTAGGATACCGAGGGAGGCGGAGGATGAATGATCTGCATGGTGTTGGCGGGTGAATGGATGGATTCGGTTGGGTGCTGTGCCGAACTACGAGCAGCCGAAGAATGGCAGATGCCAGTGTATCTGTGGGTCGATGACGAAGAAAAGCTGGTGCCGTGGGATGACGAGAATGAGCAAGCAGTGCCATTTAGGATACCGGAGGAGGTGGCGGGATGTTTATAGGAGACCGCCGGGAAAACCCCGGATTTCAATCCGGGGATGAAAGGCGGCTAGCAGCCAAAAATATCTTGCACAGAGCGGTTGCCTAGCATAAATCTGTTGGGCTCGGACGGAGCCTTCGGGGATAGCCTGCGTTGGCAGGTTAGATGAACCGAGAAGCCCCGGACTTCAGTCCGGGGAGTCGTCACCATCAATCGGGCTTCCAATAGCCCTTAATAGGAGACCGCCGGGAAAACCCCGGATTTCAATCCGGGGATGAAAGGCGGCATATTTGCAACAAACTGACGCGTAATTCCTGTTGACAATACTAGCTATGGTTAGTATACTAATTATAGAGGTGATTGTCATGGGAAAGCATAGGTATATCCACTTTCCGCTCCGTTTAACGCCAGATTTTCACGATCTTCTCCATCGAGCCGCATTCGCAACGG
>JAKOVF010000414.1 GCA_029782225.1 Chloroflexota bacterium | reverse complement strand
TTCTGGTCCACGCCCCGCAAGAATTATGCTGACGTGCGCCTCGAAGTGGATACGGGCAAGCTGGCGGGCCCCGATGAGAATCGCATCGGTTTGATCTGCCGCTTTACCGGGAATGATTATTATTTCTTCCTGATCTCCAGCGACGGCTTCTACGCCGTTGGCGTTTATACCGGTGGACAGGCCACTTTGCTTGGTCAGAACGAAATGCAGTATTCGTCAAACATCAATACAGGTTTAGCTGTCAACCATCTGCGTGCCGATTGTCTGGGAGACACGCTCACTTTTTACGTAAACGGCTTTCAGGTCGCCTCCGTTCAGAATGCGACGCTCAAGCGCGGCGACGTGGGGATGCTGGCCGGGACATTCGGTGAGCCAGGCGTGGATGTGATTTTCGATAATTTTGTGGCGTTGAAACCATAAGGCCCACCGCGGACGACAGACCCTCGACCATGGTCTATCGTCTTTGGTCTGTCGTCCGAATTTATGAAGATTTATCTCGACACCATTGGTTGTCGTCTCAACCAGAGTGAAATAGAAACCATTGCCCGTCAATTCCGCGCAGCGGGGCACGAGATCGCGGAAACACCTGAGGGCGCGGATATGGCTGTCGTCAATACCTGTGCCGTGACGACCGAGGCCGCGTCTGATTCCCGGAGTAAGATTCGCAACATCGCTCGCGCAGGCGTGGCTCAAATCATTCCCACTGGCTGTTGGACAACCCTTCAACCCAAAGAGGCTGCACAGCTTCCGAATGTTGTACGCGTGGTTACCAATGAACAAAAAGAGAACCTCGTCGCGCAGACCTTAGGCCTTCAACCTGCAACTTTCGACCTGGAGCCTCTTTCCCGTATACCCTTACCGGGTTTGCATCGTCGCACACGAGCATTTATCAAAGTGCAGAACGGTTGTGACAATCACTGTACTTTTTGCATCACGACCGTTGCGCGCGGTGCATCCCGCTCGCGCCCGGTTGCCGATGTGATCTCGGATATCCAATTTGCCCTGCAGGGCGGCACAAAGGAAATTGTGCTCACCGGTGTCCATCTCGGTTCGTGGGGATATGACCTTTCGAATCGGCATCTGCGCGATCTGGTCAAAGCCATTTTGCGCGAGACGGACGTCCGGCGTTTGCGACTTTCCTCAATTGAGCCCTGGGATCTGGACGCGGATTTCTTCGCGCTTTGGCAGGACAAGCGGCTCATGCCGCACCTCCACCTGCCTCTGCAAAGCGGTTGCGAGTCCACGCTGAGACGGATGGCGCGCAAGACCACGCCCGCATCTTTCCGGGAGCTCGTGGCTGCCGCGCGTTCCGTCATGCCGGACGCGGCGATCACAACAGACCTCATTGCCGGGTTTCCCGGTGAGACCGAAGAGGAATTCGCTGGGACATTGGACTTTGTCAAAGAGATGAACTTCGCAGGCGGACATGTCTTCTCATATTCGCCGCGTCCCGGCACCGGGGCGGCTAAGCTGAAAGGGCAGGTCAGGCCCGAGGTCCGAAAGAAGCGGAATCACATCCTGCATGACGCGCTTGAAGAGTCCGCGCAAGTTTATCGTGGGCAATTTGTCGGGCGAAAGATGTCTGTCTTATGGGAATCCACCAGCGAGTTGGGGGAGTGGGGCTGGCAAATGGAAGGGTGGACCGGGAATTATTTGCGCGTCTCGGCAAACGCTGCCTCACCGCGCTGGAACATGCTGGATGAAGTGAAACTCACCGCTCTGACCATGGGTGGCCTGAGCGGCGAGTTGATTTGATTATCAGTCGACCACGAAACAATCAAGAGAAACCCGAGAACAAGGATGCGGACATACGCCTGCATCCTTGTTCTCGGGAAGTACTATTTTTTCTACTCTAAAATCATCTTAATTTCCTGCATTTGTTCCGGGGTGAGCGGACCAAACTCCATTGCCCGGGCATTCTCCTCGGCCTGTTGAACTGTCCTGAAGCCGGGGATGGGAATTGTCCGTTCGCTGCGTCCCCAGATCCAGGCCAGCGCGCCCTGCGCGAGCATGCGCCCGTTGCTGGTCAGGATGTCACGCACTGCATCCAGTCTCTGGACATATTCTTCCGCAGGCTTTCCATCTTTGAACCAAAAATACCAGGGTACATGAGACCGCACGTCATTGCTGGCAAAGCTGGTGCTTGCGCTGTACTTGCCGGTCAGCACACCCATGGCCAGCGGGCTGCGATTGATGGCAGCAAGATTTTCCCGCTCGCATAAGTCCAGCATGGCTTCATCACAGCGGAACAGGTTCAATTCGTTTTGCACAGCTGTGCAGTGCGGCCCTTTGGCAAAGACTTCCATACTTTCAAGGACATCTGTGCTCCAGGCATAGCTGCGAATTTTGCCTTCCTGAGTCAACGCCTCGAGCGTCTCGCGGACTGGCACAGCCTCGTTCGGAGGATAGCCCCAAATGTGGAACTGGTACAGATCAACGTAGTCCGTGCCGAGCCGCCTCAGGCTGTCTTCCAGTGCACGGCAAATGTATTCGGGCCGCGCGTCGGTGCCGAGCGCCCACTTTGTGGCGGGATCGTGCACGTTTCCAAATTTCGTCGCGATCACTACCTGGTCTCGCCGTCCTTTCAACGCCTGGCCCAACACCTCCTCGCTGTGACCTGCGCCATATGCATCGGCGGTATCGAAGAAGTTGATGCCCCAATCCATGGCACAGTGAATGGCGCGGATGGATTCATCGTCATTAACGTCGCCCCAGCCCAGAGGCTGTCCCTGTTCGTTATAGAACTGGCCGCCGATCGCCCAGCAACCCAATCCCAGAGCGCTGACCTGAATACCGGAGCGCCCCAGAGTTCTGTAGAATGCCGTCGTTGTGTTCATCCTATTCTCGCATGTTTACAAATGGTTCATTCCAATTAGCCTGCCTAATCAGTGCTTGCAGGACAGGGCGGACACGGGCAAGGTGCTGACTCGCGCACAGGATTCGTAACCACTCTTCGCTCCGTTTTCCTGGACCTATGTGTCGGTTTGATGCGCTCAAAATCGTGACTCTTGGGCAGAGTACGACCTTCACGCTGCATGTCTAATTCTTTTTCCAATCTCACTACTAGATTCACCATTGCGTTCATTTTGTTCTCCTTTGCTTGAATTACCTTATGCAATCGGTTGCATTACGGTGGGAAAAAAAGGGCTGACCTCAGGCTGATTTGCGGACGATCAACTCCACTGGGATCGAAACGTTTGTCACAACACCGGCTTGCAAATACTGAATCAGATTCTGAGCCAACAACTTTCCTGCAAGCGGAATATTCTGGCGAATAGTGGTCAGGGGTGGGTTGCTGTGCTGCGCAATGGAGAGATCATCGTAACCAACTACCGCAACATCCTCGGGCACTCGACGTCCCTGCTCGCGGATGACTTCCATGGCTTCCAGTGCCATCAGATCACTGTTGACAAACACTGCATCCAGATCCGGGGCCTGACCCAACAACTGCCGCATCGCCACCGCTCCTGAGGTATTCGAGAAATCACCATATGCGATCAGCGCAGGATCGGCCCTTCGTCCCGACTCGCGCAGCGCGGTCTCATAACCACCATATCGAAGCTGGACCTCCAACTCTTCAGCGGGACCGCCGAGAAACGCGATCCGCTTTCTTCCAGTGCGGATCAGGTGCTCTGTTGCCAGCTTTCCACCGCTGAAATTGTCGCCCGTCACTGATGGATAGCTTTGATTAGCGGCTGGAATACCCCAGACGATGAAAGGAGCACCCATTTCCAGGAGATACTTGATATGCGACTGCTTGCGTGTGGCCGTCATGAGGATGAAACCATCCACGCGGCCGGTGTCGAGGTATTCGTGGGCCCAGGCAGTTTCGCGAGGATCTACATGAACCACAAGCATGTCGTAGCTGTTAGCATGAAGGCCAAGTGAGATGCCGCCCATGATCTCCAGGCCAAAAAGGTCTGCGACCGAGAATTCCTTGTGATATGCATGGGTCACAAACGCGATCGTATTGCTGCGCTTCATGCTGAGCTGACGGGCTGCAACATTGATCTGAAAGTCATGCTGCCGCGCGATTTTGCGGATGCGTTCCTTTGTCTCGATCCCAATGAGAGGACTGTCATTCAAGGCCCGCGAGACCGTAGACTTGGAGACTCCGGCCAGGCGGGCGATGTCAGCGATGGTTTTTACAGGCTTTTTGCTCATTGGACACGTCACTTTATGCAACCGATTGCATTTTATGATATTTGAAACCCCGTGTCAAGAGGTAATTCATAATTCGGGATAAGTGTCACTTCTATCCATGAAAAGGAAATTGTATAATACCAGTGCGATTTTTCACAGAAACTTCACAAAGGAGCGAAACAAATGACGGCTCAAATCATTGATGGAACTGCAATCGGGCAGAAGGTCCGCGACGATGTCAAGGAAAAGGTGGCGGCACGGCTTGCGGCTGGCAAATCACAGCCTGGTTTAGCCACAGTTCTGGTTGGTGATCGTGTGGACTCGGCTGCTTATGTAAGCATGAAGCAGAAGGCTTGCGCCGAGCTGGGGATGACATCCTATCATCACCCGGTCCCGGCCGACATTAGCCAGGCCGACCTCGAAGCGTTGATCAAGGAATTAAATGCCGATCCAAAGGTACATGGCATTCTAGTGCAATTGCCTCTACCTTCGCATTTGAATGAAGAGCGTGTCTTGCAACTGATCAGCATCGAAAAGGATGTGGACGGTTTCTCGCCGATCAACATCGGCCGTTTGGCGCAGAAGGGACGTGAGCCTCTGTTCGTTCCATGCACACCATATGGCTGTATCTACCTGCTCGAACAGGCCGGCGTAAAGATCGAAGGTGCGAATGCAGTTGTGCTCGGGCGCTCGAATATCGTGGGTATGCCTGCCGCGCTTTTGCTGATCGGCAAAAACGCCACCGTAACGGTCTGCCATTCGCGCACGAAAGACCTGCCTGCGGTTGTTCGCCAGGCGGATATTCTCATTGCAGCCATCGGCCGTGCCGAAATGGTGCGCGGTGACTGGATCAAGCCCGGCGCAGCGATCATTGATGTTGGTATCAATGGTATTCCGATGCTCAATCCGGATGGTACACCGGTTATCAGCCAGAAGACGGGCAAGCCACGCCAGAAACTAGTCGGCGATGTGTGCTTCGAGGAAGCAAAGGAAGTTGCAGGTTTTATCACTCCCGTCCCTGGCGGCGTCGGCCCGATGACAATCGCCATGTTGATGGCAAATACTTTACGCGCAGCGGAAATCCAGGATGCGGCCGAAGCAGTTGCTGCCAAATAGGATTTGATAACCCTTCTCGTGAGTTGAGAAGAATGCAAAGAAGCCCCGCCCTGTGGCGGGGCTCCGATTTAAGGTTCGAAACGATGCATCAAAGATTCTCAATCTCAACTGGCGTTACGGGTTCCGCTAATTCGAATTTGAAAATCTTCGAGTAAAAATAGAGCTCGCCTTCCAGTGCACGTTTGATGCTCTCGGCCCTGCGAAATCCATGTTGTTCACCCTCGAAAAGCACGTAAGCTACCGGGAGTTCCTTGGCGCGGACCGCCTTGAACATCATCTCAGCCTGGCTGGGTGGGACAATCTTATCCTCAGCTCCCTGGAACAGAATCAGAGGGCAGTTGAAATTCTGAACGTAATTGATTGGCGAACGTTCATAATAAAGGTCCTTGCGGTCTGGATAAGGACCGACGAGTGTAAAAAGATATTTCGATTCAAACTTGTGCGTGTCTGTGACGAAGACCTCCAATTCACTGAGGCCATAATGACTGGCGCCTGCCTTGAACACATTGCGGAAGGCCAGGCAGGCCAGTGTCGTATATCCGCCGGCGCTTCCGCCGCGAATGGCAAGCCGATTTGGATCCGCCAATTTCTGGTTCACGAGATGGAGTGCGCCATTGCAGCAGTCATCCACATCCACGACGCCCCATTGACCGTTCAGCCGCTGGCGGTATTCACGGCCATAGCCTGTGGAACCTCCATAGTTGACATCCAGCACCGCGAACCCGCGGCTTGTCCAGTATTGAACGCTATATCTCAGGGTCGTGGTTGTGGATCCAGTCGGCCCACCATGACTGATAACCAGCAGTGGGGGTATGTCTTCTTCGGGGGCGGTGAAATCTTTATTCGTGGGAGCGTAATAGATCCCATACGCGGTCTGGCCATTGGTAGTGGGAAAGGACATCGGTTGGGCGGGTGAGAAGTATCCACGATCCACACTGACTTCAAAGTTTTGTCTTATCACCTTCATCTCGCCAGAATCCAGATCCATTCGGACCAGGCTCAGGGGTTGAGTGGGAGAGCCGGCGAAGAAGATCGCAAAACCCTTTCCGCATCTCACATCGGAAATGTCCGTGTACGGTGTTTTGATGGGTGAAAGCTTCTTCTGCTCCGTATCCAGCCAGGCAAGATGCCAGAGACCGTTTTGGGTGTAGCGGCAAAGTAATCTTGTCGGTGAAACAAAATCATAGGCAAACATTCCAAAGACCCACTGCGGCTCTGCAAATTCAGCTTCCATGGGATAAAGCGCCTCCGCTACCCCGTCTTTCCAACGATAGAGATTCCACCAGCCCGTCACTTCTGCGACGAAATGCAAGATGCCATCTGGAGACCATTCCGGCTGGGTCACTGATTCGGTCGCGCTGCCAGCGATCAGGGTCGGGTTTCGAAGCGCTCCCTCGTCACTGACATCCGCTACCCAAAGCTCGCATCCATCCCACGGCATATTCGGGTGGTTCCATGTTAAATATGCCAGTTTATTCCCATCCGGGCTGAGCCGCGGAGAAGAATAGAAATTGTTGCCTGATATGAGAATTTGTCCATCATTGGGACTGCTGAGATCGACACTGACAATTGTGTTGACCGCCTCACCCTGGCCTGTATGGTCTTCGCGAACACACAGGATGCGATTACGCCTTTTATCAACCATCAAATCGGCGAAGCGGTAACCCTCATGGACTGTGATGGCCTGCGGCGGACTGCCTGGTTCCTGACGGTAGATGCGCTGATCTTTGAAATTGCAGAAGTAAATCGTCTCATCTAAGACTGTAAAAGCGCCGCCGCCATATTCATGGACCGTGTTGCGTGCATAGAAGTTCGACGGGATGCATTCAGTGCTTTCCCCGCTGGATGTGCATCGCATGATGACATAACGGCCCTGTTCCTCCGGGCGGGATTCCACCCAGTAGATATCTTCACCATCCACGAAATCTTCAATAAGAGTGACAGTCTTTGCAGTAACCAATTCAGTGGATATGGGTGATTTCCAGCTTCCGTACGGGGCGATCTGTTTGCCGCACATGGCGCCTCCAATCATCTCCGGCAATTGTAATTCACTGCACCATTGTAACCACCCTCATATCAACTTTTGCAAAGCTACTATTTAAAACCTTGACATAATAACAAATTTATACTAATATTTACTTATCTGTAGTATGAAATTGGCACTACTCTCGAAAGGAGCAAGGATGAGTGATCTCACCACACAAACGAAAAAATTCCAGAAGGAATTGAATGCTGGCACATCCTCCCTGGTTCTGTTGAGCGTTCTGGGCCGCAGCAACGAGCCGATGTACGGTTATCAAATCGCAAAGCTGCTCGAAGAGAGTGGACCTGACATCCCCATGATGAAGCAGGGAACGTTGTATCCGGTGCTTCGGTCGCTGGAGGATAACAGTTTACTGGAAAGCACGGTAGAGCCTTCAGTTTCCGGTCCGCCGCGCAGGTATTACAAGATCACTGAAGATGGACGCGCGGCGCTGGTCGAGTGGCTGGAAATCTGGAAGCAGACCAAGAAGTTTGTGGACGCGAATCTGAAAGGATAGTGACATGTTCAATACAATCGAAGAATATCTTAACGCTTTGAAAACTGAAATGAAGGATGCCGATCCCGCTCTGATCCAAGATGCATTGGCTGATGCCCGCGAACATTTGTCGCTGGCATTGGAAGCGGCGCGCGAAAAGGATGCCGCTGTGAGTGTGTCCGGTGCGTTGAAATCCATCGTGCAGGATTACGGCTCGCCCGAAGAAACCGCGTCCGCTTACAGGGAGGTGGAGCGCCGCACCTCTCCGGCCTTCAAGCAGACTGCGCGGCCGAGCTCGGTCCTGGGCCGTTTCTTCGGCGTCTACGCGGACCCGCGTGCCTGGGGCGCCTTACTTTATATGTTCATCGCTTTCATCACAGGGATCCTCTATTTCACCTGGGCTGTGACCGGCCTGTCGCTTTCTGTTTCTTTGTCCATCTTCATCTTTGGCCTGCCGCTTGCCATCCTGTTCCTGCTCTCGGTGCGCGGCCTTACTTTATTGGAAGGAAGATTGGTGGAAGCATTGTTAGGCATCCGAATGCCTCGCCGTCCGATCTTTACGCAGCCCGGCCTGAAATGGATGGAACGCCTCAAGCAACTCATGCTCGACAGACACACCTGGCTCTCTATCCTTTACATGTTGATCCAATTCGTGCTGGGAACTGTTTATTTCATTGTGATTACTGTTGTGTTGAGCTTTTCGCTGGCATTTATTGCCATTCCCTTCTTCCAGGAATTCTTTCACCAGGGCGCAGTCACGTTTGGAGACAATATCCGCTATTTCTTCCCGGTCGCCACATATCCATTGTTGGCGCTGGGTGGTTTCCTGCTCTGGACTGCCTTTATGAACCTTGTACGCGGCGTCGGTCAACTACATGGACGGATGGCAAAGTGGATGTTGGTCAGTGAGTAGCATAAACCAATGGGCCGACTCGAACTTGCGAGTCGGCCCATTGGCGCAATCCGCGGCCGCAATAGCGCGGGATCAGTTTCAGGGTATGTAATGTTTCATTCGCCTTGACCAAACGTAGAGTGGCATTTCTGGCAGACCTGGACCGTTTTTTCCTGGTTGATGAACATGATCCCGGCATCATTGGTCGTATCGTGGCTCGCGTGACAGTCCACACAATGGGCGGCATTGACTGGATCTTTTGCCTGCCATTGGAACATGAAGACATGAAAGTGGTTATTCATATCCTGTTTGGCGCTGATGTTTTGATGGCATTTCAGGCAGTTGGCATCAGGATACGGTTCTTCTAATGCGGCGGGTTGGGGATAGTGTCCGCTGAAATAAGAGATCAAATCCGTCGAACCTGCCATCAACCCGCCATAGCGACCGATGATACCGGGGCCTGTGTGACAATCAATGCAGCGTGCCTGTCCTTTGATATCGTGCAGGCTCGCCAGATCCACAGCAGAAGATGCGGTTGAACGGTTGTAGAAGGTCCATTCCCCTTCGGTATGGCAGGAAGCACAGAAATTATTGTGGTTCTCAAACTGCATAGCGCTCACCGGGATGACCAGCGCGAACAGAACGAACAGTGAGACTCCGGCCCCAAGAAGGATTTGTGCGCGTGAACTTAACTTCGTCTTCTTCTTCCTGGCTGATTTTCGCGGCTTCGACGGCATCTCTCACCTCCACGAATAAGGCGGGATTGTACTTGCGCAACATGACGGAAGCATGAAAAGCCCCGCGTGCTGCGGGACCTTCAGTTCTATTCTGATTTCACGATAAGGCTAACCTACTGATTTAGCCGATTGTATTGCTTCAGGATCTCTTTCAATTCCTCATGCGGCAATGCCATAGCGCAGATTCCGTTGTGTCCGGTCATCGTCTCTGCTGCGATCATGGAGTTAATAATGGCCTCCTCCGTGGACACGACGGATGCAAACAGCAGTGGATCCATGTGATCGTTGGATAAAGCCTGGATGGCGGTCATTCCCATCTGGTCGCCGTGAACTGCTGCGGGGTTGGCCGTTGAAAATGCGAGAAAGATATCGCCCGAGCCATTCCCGCCCATGCTTCCCGTTCGTGCCATCCCGAGGGCAGCGCGTTTTGCCAATCGCTCCAGTTGATGGGGTAGAAGGGGAGCGTCCGTCGCAAGGATCACGATCAATGAGCCATCGTCCTGCTGAAATGGATTTTGTGAACTCGGCCAGAGCATGCCCTCTGTGATGTGTTTTCCAACGGGTACGCCTGCCACTGTGAGCTGGAATCTTCTCCCGAAATTCGACTGAACCAGAGCGCCAACCGTCCAGCCGCCGACGCGATCGGGCAGCTTGCGCGAAGATGTGCCGGTGCCGCCCTTGAATTCGTAGCACAACATTCCCGTCCCACCGCCGACATTGCCTTCCTCAATTTCTCCGGACTTTGCCGAATCAAGGGCAGACATCACGTGATGTTCCTTCACGTAAAAAGCATTCAAATCATTGAGCCAGCCATCGGCAGTCTCGGCCACAACGGGACAGGACCATCTCTGGAACAGGGCGTCATTTTTGATCTGCCAGGCGATGATCGTGTCACGCACGATGCCAACGCTGTGGGTGTTCGTAATTCCAATCGGACCTTCGAGCATTCCGCCCTCCGCAACCCAGGCTGCGCCGGTCATTTCGCCGTTGCCATTGAAGTGGTGGACTCCCGCAAACACAGGTGTGTGATCTTCTTTGCCGCGCGGGTGGATAACTGTAACACCGGTCCGTGCTGAGTCGCCTTCGATAACAGTAGCATACCCAACCGTCACGCCTGAAACGTCGGTGATGGCATTGAATGTCCCCGGCTGGCCCTCAAATGGAATCCCCAAATCGCGCGCGCGTGGCTTTCCCGCACGCTTCCAATTGGTTCGTTGGGACGTGCGGGACTTTCTCATTGCTTCTCCTTTGCGATCAACACTAACTGTCTGGCGATATTTTCCATCACATCGTCGGGTACACCATCCAGTGCCCTGGATTGGACGCGTGTATCGATCTCGTCGTTGACATAATCCACAACGATAAATTCATCCGTGCGGGCGATTTCCGTCGAGAACCAGTCAAGCCTGCAAATGGACGCGATGCGCTGCGTGATTTCTCTCAGCCTGCTGAGCTCATAACGGGCTTCTTCCTCCGCTGTGACATTTGCATATACATGGGTGTCCACATCCCACCAGCATGGATATGTTTCGCCGTGCGCGTAAAAGATGCGGAACCAGGCGGGCCGGCCTTCCAGTTTGCACGGCGTGACGTGAGCCTGAATGAGATATTTCTGTTCCGGGAATTCCAGCCGCGCCTGGAGGATTTCGCGTACCGACGATGCCCCAAGGATGACGCCTTCGCCTCCGCCGCCATTTGAAGGCTTGATCACAAAATGCTCGCCGAGCGGCTTCAGATCAAGCTGTGGGATCACCGGTTGCTCAACGAACGGCGCAAGCAGAATCGTGTACGGCGTATGTAGTCCACGGCTGATCAATTCCAGATGCATCGTCGCTTTATCTTCCGACCACGCCGAGACCTCGACCGGGTTGATCCGCCGCGCGCCATGCTCTTTTGCCCAGCGAGGAATCGGATGGAAGCGGGCCTCACCCTGTCCACGATGCAGCAGCGTTCTAAATGTTGTATGACCCAGATACAAAGCCGTGGTGGAATCGAGTAAATTTCCCGGTGTGATCTCCCACAAGCTCAAACTATTTTCGGTGCAGGCATTCCTCACAAAACGGACAAAATCTGCATCATATTCCCAGTACCACGGAAGACATAGATCATACTGCATGAGCAAATTATAGTCGAAGGATTGTCCCATGATAAACACAGGGGAAACCCCGATTACGGCTTATACAACGGTTGCTGGTAAAATGATCGGACTTCCGGCATCCCATATTTCGCCGGAACGAAAGGGATTCATTTATGAGTACAGAGACTGTGCAAGATGGTCAGGTTGTTTCGATGGAATATACGCTCCGCGTGGATGGCGAAGTCCTCGACAGTTCAGAGGGACAGGAGCCCTTGCAGTTCCTCGCAGGACGTGGAAATATCATCCCCGGGCTTGAGCGCAAGATGATAGGTATGAAAGTCGGCGAGAGCAAGGAAGTGGTGGTCGCGCCCGCAGAGGGCTACGGTGAGTTCGACGAAGAAGCCTATGTGGATGTTGAGCGCAAGGAATTTCCGAAGGACATGCCGATCGAGGAAGGCATTGAGATGCACGTAAGCGATGATGAAGGCCAGTCACGTTACGCGCGTATTGACAGCATTGACGGCGATACGGTGCGCCTGAGCTTCAATCATCCACTGGCAGGCATGGAGTTGCACTTCAATGTCAAGGTGATCGGTCTGCGTGAACCCACGGCA
>JAKOVF010000408.1 GCA_029782225.1 Chloroflexota bacterium | reverse complement strand
ACGGTGGCTGCCCTCGCAGATGAACAGGGAGAGGTTTTGGCCCTAGCCCAAGCGGGGCGGGGCAACTTCCAAGGCCCTGGGCTGGAGGCAGCCCGGGCCGAAGTGCAAAGGAGCATTGAGCTGGCCGCAGCCCAAGCGGGAGTAGGCACCAAACAGATCACCTCGGCCTATTTCGGCATGGCTGGGGCGGACCGCCCCAGGGATTTTGAGCTGGTGCGGGAACTGCTTACACCCATTGTACCGCCACAGGCCCTGTGGGGCTTTGAAAATGATGCCCTCCTGGGTCTCTGGGCAGGTACCAGGACCGGTGTGGGCGTGGCGGCGATCTGCGGCACTGGGACCAATGTGGTGGGCGTGAACGCCCAAGGCAAGAAGGTGCAGGTGGGAGGCATGGGCACCATCTTTGGGGACTACGCGGGGGGCAGGTACATCGGTGAGCTGGCCCTGGCCCGCAGCCAAAGGTCGGTGGAAGGGCGCGGTGAGCCCACTGTCCTCTACGAGCGCCTCTGCCAGCACTATCAGGTTCGGGAGCTTTTAGACCTGGTGGACTGGCTCTATGCCGGCCGGGATCTGCAGTTGGCGGAGCTGGCACCGCTGGTGGTGGAAGCGGCCGCTGAGGGTGATGCTGTGGCCTGGGAAATATTGTTTGAGGTTGGGGAGGAGCTGGCTGTCTCTGCCCTGGCCGCCACTAGGCAGCTCTTTGAGCCGGGAGCGGCGGTGGACGTTGTGGCCATGGGCAGCGTGTTCCAAAAGGCCCGCCATCCTCTGCTCTTCAGCGCCTTCGCCCAGAGGCTGCTGGATAGCGAGTACGAGATCCAGGCCCAGCTGCTGCGGACCGAACCGGTGGTGGGTGCGCTCTTGGCTGCCGCCCGCCAAGCCGGGCTGGAAGTCACTGCAGAGTTTGCCCACAGGGTGGAAGAGTCGCTGAAAGACTACCTCCCCAAGAAGGAGTGAGAGCGTGAAGATTGCCGTGATCGGTGCAGGCAGCACCTACACCCCCGAGCTGGGGGAAGGCCTCATCCTAGAAGCCCAAGCATTGGGCTTGCGGGAGCTTTATCTCCATGATATCAATGCTGAGCGCCTGAAGATCGTGGGCGGCTTGGTTCAGCGCATGGTGGAGGCTCAAGGGAATCCCTTTGTGGTTAAGTGCACCCTCGATCGGGTGGAGGCCGTGGCTGGCGCCAGCTTCGTGCTCACCCAGCTCCGCGTGGGCGGTCAAGCGGCCAGGGCCTTGGACACCAAGATCTGCTTAGAGGAAGGCCTGATCGGCCAGGAAACCACAGGGCCTGTGGGTTTTGCCAAGGCTATGCGCACGATTCCCGTTCTGCTGGAAATCTGTGCTGACCTGCAAACCCATGCACCAGGGGCGTTTCTGATCAATTTCACCAATCCTGCAGGCGTAGTCACGGAAGCCGTGCTCAAACACGGAGGGGTGCAGGCTATCGGTCTCTGTAATATTCCCTTTGGCCTCAAGAACTCTGTTGCCCAGGAGTGCGGGGTGTTGGCAGAAGAAGTGGATCTGGACTATGTGGGGCTCAATCACCTCTCCTGGGTGCGCCGCATCTTCGTTGCGGGCCGGGACCGTACCGGCGAGCTGCTGGTAAGAATTGCCGCCCGTCCGGCCAATATCCCGGGACTAAACATCGACCCGCAGTTTGCTGAGGCTCTAGGCATGTGGCCCAACAGCTACCTCAACTACTTCTACCTGCAGGATGAGATGATCGAGCATCTCCAGGCTCAGCCGCGGGTGCGGGGAGAGGTAGTGGCGGAGCTGGAGGCCAGGTTGTTGGAGGAGTACAAAGATCCGCAGCTGCGCACCAAGCCCCTAGAGCTGAGCAAGCGTGGCGGAGCTCACTACTCCACCGCTGCCGTTTCGCTGATCCGGGACATTCGCTTGAACGCGGGCCGAAAGCACATCGTCAATGTGCAGAATCAAGGGGCCCTGCCGGATCTGCCCTGGGATGGGGTGGTGGAGGTACCCTGTGTGGTGGATGCCCAAGGCGCGCATCCCTTAACCATGGGCAGGCTGGAACCGCAGATCAGAGGGCTGATTCAGCATGTCAAGGCCTACGAGGAGCTCACCGTGGAAGCGGCGGTAACCAAGGACTACCACACCGCCCTCCTGGCCCTGGCGACCCATCCCCTCACAACGTCGGTGAACAAAGCGAAACGCATCCTGGACAGGTTTGACGAAGAGCATGATTTGGGATTGAGAAGGCATTAGACTGGCGCCCCTAGGGAGGGGCGTCTTTTGTGAGGATTCTTGTAGTAGGCCGACACTCAGTGGCATTGATGCTTTGAGGTGTCCTGAGAACTGACTGCGCAGACGGTATGATATACCCGTTTTTGACGACGCGTCGAGGCAGGCTTTAGCTTCTCGGCCTCGTATTCTACTAATGAGAGGTATCGGTGTGTTTTAAGTACCATGGTATCTATGAGATATCCAGAGGGGTGGGAAAGATGCTAAGGCCGTGGAAAAACCTTTGCCAGGAATTCTCGCCGGAGCACTTAAGAAGTGTTCTACGCCTCGCGGCACCGAATTTTAGACCCACGCACGAGTGCTACGATGTCCTTATCCGTGATGATGCATTTAGCGAAGTTCTTCAAATCGGACGAATCGAACTCCCGGATGCGCGAACTGTCGTTGTAGTGGCTGTACGGGTTGAGGGTGACTTAACGGTTCGGTCCAGCAAGGCAAAGCAGTACGACATGGCGAAGAGGATCCTTCGGCATACCCACAGCGATGCCGGTATTTTTGCTTTTCACGATGATGCTGGTCGCTTTCGGTTTTCTCTGGTTACAGTTACTTACCACGGTACTAAACAGGAGTATAGTAAGTTTAGGCGCTATACATTCTTTGTAGACCCGGACATGTACAACAAAACGTTCCTCCAACAAATGGAACGTGCAGACTTTTCCGATTTACCGAACCTGCTCGACGCATTCTCTATTGAAGCCGTTTCGGACGAGTTCTATGTTGATTTTAGGAAGAGGTATGATGAGCTTACTGATTCTGTGCAGGGTACAGACGATCAAACCCTCAAACAGGATTTTGCTTTGCTTTTCGCCATCCGCGTCATATTTCTCGGCTTCGTGCAGAAAAAGGGTTGGTTGGGCAATAACACCAAGTTCCTCCAGGATTACTGGAAGGAATACAAAGAATCGGGCGGCACTGATACCTTTTACCGAGACTGGCTGGAATTGCTGTTTTTTGAAGCCTTCAGTTCCAAGCCCGGATGCAAAATTGGTGTGGCTAAGGTTCCATTTTCTCAAGAAACGCACAAGGTGCTTCAAGAAGCACCGTATCTAAACGGTGAGCTGTTCAGACGAAAACAAGACGTAGACGATCAAGGACTCTGGATTCCGGACGAGCCAATAGGGAAGTTCTTCGACTTCCTGTTTCAGTACAACTTCACTGTTGAGGAAAATGATCTTTACGATGAGGAGCTTGAGTTGAACCCAGAATTCTTGGGGATCATTTTCGAGCGCATCACGAATCAGGATCAAGGAGCAGTATATACGCCCCGTGAGGAAGTAGACCTGATGTGCCGTTTGGCTCTCGTGAAGTGGCTGGAGCGAAAAACGCGAACTGAAAAAACGGATTTGTACCGTCTTTTCTTTAGGGAATTCGGCACAGAGGGGCTTTACGACGAGCACCAGAAACAGGGGGATTTCTCCCCAGCGCAAATACGTGCATTGATTGAGAACTTAGAGAACGTTACCGTATGTGATCCGGCTGCAGGGTCGGGCGCATTTGAGGTGGGCATGCTGCAGGTTCTTGATGAGGTTTTAGAGAACCTCTACTCTCGAAACAACACACCCCTCGATTTAAGGACTAATGCTCCTTCAGCCTTCGAAAGAAAGAAAGCCATCATAGCGCGCTCGCTGTACGGTGTAGAGGTCAAACGTTGGGCGGTTTGGATCAATCATCTGCGCCTCTGGCTCGCGCTTTTTGTAGACATGCCTGACGAGGCCAAGATGTCGAATGAGCCCCTACTGCCAAACTTAACGTTTAAGGTTCGCACTGGCGACTCGCTGGTGCAGAGGATCGGAAGTAAGACCTTTTCCGTTAGAGGGAGCGCCAGCTTACCGTCGGAGCTCAAAGAACGGATTAGGAAGCTGAAGGACAGGAAAACCGAGTTCTACTACAACAACAGCAAGGACTATCGTTCTATAGAGCAAGAGGAGTTGGCTCTTTTCCGCGCGATTCTTGATCGTGAAATTGCCGAACGCCGCAAGATAATCAGTACCCTAGACGAATCGAATCGTGAGCAATTACAGCTATTCGAGACTAGGGCGGAACAGAAACGGCAGGATTTCACGCATCAAATCGAACGGTTGCACGCAGAGATCACTGAACTCGGGGCCCAACGACGGAGCTTAGCGGATGAACGCCCCTTCATCTGGAGTATCGAGTTCCCTGAGGTCTTCTTCGATCGAGGTGGGTTCGATATCATTATCGGAAATCCCCCGTATTTGTCCAAGGATGAAATCGAAGACCCATACGGTTATATGGATCCATCTGCCTATAAAGAGGCGTTACTGGAGATGGTCAGGCTTGATTTCCCGGATTTCTTTGAGGACTCCTGGAGGCCTGGCAAATTTCGGACTGATCGAAAACCTAGCAGGCGGTCGGATCTGTACACCTACTTCTATATTCGATCGCTGCGGTTGCTAAATGATAAGGGTGTTCACGTTTTCATTTGCTCCAATTCGTGGCTGGACGTAGGCTACGGGTGGTGGTTGCAGGAGTTCTTCCTCCGCAAAGCGCCTCTCTATTTCGTCATTGATAACCATGCCCGCCGCTCTTTTGCTCGGGCTGAAATAAACACTGTTATCACTGTGGCTGGCGCGCCTGCGGGGGTGAGGAGCGATCACGTTGTGCGTTTTGTGGCATTCAAACAGCCATTTGAGGATGTTGTTCTTTCGGACAACCTTCTAGAGGTTGAAGACGCACAAGTAAGGACAGGAAACGACAAATGTCGGGTCATACCGGTTACTGTGGAGGAGATGCTACTAAGTGGCTCTGAACTAAAGCGATCTCGCGGTGGTTTTGACCCTGGAGTCCGCCGTGCTTTGGAGCTATGGGAGAATGTGGACGCGGATGAAGGTACTTCGGAACCATCGATTGGGACAGTAAGTAAACCTACTATGCGACTGGGTCAATACGTAGGCGATAAGTGGGGAGGCCAATACTTGCGTGCCCCAGATATTCTATTCGCTGTTCTTGAAAAGGGCAAGGGCAGACTGTTGCGTTTAGGTGACATTGTCGAGGTAAACGAAGGGCGCCCTACAGGCGCAAACGATTATTTCTACGTTCCTACTAGAACGGTGCAACAATTTGGTATAGAAGGCAAGTATCTCTCTCCGGCTCTAATGAAAACACGGGGCAAAGCGTTTCTCGAGATAAAGGATCATATCATTGAGCGTTACTTCCTGTCACTGCCCCGGGACGGAAGTTGGCGAGATGACAAGGTGGCAGAATATGTTCGATATGGAGAAAGGGAGATCTTGCCGAGAAGCAAGACACTAAGCCAGAAACGGAGTTGGTGGTACATCCCGGTCCGCAAACCAGCTGATTTGTTGGCACCTTGTGGCTATGGCGACCGGATTTGGTGTGCAGTCAATCGCGTTAAGGCAATAGCAAGCAATAGTTACGTTGAGATCAGGCTTCAATCATCTAAGTATCTACCGTCAATTTTTTTCACACTAAATCATCCAGTTGGGTGGCTGTTCCTTGAACTTGCCGGACGTGCTTCCCTCGGAGGAGGTATGCTGAAGGTGGATCCGATCGATTACCGTCAAGTCAGAGTAGTCAAGGTCAGCCAGGAACTGTTTGTACCCTTCGAAAGAGAGGTACAAAGCGTGTTTGTGGAATGCGGTATCAACCCTGATTCTGACGTCCCCATATTTGAGCAGGAACCGAATCCGTTGAGTGACAGAAAGGTACTTGACGATGTAGTTTTTGACGCTCTTGGTTTGACGGAAGAGGAGCGAAAGGACGTCTATCGGGCCGTCTGTCAGTTGGTTTGGGAACGCATCCGTAGAGCTAGGAGCGTGAGACGTAGTGGCAAATAACTTCATCACCAATGCCCAACAGCGCAGCCTTAAGGGACGCATCCATTCGCTTGTCAAGCGCAGCCAGGAGTTGAAGTTCCTTGTTGGTTTCTTTTATTTTTCTGGTTGGAGCGAGTTGTATGAGGCACTGAAGTCTCGCGACGACTTGGTCTTGAGAGTTCTGGTTGGTCTTGATGTAGACTTCCATTTGAGCAAAGTGTTGGAGATAGCTGATCCCAATGCTAAAGCCAGTACGCAACATGAGCTTGTGGCGCGTTTTTTCACTTCCTTACGCGCGGCGCTTCAGGACGAGGATCTGGATACGCAGGACTTCTACGAGCAGGTATCCTTTTTCTTGCGACTCTTGGAAAACGGTCAGTTGCAGATACGTAAGACCTTTGAACCTAACCATGCCAAGCTTTACTTGTTTTGCTTGGAACAGGATGGTCGAGAACTTGTAAACGCTCCTGGACGATTCATAACCGGTTCCAGCAACCTAACTCGAAGTGGGCTTCTTGGTCAGCGTGAGTTCAACGTGGAAATCGGGGATTATGGCTGGGATGACGCCGAAGCCTATTTTGATGAACTGTGGGCCATGGCAATTCCCATAAGCGAACTGAAAGACCGCAGAGAGCAGATGATCCGCATCATTTCCCGCCAGACTCAGGTGGCGCAAATCACGCCCTTCGAGGCCTATGTACTTGTCCTTAAGACGTATCTTGATCTGATGGAGCAGAAGAAGCTTAGGCCCCAGATCAAGAGGCTCATGGAGGAGCGGGGCTACAAGATATATAGCTACCAAGAGCATGCTGTGCAGCAAGCCTTGACAGTGCTTCAGGAGTATGGGGGAGTTATCCTCGCCGACGTTGTTGGTCTAGGCAAATCCGTCATTGCGAGTTGGCTCGCCCGTGAGCTCGATGGACGGGGAGTAGTGATTTGCCCGCCGGCTCTGAAGGGCGATTCACGAACTAAGTCCACTGGCTGGTACAAGTACCTAAACGATTTCGGGCTTTTCGATTGGGAGGTCTTTACTGTCGGTGAGCTAGACAAGGCCTTGGAGTATCTGTCACTTTACGGCGCCGGCGTTAACACCGTCATTGTCGACGAGGCGCATCGGTTTCGCAACGAAGACACGGAAGCCTATGAGCGCCTCAGCCAGATCTGCGCTAACCGCAGAGTAATTCTGTTGACGGCTACTCCCTTTAACAATGCTCCCGCTGATATATTCTCACTGCTGAAGCTCTTCATCCCGCCAGGAAAGTCAACTCTGACTCTAGATGAAAGGTTGGCCGCACGTTTTGCCCGCTACAATAGCGAATTTCGCAAGTTGTCCTATATTCTCCGGTACTATAATGCGGGTGGAGAGAAGCAAGCGAGGGCGGAACGCTATTACGTGGAGTTGTTTGAACGGCAGCCGCCCATTGATGTTGCACTGGCGCAACGCCGCGTGAAGCAACTGGCCGATGAAATGCGGGCGATTATGGAACCCGTAGTGATCCGCCGAAATAGGCTGGATTTGAAACGAGATCGCCTGTACAGCCAGGAAGTCACCGAGCTTTCTCAAGTGGCTGATCCCATGGAGCTGTTCTACGCGTTGAACCCTGAGCAGTCAGCCTTTTACGATCAGGTGATCAACGAGTATTTCGGAGAAAACGGCAAGTTTCGAGGGGCCATCTACCAGCCCTATGCCTATGAGAGAAGTCGAGAACTAGAAGAGAACGAAAACGGCGGAAACTTCACCCTCCAGCAACAGCGCAACCTGTTCGAGTTCATGCGCAGGCTCCTTGTGAAGCGTTTTGAAAGTTCCTTTGGCGCCTTTGCTAAGAGTGTGAACAACTTCATTCACGTGCATACCGTTGTGCTCAGCTTCATCAGAAAAACGGGCAAGTACATTTTAGATAGGGATTTGATCGAGAAGATCTGGGAAGAGGATGAGGAGGTCATTGAAGAGGCGCTCCAGCAATTTGCTGAACGATTAGCAGACAGGAGGAATTTCAACCCTCGTCACGATAGGATCTACGTCGTTGCGGAGTTCGATGACGCTGACCAGTTCTTAAATGACGTTCAAGCCGATCTGGAACTGCTCAAACACATTGCCCGGCGTGTAAATGAACTTGGGCTTGTAAAGCAGGATCCGAAGAGCCAGTGTCTTATCCAGACACTTTTCAAGATTCTAAACACAAGCCCGGAACGTGGTGAACCCTGCCGGAAAGTGGTTATCTTTAGCGAGTACCAGGATACTCTAGAATACATAGCACCTCTGCTGCAAAAGGCCTTTCCTGGGCGCGTCATAGTTGCCGGGAGGTCGCTTAGCAGACAATTATTCGATGATGTGTTGGCCAACTTCGATGCTAGTTACCCCGCCCAAAAACAGCGTGATGACTTCGATATTCTGATTGCAACTGACAAGCTTTCTGAAGGGGTGAATCTCAACCGGGCAGGTGCTGTGATTAACTACGATATTCCCTGGAATCCAACTCGGGTGATTCAGCGCTTAGGCCGCATTAACAGGATTGGGCAGAAGGTCTTTCAGACGCTGCATATCTACAATTTCTTCCCCACGGATCAAGGCGCAGAGGTGGTCAAAAGCCGCGACATTGCCGCCCATAAGCTGTTCATCATTCACAACACCCTTGGGGAGGATGCCAAGATTTTTGCGCCTGAGGAGACACCTTCTCCCGCGGAGCTCTTCAGAAGAATCAATCGCAACCCAGAAGAAGACGAGGAAGAGAGCTTGCTCACAACTATCCGTAACGAGTTTTACAGTATCAAGAAGCGGTACCCCGACCTCGTCAATGGTTTGGAGGATTTCCCAGCCCGTGTCAAGACAGCGAAGCTATCCCTTCATAATCAACTGCTTGTCTTCCGGCGAAAGGGTTTGCAGCTGTTCGTTCATTACGTGCCAGATACGGCAGGAGAGAGTCTTGAGGTTGAACCTTTGCTGCTCAAAGAAGCGTTGGAAGCTATCCGCTGTCAACCAGAGACACCCAGGCAGGAGCTGACACCAAGATTTTGGCCCGCCTATGAGCGCATCAAGGGTTTTCGGGAAGAAGTCCTCATGCCACGAAGCGAACAGTCACTCCTGGCCAAAGCAGAGAACAACCTGCGCAGTGCTCTTGCCTATCACGCGGCTGATCTGGAGGACCTAACATCCTTTGCCCAAACACTACTGTTGGATATCAAGGAGTTCCAAACCTTGCCCAAATATACGCTGCGCCGGTTGACAGTGCCAGAGATGGATGGAAAAGCGTCCCGTTCTGGGCTGAAACGCTTCCGCAGGGAGCTAGAACAGCTCAGGAGATTCCTGGGTGAAGACTATTTAGAGCGTATCAAGGGAAGAGTCCAGGATTTCCGCAGTGAGATCATAATTGCAGTGGAAAACATCAAAAACGACGCCCAATGAGTATCATTGTAGTAGACAAACAACCGCCAGGCGAATGTGCCTAGCGGTTGTTGCACAATATGTGGTTTAGGCTTCATCCATGTGGGGATAGCGGTAGCAGCGGGGCGGCAGGAGGTTTTCCTTAATGGCCCGCTGGGATACCCACCTGAGCAGGTTGAGCATGCTGCCGGCCTTGTCGTTGGTGCCCGAAGCCCTGGCGCCGCCGAAGGGCTGCTGGCTCACCACGGCCCCTGTGGGCTTGTCGTTGACGTAGAAGTTGCCCGCAGCCTCATAGAGGGCTCTGGACATCTTCACAATCACCCTGCGGTCCCGGGCGAAGATGGCCCCGGTGAGCCCGTAGGGCGAAGTGGTGTTGCAGAGCTCTAGAGTT
>JAKOVF010000380.1 GCA_029782225.1 Chloroflexota bacterium | reverse complement strand
GACAACATCCTCACTGCCGATCCATACCAGGCACACGGCTGGTTCATCTCACGCCAGAATCCCATCATGTCCATTCCTGACCGCGGCAAGACCATCGAAGCCTTCGGCAAGATGGACTTTATCGTAACGGTGGATATCATCCTCAACGACACTGCCTGGTTCTCGGATGTGATCCTGCCGGAAGCGTCGTACCTCGAACGTTATGATCCACTCAATCTCGTTGGCGACAAAGCCTTTATCCGCCAGCCTGTGATTGAGCCGCAGGGCGAAGCCAAATCCGCGTTATGGATTTACAAGCAATTGGGCGAACGCCTCGGGCTCGGCGATTTCTTCCAATACACCGACGAGGAAGATTACCTCCGGCAGCAGCTTGCACCGCTCGGCGTCAGCCTCGAAGAGGTCAAGGAAAAGGGCTACGCGGAAATGCCCGAAGGTGAAGCGGCCGGCTTCACGTGGAGCACACCCAGCGGAAAGATCGAGTTGTATTCCGATACGCTCGCCAAAGTCGGTTTTCCCGGCGTCCCCACCTGGGAAGAACCTCCGCAGCCCGCTGAAGGTCAGTTCTATCTGTTGACAGGCAAGGTCGCGCAGGCCACCCAGTTCGGGACTCAGAACAACCAGCTGCTGCACAAATATTCGGATGAGCCGCGACTGTGGATGAATGTTCAGACCGCGGCCAAGCTGGGTCTCGCTACGGACGATTGGGTCGAGGTCACGAGCGATGTCGGCCAGGTCCACACCAGACTGCTGGCAACCGAAGCCATCCGCCCCGACTGTGTTTACATGACTCCAGGCTATGGACATCTCTCGAAGGGTTTGAAGACTGCCTATGGTATCGGCGCAAGCGACTCGGCTCTACACGTCACCTACACGGATCCCATCAGCGGCAGCCAGGCATTGAGTCAGACCTTTGTCACGGTCAAGAAGGCTTAGAGGTGAACCATGACTGAAATCAAACATCACGCTTTTCTCTTCGACGCCGCACGCTGTATTGACTGCCGTGCCTGCATGGTTGCTTGCAGCGTGGAAAACAACATCGAGATGGACAAGACCCGCATCTGGGTGGCAGGTGTCGGCGTGAAAGGGACATATCCCGACTTGCAGCGCGGCACGATGGTCTATCACTGCATGCACTGCGACCATCCCGACTGCCTGTCGGCATGCCCTGTCGGTGCGTATACAAAGGCCGAAGATGGCCCTGTTACCTACAATCCCGATCTTTGCATCGGCTGCCGCTACTGCATGAACGCCTGTCCGTTCGGCGTGCCGCACTTCGACTATGACAAGGGCATCATCGACGGCGCGTTCATCGACAAATGCACGTTCTGCCCGCAGCGCATCTACAACGGACAGGAACCCGCCTGCGTGCAGACCTGTCCCACCGACGCGCTCGAATACGGCGACCGCGATGAACTGCTGAAAATTGCGCACGGACGCATCGCCGCGCATCCCGGCCGCTACATTGACCACGTCTACGGTGAGTTCGAGAACGGCGGTACTTCCTATCTGATCCTTTCCCACATCCCGTTCAACGAACTGGGCTTGCCAGTTCTGCCCGAGACGCCTGTCAACGAGGTCAGCGAAAAGGTGATGGAAATGACCATCCCATTTGCACTCGGCTGGGGGGCGGTGTTGAGTGGTGTCGCGGCTGGTGTGGCGCTTTACAACAAGAAGAAAGAAGAAAAAGCCGCAGGAGAAGAAAAAGCGGAGGCAATCAAATGAAACTCAATCTCACCATTCAACCCCGCTTCCGCTTGAACTTCAGTTCGCTGGTTTGGGTCCTCCTGACTTTGATGGGTATTGCCTTCGTGGTTGCGATGATTCGCTACATCTTCGGTATCGGCGCGATCAGCGACTTGAGCTATTCCTATCCCTGGGGTTTCTGGATCAGCTTTGATCTCTTCACAGGTGTTGTCATCAGCAGCGGCGGCTTCCTTATGGCAGGCACAGTCTACATCCTGGGCATTAAGGAATTCCAACCCTTGCTCCGTCCATCGGTGCTCACTGCTTTCCTTGGCTACATCATGGTCGCTGTTGCACTCCTTGTTGATCTCGGTCATCCCGAACGCATCTGGTACATGATGATCCATTGGAACCACACCTCGGTGCTGCTCGAGATCGGCATCTGCGTGATGTCTTATCTTACTGTGCTTGCGATCGAGTTCGCGCCGGTCGTCTTTGAAGGACTCAAATGGGAAAGGTGGGCACATCTCATTCATAAGTTCATCATGCCCTTCGTGATCCTCGGTGTAGTGCTATCTACTTTGCACCAATCCTCACTGGGATCGCTTCTGCTTATCCAGCCCGCGAAACTCCACCCGCTCTGGTGGACTCCCATCCTGCCCATCCTGTTCTTTGTCTCCGCCATCTCTGTCGGTCTGGCAATGATCATTCTTGAATCCTCGCTCAGTTCACGTTACTTCCAACGTGGTCTGGAGACTCACCTGCTGGAAAAACTCGCCAAGGCGATTCCTGTGGTGCTAGGAATCTATCTGCTCCTCAAGTTTGGTGAATTGGCAGTTGCAGGCGAGCTTGGCTATCTCTTCACCAGCGGAACCATGAGCATCCTCTTCTGGGTTGAGATTCTCATCGGTGTTGTTATTCCGATCATCTGGTTCTCTTTCAAAAAGAATCGCGCAAGTCCCAATGCCCTGCTCGCAGGCGCGATCACTATACTGCTTGGCATGATCCTCAATCGCTTCGACGTTAGTTGGTTCGCAGTCAAGCATCCCGACCCCATGTTCTATCTGCCAACCTTCATGAGCAACGTCAAGTACATGCCGACCTTGCCCGAAATCTCCGTTTCACTTGGGATTTTCTCCGCAGGCATCCTGGCATTTGGATTACTTGCCAAATACTTCCCCGTTTTCGAAAACGAGGATGAGGCTCATCACTAATCGGTTTGAAATAGACGGCAAAGGTAAACAAGGTCTTTCCATGAAAATTGCATTTGCTACAGACGACGGCCAAACCATCAGCGCTCATTTTGGGCGGGCCAGCCACTACATGGTTGTTACAATCGAACAAGGGCAACCTGTCCAGCGCGAGATGAGGGACAAACTGAGTCACACTCATTTTGCGAACGAACCACATGAAACACACGAGGCAGAACAACCCCACGGTTTTGATCCCGCCTCACAGGATCGCCACAACCGCATGATCGAAGCCATCCAGGATTGCGAAGCCATGTTGTGCAAAGGGATGGGAAGAGGCGCCTATGAATCCCTGAGCGCCGCCAACATCCGTCCAATCCTCACCGATATCTCGAATATTGATCAGGCGCTGACCACCTTCATCAAAGGCGAGATCGTTGACCACACCGAGAAATTGCACTAGCTCCGCTCCAGAAGCCTCCCGCAAAATCTGCGGGAGGCTTGATCTCAGCACCTTTTCATCTATCGGTAATTCGTTTATTGTTGTCCCATGCGCCCCTCCTTCTTCCACCATCTGCACCCACCGACTATTCCAGCCGCACAAGCGCGCTGGCGATACACGTTGGGCGCAGGCGGGACAGCGATTTTCCTCATGCTTGTTCTCGGTGTGACGGGCATTCTGGAGATGTTTTACTATGTTCCCAATCCGCAGGACGCCGCGCTTTCAGTCCAGACCATCACGTATCATGTTCCCTTCGGTGGGTTCGTGCGCAATCTGCATTATTGGTCGGCGCAACTCCTGCTGATCGTTTCAGCCGTTCATCTCTTGCGCGTTGTATTCACGGCTGCATACAGCCATCCGCGACGCTTCAATTATTTGCTTGGATTAGGCTTATTCGTCCTCGCCATCCTGCTGGATTTCACAGGATACATCCTCCGCTGGGATTCGGGCATCTGCTATCCGCTGGTGACTGGCACGAACTTAATCAAAACAATTCCTTTGATCGGCAATTTTCTCTTCCGCATCGCCATCGGCGGCGGCGAAGCCTGTTCCACTGCACTTATCCGTTTCTACACCTGGCATATCTTTGGCATCACGATTGCTGCCGTAATTCTCATGGTCTGGCACGCCTTCCGCGTCCGCCGCGATGGAGGGATTGCCATTCCCCCTCCTGCACTCCGCGCAGACAACACGCGCATCTCACGCAACGAACTGGTCCGCCGCGAGGTGCTGGCGATCCTTGTCGTGGGCATCATTCTCATTCTGATGTCAACTTTTCTCCCTGCGCCGATTGCCCCCGCGATGACAGATAAGCCAGCTGTCACTGAAAACGCGCGTGCCCCCTGGTTCTTCCTGTGGGTTCAGGAGATGCTCAAGTGGGGCGACTCGTTCATTTTTGGCGTGCTAATTCCGCTTGGCATTCTCGCCATCCTTGCACTTATCCCTTATGTCCTCCCTAAGCCTGCGGGGGGCGATATTGGAAGATGGTTCCCGAAATCCAACCGCCTCGCCCAGATTGTGGTCGGTGTGATCGCGCTTATCGTTATTGCACTAACTTTCGCGATGTTTATTTCGTAATGATGAAAAAAACGATTCCCTTTGCCTCAGGTCTTTTGCTGCTCGCCCTCGCTCTTGTCTGGTGGATGGATTCAAAGCAACCAAGGCCCGTAGAATTGATTCCCACACTCACAGGACAACCCGAATACTGCATCACCTGCCATGCGGATTTGCCGGAGATCAGCGCATCGCATCCTGTCAAAACATTGGGGTGCGTGATCTGCCACGGCGGGGAACGACTCGCGCTCGATGCCGATCTGGCACACAGCACGATGCGCAGTGGCGCGAATCCGTCTGACCTGTCGGTGGTGGAGCAATCGTGCGGCGGGAGCAACTGTCATTCCGGCAGCGAAGCTGAGAATCGGAATCACATCCAGCGCGTGATGACCAGCATCCAGTCCACATACGCCGGGGCGATCGCCAATATCCGCTATACGTTCGGCGCGCAAACAGACTTGAATGCTTACTTCGGCATTCAGGCTGTGACGGATGAGCAGACAGCAACGGGTATCACATCACTTTCTGCATTTGAGCCGGCAAATGAAACCAATCCTTTCATCCGGAAATTTGGCGAACAATGTTTGAACTGTCACATCAATGCCGTGCCGCGTGAAGGAGAAGCCTTTGCCCGTCAAACAGGCTGTGCGGCATGTCACTCGCCTCAAGCCTCTGCGGATTCCAAAGTCCACACATTTACGACCGCTATTCCCTACACGCAATGCAATGCCTGTCACAACCGCGGCAACTACGATCTGCGGGCCATGACCTTCGTGGAGCGTACCGACCACCCTACCAGCAGAATACAGGACTATTACCAGCCAATCGCTCAATTCACCAAGTGCGAATACACTCTCGACTGCATAGACTGCCACACCCGTGAGGAAGCGATGGGCGATGGTGATATTCACGCCAGCAAGAAAGATATCCAGTATATCCAATGCAAAACCTGTCACGGCACGCCTGCCGAACTGCCGCTCACCAAAACGCTGACAGACCCAAATGACATCGCTTTTACGCTGGCTTTCCTCAATCCCGTCGTGGATTTGAAGCTCGGCGATACGATCCTGGTGACTGAAAAAGGCGAGCCGCTTTGGAATACAAGAGTGCTGCCTGTTGGCACCTATGAAATGATCGGCAAGGCCACCCGCCAGAAATTTGCGTTCCGCCCTGTAAAAGGAAGCAGTTGCACCCAGACAGGCGCAGACCAATCCTCCGCGTACTGCCACGAATGTCATTCGGTGGAGAGATGAACCATGTCTGACCTATCCCGCCGTGATTTTCTCAAATTGGCCCGGAATGGGTTTCTCTACCTGAGTGGTGCGCTGGCTCTTGGTGGTCTGCTGCGCTTTCTGGATTATGAACCCAACCCCGCGCCGCAGACGGAATTTGACCTTGGCCCCGCCTCGAACTATCCATTGAACTCCAGAACGCTTCTCTCCGAACCTCCGGCTGTTTTGATACACGCCGACAGCGGGTTCACCGCCCTGAGTCTGATCTGCACGCATCTGGGCTGTACTGTGGAGCAAAGGCCTGACGGCTTCACGTGTCCCTGCCATGGCTCGCGTTATGATGCAAATGGGAATGTGACGCACGGCCCGGCACAAAAAGCACTCCCCGCTCTACGCCTGGAAGTGACAGAAAAAGGCCATCTGAAATTATTCACTGATTGAAAGGTCAGACATGGATATCACTCATCTCCTCGAAAAGTCGATGCAAGATCATGACCATTTGTGCCCGCGTCAAATCCTCGGTGTGCGAATCGGTCTGGCCGGCATGACCGCACTCGGATTTGGTGCGCCACCGGCGAAAAAGGAACTCCTGGTTATCTCGGAAACGGACGGGTGCTTTGTGGACGGTGTCACCGCTGCTACGGGCTGCACGGTCGGCCATCGCACTCTGCGCGTGGAAGACTACGGCAAAGTGGCCGCAGTCTTTGTGGACACAACGACAGGCCGCGCTGTCCGAGTGGCCCCGCGATTGGATATCCGTGAGCGCGCTTGTACTTTTGTGCCCGAGGAATCCCGCCACTATTTCGCTCAGATGCAGGCTTATCAGTCCATGCCAGACGAAGCAATGCTCGTTGTACAGGAAGTGGTCTTGAACACACCGGTTGAAAAAATCGCATCGAGGCCGGGCGTTCGGGTCAACTGCGATGTATGTGGCGAGGAAATCATGAATGAACGCGAGATCCAAGAGGATGGGCTGACCATTTGCCGCGCCTGTGCAGGCGGAGGATATTACCAGACAGCCTTATCCCGCGTTCCTATGGCGCTCTTCCTGTCACGGGTTAAGCAAGGAACGCTGTCCCAGTAATTTCGCTCCTGGCCAAATCTTCATCACAGCGGGCCGGTTCAATGCCTCAATGTGTGATTCGTCCGTCGGCTCAGAGCGAAGAGAAGGAGGGCTAACGCCAGCATGCCACCGCTGATAACTATAGGTACCACTTGCGATGGCGTAGCGGGCATGCTTACCATATTAGTATTGGACGGTATCACCAGGTTCCCATCAGATGAGCCACCAGAGACGCCGCCGGCAGCGACGGTCGTGGGCGTCGCACAGCTTCCGGGAGTGACTCCCAGCGTAATAGCGAACCTTTCCGCCCTCGAATCGTAGTCCGGGTGACAGGCATGACAGTCGGTGTAAACGTCCTCAAGTGGATCAACGGTCATGTTCATATGCGCCAGACCCTGATCCATGATGCTGCCATTCCCGCCATGGCAATTCAGGCAGATGTCCTTGCTTGCATGGATGATATGCCATTCGCCTTTGTCTGCTACCGGAGCCTGAGTTTCATGGCACTTTATGCAAGAGGATAGCTGTTCCCCGGAATCGCCACATTGGGCCAATACCGGCGATGGCTGGCAGAGACTGATTAGACTGACTACAAGCAGAATCATTCCTGTTGCTGTTAGGCTGATAGAACGTTTGGTAAACATAGCAAGCTCCTTTAATGAGCAGGCGTCAAAGAGCTGAAAAATGCCTATCGTTAGGGTGGTCATTTTCATCGGAAGGACAGATGATTAGAAGTGAGCGCGTGGGAGTATCGCCAAGATTTCCCCAACGATGAGGAAGATGCGCTTCAAAGATCAGACTGTCGCCGGGCTCAATCAGATAATTTTGCCCTTCAACTACATAGGAAAGCTGTCCATCTAGACAGTATACAAACTCAAAGCCTGTGTGTACGATTGGACTTGGACCGCTATCGGCGTGCGGCTCGAGGGCTACCAGCAAGGGCTGGCCGCCATGCAACGTTAACCCGGCACCAAGATCTTCCATGAAGCCATGAGAAAAATCCGCGTGGGGCCGCTGGCCAGCTTTCTGGAATACCAGCTTCTTTTTGGGTGTCTCAGTTTCAAAAAAGGCAGCTATGGGCACCTGGAGAGCAGAAGCAAGTTGTTGGAGGGTGCTTACGCTTGGGGATGTCTTGTTGTTTTCGATCAAACTTAAAGTATTTACGTTTAGAGCGCTCAGATCTGCCAGGGCTCGGATGGAGAGTTCCATTTTCATGCGGAGCTGACGGATTCGCTTTCCCACATTGACTTCGTCGAAATCGTTGGATGGATGGGTAGTCGTTGCCCTTCCCCTTTCGATTTCATGCGTCCTTGGATTTTTCGGTGATCCTGCCATGAGTGAGCTCTCCTGATCGATCTCGTTACAATGAATATTATAGTACGTTTTGAGCGAAAATACAACATTCTCAACCATTATTTTGGTTACGTGCGTTGCTTTTATCGATCAGTGCTCATAGATAATCTCTTAAACGAGCGCGAAGTTCATCAAAATGGGCTCACTCTTTGTTTTAGCTGCGCACATCGTGGATAGTATTAGTTTGCCCAGGATGGTATTCTGAACGTCCTGCACGCAGGAGTGATTCAGTGTCAGTAAGCAATAATCAGGTATCAGCAAACAGTCCTCGCGAATTCATCGGCGAGGACTGTTCTTTCGGAGTCAATCGTCTCCAGATGTTTGTTTCCCAACTCAGGAGACTTCGGGGTCCTATTATTGCTCTGTAATCGTGACACTCTCGATCACATCCCCTTTGAAGGTGGGAGCCTGCTGTGGGTCGCGGCGTGTGATGCCGTTGACCACATCCATGCCCTGGGTGACCTGCCCAAAGATGGTATAGCCGTTATTCAGGAAATCAGCCGGGGCAAAGGTAATGAAGAACTGGCTCCCATTCGTCGGCGTTGCAGGGCCGTTGTTTGCCATGGCCACGACTCCAGCTTTGTCGAACTTGAGGTCGCTCTCTTCATACTGGAATTTGTAACCAGGACCTCCTGTACCCGTTCCCGTTGGATCGCCGCCTTGCGCCATGAAACCTTCAAGCACGCGGTGGAAGGTGACGCCGTTATAAAATCCTTTACAGGATAGGAAAACAAAACTATTCACTGTGATCGGAGCCTTGTCAGGATAAAGCTGGACAACGAACTCGCCGCCCTTCTGCATTTTGAACGTTGCAAAGTATTGCTTGCTCGTGTCAATAGCCATGGCGGGCACCTGGCTATATTGTGAGGCTGCAGGGATTGAGGCAAATGGTGCGCAGGCGGCGCTATCACTGGCTGCTGCAGTTTGTGGCGCGGACTGGCCTTTGGGGATGAACTTCCATACAAAAATAGCTGCAATCAGGACGATGACAACGATCGCTCCAATCTGAATTGCATCCATCCTTCTCTTCTGTTGCTGCTGCAGTTTCCGCTTCTTCTTGTTGGACATGCCAATTCTCTCCTTGGTTCTTTGGTAGTTTGCGTCCCTATTGTAAACCAGCCGCGGGGGAACTTTTTCACTTGCAGAGATAACGATTCTCCTTTATGCTTTAGTTGTATGCAACAGTACCTCCGAAGGCAGATGGCGCTCCCGCAGGATCATGGATCGTGGGTGTTCATTCT
>JAKOVF010000378.1 GCA_029782225.1 Chloroflexota bacterium | reverse complement strand
AAAAAGGACGAGGAGAGGAAAGGAGACAGTGTAATGGGTATCAAGTTTGAATGGTTGCAACAGATTTTTGGTGACGTGTATACCGAAGAAATCGACAAGAAAGTCGCCGAGGAAATTGGCAAGCGCTTCGTTGCCAGGGCTGATTATAACTCTGTCAACGAGACCAGGAAGCGACTTGAAGCTGACCTGGCAGCTCGCGATACTCAGCTGGAAGAGCTAAAAAAGGCTGCCGGGAACAGCGAAGAGTTGAGACAGCAAATCCAGGCTCTGCAGGATGAGAACAAAAAAGCCCAGGAAAAATACGAGGCCGATCTGCGAGAACTGACTTTGACCAACGCCATCAAGCTCGCTGTAGCCGGCAAGGTCCATGATGAGACCCTAGTAGCCGGTCTGATTGACAAGGACAAGCTGGTTATCGACGGCGATAAAGTCGTCGGCTTGGATGAACAGTTGAAAAGCCTGCAGGAGCAAAAAGCTTTCCTGTTCAAGTCCGAGGAAGGCGAACCGAAACCCGGTTTCAGGGTCGGCAGTGAAGGCAAGGGAACCGGGAAGGCCAGCGAAGATCAGCTGGCAAGCATTTTCGGCAATTTGCCGCCGAAATAATCAAAATCAAGGAGTGAAGTTCTATGACTTACAATTACAATTACGTAGACGCTTTTTTAACCCAGCTGCAGCAGAAGTACGCTCGCGAACTCACCTCTTCGGCGCTCACCACCGACAAGGTCAGCTTTTTGGGCGCCAGGGTCGTCAAGATCCCTCGACTGACCCTGGGTGGTTACAAAAACCATAGCCGCGATGGGGGCTGGAACCGCCAGAACATCAGCAACGATTTCGAGCTGAAGTTGCTGGAACATGACCGGGACGTGGAGTTCTATGTGGACGCCATGGATGTGGATGAGACTAATCAGATCCTGTCCGCGGCGAACATTACCAATGTGTTCGTGACCGAGCAGGCGATTCCGGAGCTGGACAAGTACCGGTACAGCAAAATCTATGCTGAGTACACCACCCTGGGCAAGTCGCCCGACACCACCGGGCTCACCCTGGATAACGTCCTGAAAGTCTATGACCAGCTGATGGAGGCAATGGATGAAGCATCTGTCCCCGAGGGGGGACGTATATTGTATGCAACCCCTGCCGTGCATACCCTGCTCAAGCAAGCCGCCGATTTGCAGCGGTTTATCCAGGTGACCAATAACAACCGGCGTGTTGACAGGGTTGTCCGCTCTCTGGATGACGTTACCCTGGTCAAAGTTCCCAGTGACCGGATGAA
>JAKOVF010000370.1 GCA_029782225.1 Chloroflexota bacterium | reverse complement strand
CCCGGGATGGCCTTCTTTTCGTAGACCGTTACCTGAAAACCGCGTTCCGCCAGCTCGTGGGCCGCGCTCATGCCTGCCACACCGCCGCCTAAAATGATCACCTTTTTCGACATACGTTTCTCCTCCATAACTGTAAACTGAATGTTGATGAATAGAACACCGAATTATGGGAAAGATATGCAGATTTGATTTTACTTCGGATTACACACTGATCGCTTGTAAAGATTGGTACAATCCAATTGCCCTCATCAGAAATCCGAATCTCAGTCTTACATATCCTATAATTACTTGTGAGGCCTCCATGAAATCCATCGCCCATGTACTGTCTATCATAGCTGTGCTCGGCATGATCCTGTCCGCCTGCAGCCCGGCCCCGGTCGTTCCGCCAACATCAACGCCAACACTCACACCGGTTCCAGGGGGAAAGTATGTGATCGGCTATTATCCCTGGTGGGCCGCCGAGCGGAACTCCTTTGTGAAGGACATCCCGGCAGATAAACTGACCCACATCAACTATGCCTTTTCCAACGTCTCCGCCAGCGGCGAATGCATCCTGGGAGATCCCACCGCTGATCTTGACCGGGTCTACACGGCGGCAGAGAGCGTCAATGGACAGGATGATTCCACATCCGCCGCCTTTCATGGGAACTTCAACCAACTGCTGGAATTGAAACAGAAGTATCCGCATCTCAAAATCTTGATCTCAATCGGCGGCTGGTCGCAGTCCGACAACTTCTCTGCGGCAGCGCAGGACGCCGCCTCCCGTCAGCATTTTGCCGCCTCGTGCATTGACCTGTATTTCAAGCAGTATGCAGGTATATTCGATGGAATGGACATTGATTGGGAATTCCCTGTCAGCGGCGGGATGCGGCCGGGCAGGCCGGAGGACAAGCAGAATTTCACGTCCCTGCTGATGGAACTCCGCCGCCAATTAGACAACCTTGGGACAGCCAATAATCAGCACTATCTCTTGACCATCGCCGCGCCGATCGGGCCGGACACCATCCGCAACTTTGAATTGAAGGAGATCGCCTCCACGCTGGATTGGATCAACCTGATGGGCTACGACTTCCACGGCTCGTGGGATACAACCACCAACTTCCTCGCGCCGCTCTTCCGCACAACCACCGACCCGGCCGACGCCGGTCTCAATGTGGATGCGGCGGTGCAGACCTATCTCACCGCGGGTGTGCCGCCGGAAAAACTGGTGCTCGGGGTCCCTTTCTATGGGCATGGCTGGTCCGGAGTTGATGATGTTGACCATGGTCTCTATCAACCCGCAGGCGGGGATGCACCGGGTACGTGGGAAGCCGGCTCTTACGACTACAAAGATGTTCAGAAGAATTATTTGTCGAAGTATCCGCGTTATTGGAACGCCGAGGCTTACGTCCCGTGGTTGTATGACCCGCAGAGTAAAACCTTCATCAGCTATGAAGACCCGCAATCGCTTGAAGCCAAAGCCGGATATGCGCGCGACCAGGGGCTGGCCGGCATGATGATCTGGGAAGTCTGCCAGGGCGATGAATCATTGCTCGATGCGCTTCACACGGGACTGAAAGTGGGCGGCCCGTCCCGGCCAACTCCCGCGCCGACGGTAATGTCGCCGCGCCCGTTTGAGAAGGATATTCATTCCATTTCCGCGATTGCGATCGATGGAAAATTGGACGATTGGCCTGCAACGCCTGATTTTGTACTGGACGATCAGTCCCAGCTCGCGTATAGTCTCACCCTCAAGAGCTGGGGCGGACCGCAGGATCTTTCGGCATCCGCCTGGGTCGGATGGTCTACCGATGGATTGTATTTCGCATTCGATGTAGTGGATGATGTCCACGTTCAGCCGAAGGCCGATTCTGACATATGGCACGGCGATTACATGGAATTGCAGTTCGACACACTGCTGGAGAAGGACTACACCAACCCCGGCATGAACGATGACGACTACCAGATCGGCCTCTCGCTCGGAGATTTCGACAAGGTCCCGCCTGTGGCTTATGCCTGGTTCAACGGCCCAGACTCGGCCGGGCCGGTCAAGAGTATTCAAATGGCCTACACACAAACCGAGGCAGGCTACATTCTGGAGGTTTTCATCCCCGTGGAAGCGCTCAAAGGAATCGTGCTGACCGAAGGCGCGACATTTGGGATGAACATCAGCCCCAGCGACACCGATAACGCAGGAGAAGGGCAGAAGGCCATGCTGTCCACTTCCTCCATCCGCACTTATGCAGACCCGAGGACATTTGGGAAAATTGTGCTGGTCAAATAGTATATCATCCTGACCACGGATACACGAAGCCACGGATTCTTACGCGCTTTTTTCTCAGTGTCTCCGTGTCTCATTGGGTTCAAAAGGGTTGGCGCATTCTGATCTTGTGACTTGCGCATGAATCATCATTCCGAAACAAAAAGAGGAGCGGCCGTTTTGGCCGCTCCTCTTTTTTAGGAGATCATTGCCCTCTTTCAAATGAGGCAAGGTGACCTCACCAGACTGGCAAATACAATCGGGACATCAGCTACTCTGGGGATGGCCTGGGCAAGCCGGGCGCGAGTCGAAAGCTTGATCTTCCATGCGGGAACCTCAGGGAACCAGAGAATCGGGCTGGCTGCAATCAATTTGCGCTCTCTCCAGATATTCCACATAACAGACGGCCCGCGTTGGATTAGCATCAACCATTGTCTCCGGCCAGGGATAAGGTCGTGGGATCGTCAGCGATGGGTAGGTCGAATGCAGAGAATCCAGATACCAATCAAAGTGTAACAGGTCTGCCGCTATGATGATGAGATCAGGGCGCTCGTGGAGTACAAACTGAAAATACCACATTGTAAAGACTGCCTGATCCCCCTCTGCAAAGACGATCGCATTCGGAGGAACCATACCCATGACCTGCCTGCCAAAGTCCTCCGCGCGCGTATCATGAGAAGCATCCACCTCAGGCAGGTGTGAACCGGCCAAAGCGAAAATATACAGAAGCAATCCAAGACTGACGAGCCATCTCACTTTGCTTATGCGCAGCAAGGGAATTTCCTGTATTTCAGCAACGCCCCGCCCAATCCAGATGGCCAACGAGATCCAGACAGGAAGCAGATAAACAGAGGAGTCAGAAGTGCCATAAACAACTGCAAACACCGAGTAGATGAGCAATAGACAGAGGCTAAGGAAACCTAGTCGCCTCGGGGCACGGGATACCAGGACCCCAACGGAAGCGACGGCTAACCCGATGAAACCGAATTGCTGCCATAAAAGCGATGCCCAGGATTGCAGACGTAACCATAGCTGGGCAGTTGTAACCGCGAAGAGATTGTCCTGGTACAACTGACCCGATACAAGCCACCAGAATCATCCATTCCTTTGGGAACCTCTGCGGGTTGGCCTTGAGAAGCTGCGTGCCGCTAACTCCGTACACCTTCATATAATCCTAGTAACAGGCATCTATGGGGTCATACTCTTCCCCGTCAGTCTTTGGCCTTCCCCAATGTATGCACGGCTCATTTGCCGAGGCATGGTTATGGTGTATCATGGCCAGGTGGGTGATTGGATTGGCGAGATCCGTCAAGTCCACATCATAGGAGAGTTCGGGTTCAGCAACCGCATTCGTCTTGTTGAACCTGATGTTGACATCGGCGACCATCAGGAAATCTCCCCCGGCGGGTTCTGGCGCTCCGTCCCATCCATGCCGTCCGATGTCCATCCCCAGGACCGGATCATCCAATTCGAGCAGCAAGTGCATTTCATTCAGGCTCTGCAGGAGTGCCTGCGCAAGCTGTACCCATGAGATATTCTCACCGCTGAAGATCCCCGCCAGGATGGCACAAGTGAAGCTGTTTATAACGACTTGGTAGGCGTGACCGTGCCAGACCAGCCGCCCGAGATGGTGAACGAGTAGTTTCCCGAACTATTCGTCGTGGTTGAACCACCGGTATACTTGATAATTGCGCCTCCGCCAGCCGCCCCAACGCCGCTGCTGATGGTGTACGTCACTGCAGTGGCTGTACAATTCTGATTGGTCTGGTTGGAAGTAGAGGAAGTTATGCGTTCTACTGGAAGGCGAGAAGGGATAGCCTGTCTTGCTAGGAGTAACCGTGCCGGACCATTATAGAGAGTAGGTGACCTGGAACGAGTCGTTCCCCGAGCCGTCAGAGCCGCTGCCATTCCCGGTGATGCTCGCTCCTGACACCAGGCGTTGCCGCTGATCGTGGAAGGCGAGGCGGGGTGAGCAACGTCCGTTGGCATCCCCACTGCTCTTATCATAATGCTCAAAATCGAGATCAGAGAGAATATTCGAAACTTCAGCCGGGTTTTTATTTTGCTCCCCCTCCTGTGAAGTACAAAAGAGATTGTATGTATCCGATTAAGCAACGAAACCGACCATTGTAGCCGGTTTCGCTGATAGCTCCGCAAGGACTTTCCCTTCGGCAGTTTATTCGACCGCGAAGGCTAGGCGACCAAGTTGAGCCCAGGTCGTAGTTTCCACATTTTGAAAGAACTATTCAATTTTCCTCTCAGCGCTAGAGTGTTCCACCCGTTAGCTCAACTCATGGCGTAAAGTAGCACTTACTTGTTTATACACACGGGAGTTCTCCTCCCAAAAATCGTATGGTCGCTGCAAGGAAGGTGTGCATGAATTCTGCTTGAGGTTCCTGAGACTATCAGATAACTCCTAAATTATACAAACCCATAAGCAATAGTACCTACATCAAGCGCCTTTAAGCCTTGCAATCAGACCTTACATTTTTGTAAGCAGCTAGCCAAGTGATAAATGTCACTATCCCATGATCTAGTTCACGCTGCAATGCAACAAGAATGAATTCTGTGGCCGCGGTTGCTCTAAGTCCGCCCGTTTGAACCGCTATTCGGCTCAGCCGCGTCGTCGGAGACCGCTTTATGCAATCCGCGGCGATACCTGATAACCTGGTGTTTGAGAACCGAAACCGCTTGACTGCTTTTTTTGCTGACCTGACTCAAGTATGTCGCGCCTGGCTTCTCGGAAGGACCGGGATCGGAGGCTTTTGCCTGATCTGACTTTTCCGAAGGTTTTTTGAGGCGGGCTTCAATCTGCCCATCAAAATAGTATGACTGTTTTTGCGGCACGCAGTTTAGTACGGCACCAAACACATTTGCGTCCATAAAATGAAGCTGATCCAGCATAGCGCGCGCAACGGCAGTTATCGTATCGCCCTGCCGAACTACCAGTACGATCCCGCCCACTTTGGAGGCGAGTATCTGTGCATCCATCATAAAAAGCGGGGGGCCATCAATAATGACCACGTCTGAATTCTTCTGGAGCTGTTCAAGCAGTTCGGTCATGGCGTCGGATTCCAGCAGAAGCGAAGAAGATGCGGAAGGAGGACCGCCCGGAATCACGGTCGTTCTTCCAGATTTCTGCGCTATTGCCTCCCATTCAACACCGTCAGCAAGAATGCTGGTCAGGCCCTTTTGATTATCCAGCTGAAGTCGAACATGTAATTGGGGCTGATAAAGATCTGCATCGAGCAACACCACTTTCCTTCCTGATCGCGCAAAGGCCGCAGCAAGATTTGTGGCAATCGTCGTCTTGCCATCTCCCCGAACAGGGCTGGTGATTAGTAGTACTTTCACTGACTGCTTCAACATGAGACGGTTAACGTTGATTCTCAGTGACCCGAACGCGTTCAGAAGCATAGGATTGTCGCTCGTTGCTAAAGACGATTCTCCATTGTTATGATTTGTTCGATGGGCTTCGGAGATTTGACCGATGATGGGAACCCCGAGAACCTCCTGGACCTTCTGCGAGGATTTGATCGTGTCATCAAGGTGATCGATCGTCAGGACCGCAGTGATGGATAACATGAGTCCCACCACGCCGCCCAGCAGGACATAGAGCAGCGGCAAAGGCCGCACAGGCATTTTAGGAGGTGTGGCTGGGTCGATCTGCGTGATATTCGGTGTGTTCTGCATACGATCAAGATTAATGGTCTCGCGGCTGTTCACCAGGCTCAGATAAAGCTGTTGATAGAGATCCAAAGTGGATTGGAGATTGCTCAGCCGTGGATCGTCGCGTGACAAGCCAGACTGTCCGGGTTTACCAAGAAAGGTCAGGTTTGTCTGAATCTGCTGATAGAGATTGAGCAGAGAACGGAGTTGTTCAAGTTGTGCCTGTTTCTGGCCCAGGACGGCCCGCTGGCTATCATTTAGGATCGTCGGATTGCCATTGATTTCATCTTCAAGTGAAGAAATCTCAGATTTCAATTGGTCAATCTCTTGATTCACTTGTGCCAACTGTTCCGCAATACTTGCGTCGTTGATTTGACTGATCTGCGCCTGTAAGTCATTAATTTGCTTTTGAATTTGATCAATTTGAGCATTCAGGCTGTTCTCGAAGGCAACATATCGCGCGGATACGAGTTCCTGATTTTGCCGGATCAGAACCTCTACCAGAGTATTGGCAATCATTGCTGCCCGTTGAGGGTCTGCATCCTGGACCTTTATTCGAATGATCAGAGTATTGGGGATTGTACTGACTTGTATATTTTCAGGATCAATCTTGGTACCTAATTTGGCAGACACTATATCCAGGACAGGCTGACTCTTGGCCAACTGGATGTTCGTGGATACCAATTGGTCTTCTCCGATAGGAAGCATATCGGTGTTGGATTGTTGGCGGGCCCGGCTAATGAGCACCTCGGTTGTCGCCTCATAGACAGGTGTCTGAATCCTAGAAATTACGAAGCCAAGCATCCCAGCCAGAACGAGCCCTGCCATCAAGAAGCGGGCGTTCCGCCACATGAGAGATAAGAGATCTTTAATTTCCATCGTTCATTTCTCCGATTAGAAAGTGGACAGCGATCTGGTCTAATAACCAGCCACAGCCGAATTGAATGTGAAACACATCCAGGAATGCTCGTGAATCAAGACGAGCCAAGCGCATGGGTGACTGCTTCTACAACCACAAGAACATTGTCATCGGGCAGGGTAGGATAAAGCGGCAGAGTCACTTCCCGCTCTGCAACTGTTTCCGTAATGGGAAGCGAGTTTCGATCTCGACTGCGTTCATAAGCTGTAAAGGTGTGAATCGGCGGGTAGTGAAAGCTAGTCTGGATGCCCTGTCCCTTCATGTTTTCCATAAAGCTCGACTTGTTCGAGTTTTCCGGCAGGAGGACTGGCATCAGGTGAGCAGCGGAAATACCGGCATGCTGTGCAAATGGAACGGTAATCTCAGGAGCTAATTCCTGGAAAGCCTCCCGATACATGTGCGTGAGGCGGCGACGATGCTCGTTATTGACTGCCAACTTTCCAAGTTGGACCAGGCCAAGGGCAGCACGAATTTCATCGATGCGATAGTTGTAGCCCAGGTCAACGACATCGTAGCTCCAGGCATGACCTTTGTGCCGATCCCAGGTGAGCGTGGTCATTCCATGCGAACGAAGCAAATGCAGCCTTTCAGAATATTTGTCGTCGTTGGTGACGATCATGCCCCCCTCCCCTGTGGTCATGTTCTTGTTTGAGAAGAAGCTGAAGCACCCCATGTCGCCCCAGGTTCCCAGTTTGCGACCATCCAACTCAGAACCGACTGCATGGGCCGCGTCCTCGATCAACTTTAGATCATGCTCGCGCGCCAGTTCCACGATGCTTGGCATATCGCAGGCATACCCCCCATAATGCATGACCAGGATCGCACGTGTGCGTTTCGTAATCGCCTTTTCAATCGAATGGTACGAGATGTTTAGGTCCTGCTCCCCACCAATATCTGCGAAGACCGGAGAGGCTCCTGTATATCGAACAGCATTGGCAGTTGCAACAAAGGTGAGCGATGGAACAATGGCTTCATCTCCGGGCCCCAGCCCGGCTGCGACGCAGGCCAGGTGCAATGCTGCCGTTGCATTGGTCACAGCAATGGCGTGTTTTGCACCCACGTACGCGGCAAAAGCCTGCTCGAATTGTTGGGTGACCGAGCCCATCGTCAGCCACTTGCTTTGCAGGACGTCATTTACAGCCTGCTTTTCTTCCGGACCGAAATCAATATCAGATAGAGGGATTCGCCATTCCATCGTCTAGTCTCCGCAAGGCTGAGAAAGGAATTGTGAGCGCATATTTTCAAAATCCTGCGAGGCGCGCTCGTAATCGTCCGGTCGTCCCAGATCCTCCCAGTAGCCATCAAACTGGTAGGCAACGACCCTTTCGCCAGCCGCGATCAACTTCTGCACCAGAGTAGGGAAGTCGAGATATTCGTCGCGAGGAATATAGGAGAGAACAGCCGGCTCGAAAACGTACATACCCATGCTCACCAGGAAGTCATACACAGGTTTCTCGATATAGCCTGTAATGCGGCAATCTCCATCTTTTTTTATTACGCCCAGATCAATCTTTGATTGACGGTGATGAGATGCAATGGTCGCAATGGCTTTTTGCTCATGGTGGAACCGGACCAACTCCCTCAGATTCAGGGTGGTGAGGACATCACCATTGGTAACCATAAAGGTCTCATCCAGCCCTGGCACGAGCGCAATCGGACCTGCCGTCCCAAGCGGGCATTCCTCGTAGCTGTATGTAATATGGATTCCCAGTTGGCTCCCATCTCTAAAAAACGCATGCAGTAATTCTGACAAATGTCCGACAGTCAGAACAACATCATTGATCCCCGCCGCCTTCAACTGAAGTAAGATGACTTCCAGAATTGGCATATCACTGATTGGCATCAACGGCTTCGGTAATATCTTGGTGTAGGGCGCAAGGCGGCTACCTTTCCCACCCGCTAACACAACCGCTTTCATATGCAACCTCCGTTTTCCTAGAGCTCATAAATCCCGATTCGATAGCGATCCATATTTTCTCTGATCCACTCGATGGTTGTATCCAGGCCATCATCCAGGCTGACGGACGGCGACCAACCGAGCCGCTCGCGTGCAAGCGAATTATCGGAGAGGAGACGCAAGACTTCAGACTTTTCCGGCCTTATCCGCTGCGGATCGACCTCGACTTTTGCCTGCGCACCTACCTTCAGCATAATCTTCTCTACCAATTTCCCAATGCTGATCTCAGCCCCGGTACCAAGATTGAACGTACGGCCCTCCACCTGATCGGCCTCGGCCGCACAGACAAATCCGTTGATCGTATCATCTACGTATGTAAAATCACGGACGGCATCCAGATTGCCCAGATGAATGGGGCGATCCGCCAGGGCCTGAGTGATAATCGTGGGAATTACCGCCCGTGCCGATTGGCGCGGGCCATACGTATTAAATGGGCGGACTGTGACGGCTGGCAGCTGATAGGTGCAGTGGAAACTTTCAACCAGTTTATCGGCCCCGATCTTGCTGGCCGAATAAGGGGATTGTCCCTGCAACGGATGGGACTCATCAATCGGCGTCCGCTGCGCTGTGCCATAAACTTCGCTGGTGGATGTATGGATGAGGCGCTGAACGCCAAGATCTCGACACGCCATCAAGATGTTTAGTGTTCCCATAAAATTCGTCTCGGCGACTTCAAACGGGTGATGGTAGGAATAAGGAATGGAAATCAGTGCCCCCAGGTGATAGACCAACTCACAGCCGCTTACCGCCTTGCGTATCGCCTCCGGATCCCGCAGGTCCCCACCAACAAGCTCCAGACGAGCCATTGTTTGCAGCGAAGCGAGGCGGAGCAATCCTGGGTCGCCGCGGGAATTGTAGCGGACAAATGCCCGGACAGATGCACCAGCCTGGACCAGTTTTTCCACCAGATGGCTGCCGATGAAGCCACCCGCGCCTGTTACGAGGACTTTCCTGCCCCTCCAGAAATCATTCATTTTTCCCTGCTCTTTGGCCGGATCCAGTTTCCGATTGCCTTGGTTTCTTCATTGCATGCAATCGGAACCCGCGACTATTGGTTCGCATCCTGTACCTCGTGGACATCCGTATTTTTTGGCGCAGCGTATCTTGCCAGGCAGTGCTGACACTGAAAATCGTTCAGGTCAGCGGTACCGCTGTCGCCTGAGGCGGCGCTTCCCAGACTGCTCAGGGAGCCGAAGATATCCGGGGCAACGACGACCCTGGCCGGTTTGAGGCTGCTGGTGTCGCGGAATTCTTTGTACTTGTGTGCTGCCGTTTGAAAGTCAGCGAGAATGATCAGACCGATATCCTGCTTTTGGATAATCGCAGGGATATCGCGAATTCGGCCGATCACCTTCGAGCCATAGATCGTCATTCCCTGAGATCGCAGGTCATCGTCGATGAAACCCACAATCTGGAATTTCCCGGAATAGGTCGGGTGGTCCATCAGCCACGCGATATGCTCAGCGGTCCGGCCAGATCCGACAATGAGGATGCGTTCACGTGTAGTTGGCGAATGCAGGTGATAAGCTAACAACCGGCTAAACAGGCCATCTAACAAGATCCCCCGATAGCGCACGAATATGATCCCGGCCAGCGAGATGGTGGATACGCTGAGGATCATGCCATAGGTGCGCAGGCTTGTAGACCCCAGATAGTGATTCAGAATCACGACTGTGGATGTAACCACCAGCCAGGTCATCCAGAGACGTCCGGTCTCCCAGAAAGTGGCTTTTGACCAATTGATCCGATTGGTCTTGAGAACCGCCCCCACAAGTGTATAGAGCGCTGAGGTACCGAGAGCCATTTCTGCTGCTCTCAGCCAGCCAATATTGAGAGGTCCGAAGAGACGCACAACAATGCCGGTAACTCCGATGGCAAAAAACACAATTACAAAATCCCAAATGAGCCAGCTCACATAACGCTGGACCAGGCGGCTCATCGGTCCCACGAACAAAAGCTGCTCGGGTGGTGTGTAGGCTCGAATCTTCGGAACCAAAAGCAGGGCAGTCCAGAATATGACATCCAGGTCGAGCCAGAAGGAACGATACCGAACATAGAGTTGATCTAGGCGCATTTTGTCCGGGCTGAGCTCATGCAGGTATTTCCGCATTACATCGCCCGCATGCAGCATGCGCTCCTCATCCCGGTACACAACTGAAGCGGGGCTGGTTACACCGGGCCGTACGGAGAGGAGCTCCCGCGCCATGCTCGCCGGCCACGTTTTGGAGATCGATGGATCCTCAGGTCGTGGACCGACCAGGCTCATATCGCCGATCAAGACATTCCACAATTGCGGCAGTTCATTGAGCTTTGTGTCGCGCAGCCATTTGCCAAGCGGAGTGATGCGGTCGTCCTCCTTGCAGGTCACACGGGGACCCTGGTAGCTTTTGGGGTTCTCATACATGGTGCGGAATTTGAGCATCTTAAAGATACGGCCATAGCGCCCAATGCGAGTCCCCCAGTAAAAGACCGGCCCCGGCGAATCGCGCTTGATCAAGATTGCGATCAGGATGAATAACGGTGAAAGCAGCATCAAACCGATGCATGCGGCGATAAAATCAAAGGCGCGCTTGATCACGCGGCTTGCCTTACTGCCGACCGCATTGGCAAACCAGGTATCGATATGCTTGGTCTTTTTGTAATTAGCCAACAAACGAATCATTTTAGCCTCCCTAAGCCTCAATCTTCTCTAGCCATTCCTCCCGCCAGAAAAGAAAACAACAGCGATCACAGGCGCCAAAGGTTGGCGTACCGGTACAGATGACATTCTGAAGCAAAATCACGCCGCGTACCTTTTTGAGCTTGTAGTCCCGTTCATCCATGAAGCGCTGCATAGCCTTGAGCACACGCTGCTGAGTACCGCAGTATTGGTACATTTCGGGTAGAAAAGCGCAGCCCTTCAGTTCCTTGAATGGGTCGAGTGTTAAGTCAATCTCTTCACGCGATCGCACTCTCACCAGGTCACCGGTCTGTAATGGGATTGCCGGAGCAAAATCCCGGGCAGCGATTTGAGCAGGCGAACCTCCCTGCCAGTGCATCGTTGCATAATAGATCTGCTTCAGCCACTTCTTTACAGAACGGTTCCAGGGCAGCGCGAATCGACGCTTGATGCGACCGATCAATAATGTTGCCGGTGTTTCGGCAGCCCCTGCTGAAAATTTTGGTATGCTGGGTAATTGACAACCATCGAAATTTGACATCGTCCCTCCTTACTGGGTTGGATAAACTAATGAATGAAAACCTCTTTTTGGTCGGTCAGGCACTCGGGCCAGGTCTGTTGAGCAAGGGACTGTTTCCCTTCCACGTGGAAGTGCAGCATCCCTTCAGCTTTTGCCAGGAATGGATTTGACGGATCGCGCTGGAGCAGTTTGCGGACACCGCCGTGAATTCCCGATGTGGCGAGCGGCCGGATGAATGGATGAAAATCCACGCGCTGTCGGACGGCCCTGGACCGGAAGCCCATACGAAATTTAAATTCATCCACGTTGGCCGGTGCATCCAGAGATTGGACGGTGAAGAATACGCTGCTGATGCCTTCACGCCCCAGCATCTCACGGCTGACCGAATAAAACAGCGCGTTGTTGACATGATTGCTCAAATAGGAACTGCGGCTCATTGCGTAAGGCACATTGAATACGTCATCAATGCGGCAAATAATCACTGCACCTGCAAGTTCCCCTTGCGAAGTCGCAGCCCAAGCCTCGAAGCCTGGCAAACCGTCTGCTGAACGGCACAGGCGTTGCCACTCATCCTGACTCATGCTACGCAGGCGATCCTGTCGCTCCAGTGTGTCATGTTGCAGTGCCCATCCCTCGATTGCCAACCTTTCGAATGAGACCTGTTCGAACTGAAAGTGTGTCAACCCCCGTTTTACACCATTGCGGGTCTGGGATTTCAGGGCCTCAAGCTCATAGGGTTGTTGCAACACGATATGATAACTCACCATCCCTTTGGGAAAATCAAGTGGAGTCGAATAACGGAGGGCGACGATGCCATGCCTGAGCATCAGATCGCGAATCTCCCTCTTGTCTGGAGTGATCAGCCAATGGTATGGAAAAGCCTGAAGGACACGCGGGCCGGCCTCGTACCAGTAACTGCTTTGAGTTCGATAAATACGATGTCCCTGCCGGCGCATCCATTCAGCAAAAGTTTCTGCGTTCATAATGCCTTCCTCATATCAACAGAGTTCCATCGACTGCGATTACACAAACCAACCAACATTTTTTCGTATGCGTCCACACAGGCATTGCGTGAAAAGTATTTTTCGAGATGAACCCGTCCGTTTTGCCCCATCTGGATGAGCTTAGGCTCCTGGCCTATTGAATGAGTAATGGTTATTGCCAGTTCCATCGGCGACCCGGGAGGAATTCTCCATCCACACCTTGCTTCCTTGACGATATTAGCGAGTTCGCTTCCCAGCGGGGCCACGGCCAGGATTGGACGCGCGCTTGCCATCCCATTGAATATCTTGCTTGGCACAGAGGAGAGTGCTGCACCATCATTCAGAGTGACCAGGAGGATATCCGCGGCGGCAAGCATTTCGGGAAAGAACTCGCGAGGTTGGTATGGCAATAGAGCGATATTTGGCAACTGCCTCGTGCGGATTTCTGCCTCCAACGCAGTCTTTTTTACTCCCTCCCCGACGATCACAAACTGGATTTCGGTTCGCTCTCGGAGAATTTCTGCAGTCAGCAGGATATCCTCGAGGCAGGATGTCAGCCCGATGTTGCCTGCGTACATCACCACATACTTCCCATCGAGGCCGTGCCTGTGCCGAAATGCATTGTCCCTGGGCAGAGGTCGCACCTGATCTGGGTCGGCCCAGGACGGTATAACGTGCATCTTGGAAGCCGGAACCCCCTTGGTAAGCACTGACTGCCGAAAACTGTCCGAGATGACTGAGATAAGATGAGACCTCTGATATAGGAATCTTTCCATCCAGAGAAAGAACCCAATAACCTTCTTATTCCTCATCACACCCGCAGCAATTGCAGCATCCGGGTACAGGTCCTCAATTTGAAGCACCCAGGGCACACGCCAGATACGGCTGAGCAACCACGCTGAGAATCCGAGGGGAAGCGGAGGAGAATAGCTGACAATCACATCCGGCCGGCCAGCGGCCAGGGCACCGTAAAAGGCCGTTGCGCTGTAGGTGCCGTAATGAAGTAAGCGAGACCAGAATTTCTTGGATGGCGAAATGTAACTCCAGGTGCGGATGACGTGTACATCCTCCAGCATTTCCGACTGATACAGCCGATTCCGATACCCATCAAAAACGCGACCGTATGGATAATTGGGTGCGCCGGTAATCATGGTCACCTGATGGCCGCGCTTTGCCAGATCCGTGGCCAGCTCGGTGATCAGGATGGCAGCACTGACATTTTCGGGCGCGTAACACTGCGCCATAAATAGAATGTGCATTATCTTTGCTCTCTGAGGATGACTGCATCGGAAAAAATGATTCTGAGCATTTGCTCTACGACCGCATCGGCGCGAAACTCCAGACCTTTGAGATGGTTGGCCACTCCCATTCTTTTTCTCCAGGCCGGGTCTTCCGCAAAAAGACAGATGGCCTCCGCCAGGGCAGAACTATCCATTTGAGGGACCAGGAAGCCGTTTACGCCATTTGTAATCAATTCGGGGAATGTCCGGACCTGGGTGCTAATGACGGGGACCCCGGCGTGCATGGCTTCAATGATCACCCCGGGATGGCCTTCTGTATCATAGTAGGTTGGCAGCACGAGCGCATCATAGGATGAGATGAGCTGGGGACCTGTGCCGGCTTCGGCCACACCACAATAATGTGCATTCGGGGTTAGCTCCAGACCTTTCAGGAACTCGTCACGAACTTCATCGTGGATGGGTCCGTAGAAATCGCAGGTGACCTGCTGCTCACATATCTGCGGCATAAGTTTGAGAGCCTCGAGCAAAATAAGTGGGCCTTTAAGTCGGGTAATGTGCCCGAGAAAAATGATCCGCAAGTCCGTCCGTTCTTCATGGTGCGCTGATGTGAGAGTGGATAACGGTCTGCAACCCGGGAGATAGTGAGTGTTCGTGACTCCCATTTTCCGCAGATCACTCTTGAGCATATGAGTTTGTACGAGGATGCCATTCGTAGCGTTCAAAACACTGAGCAGGTACTTTTGGAAGATCTTCTTCCGCGCCCTTATAAACAGGTCAAGTCCGGCCCCCACGGGCTTGAGAAAGAACGGCTTATGAAATATCCGTGCCACAAGTAACAAGATCGGTACGAGAGTAATGGCAAACAGATCATTGGCAAATACAAGCGTTGCATCACAGCGCGGAATTTCAGTGATAAATCTCGGAAGAATGGACAGAGACCGCCTGACCTTCTCGATATTAAAGCCCGTCATTTTCTTTCTTACATCGAGCATAGGCGATGTGTTGATTAATGTAACTTCTACCGTAGGATAGAAGACCAATTGCTCAAGCATGGCCTGGACAGTGAGAGGCGAGCCTCCAATTGGCGGGGGCTTGGGGCCGACCAGGAGGAGCTTTTTATTCGCCGAAGATTCTGTATCCGTTGTCAGACCGGACAAGGTTTGTTCCATGGAAATGTCTCCCTAATGAAGTGGATTGGTCCCGTTGAGGAATTCCTCGACATTTGTGTATCCATTTTCATTTGCGTCTTTGCTGGCATCGAGGGCATCGTTGGGATTGAAATCATTATTCTGTTCCCAGTTGTCTGGCATTCCATCGTGATCCGAATCAGCACAAGGCGCAGCAGAGGAAATTGTCAACCAGCCCCCCACTTCAGATGGATCGTCAATGATGCTGCCAGTGCCATTCTTTACATCATTGATGATCCGCGTGTCTATTGCATCCCGGCGCATGAAGAAAGTTCCATCACAATTCAGTCCTTTGTTAGCTCCTGCATCATCAAGAACCTGTTCATAAGCCTGAAGAGCGGATGTGGCTGTAATCACCTGTGACGAGAAAGGGTTGGATACGACAAAGGGTTGCGCTTCAGGATCCAGAATATTGATCTCGGGTAGATTGTCGTTTTCCCGCTCAGGTCCAATATTCCCCTTAACAAAAATCCCCGCTCCCAACGGCCCGGAATTGATGACCTTGATGCCGTATTTCGTTTCTGTATCGGGCCCGGGCTTATAATAATTTCCGATGTAATTTACCAGGTCTTGTGCTAACTGGTCCTCGAGGTCGATGTGGCTGAACGTTCCGAATGGATTGTATGCAACATTATTGACAACATCGATAACTCCCGCGGCCTTAATATAAGGATTGCGTTCCCCATCATGGGCCATCAAGTTGTGATGGAAAGATATGTTGTGGGCCCCGGGCTTGGTCTTCTCTTCGTCGCTCGCATATCCGCCAATCAGGACCCCCTTGCTGTGGCACCCTTTTGGATGAATGCTGCAATTCAATCCTTCCGAGAAAATGTTCCACTGAATAGAAATGTCATGTACATCGTACCAGGTTGAGAGATCCCGGTTCACGGCCCAACTCACCGAATTATGATCGATCACCACGTTGTAGGTGTCATGGCTTACAGAGGTCAGGATGGCAATTCCGTCTCCTGCCGAAGGCGGCCCCGCTCGCAATGTAAGGTAACGAACTACGACATCATGTGTCTCGATCTGAATGAGCGCCTCCACATTGGCGCTAACGCCACGCAATGTGACCCCATTTCCTGGAGCAGTCTGACCCGCAATCGTGATGAATGGATTTGTGATAACCAGGCTGGCCTCAAGCTCAATCGTGCCTGCTACCCGAAAAACGACGATCCGTGGCCCTTTCGCTTCGACAGCATCTCGCAAGGATCCGGGACCAGCATCATCCAAAGTAGTGACTTCAATTGTTTTTCCGCCGCGCCCGCCCGCCGTGTCAGCGCCAAATCCTTCCGCTTTCGGAAAGGCATATGGCTCTTTAGAGTCTGTCGCCCCTGGTGTGCCGGCTCCAGATACCTGTGGACTTGGCGCAGGCCCATTCGGTTGCGATGCTTGTAGACAACCTGCCAGGATAAACCATAAAAGCACTGCCAGAAAAATCGATTTTGCCTTGATTATTGTTTTCATCAGATTACGGTGAATGTGACTGTAGCATCTTCCATTTCAGGTGACCGGCTGGATTTTCTGTCTACAGGGATTCCTGGCGACTGTACTCTCGATTGGTCAAGACAGCCGCCCGCAATGATCACAAAATTCAGAAATATCCAGGTGAGTTTCTTGAACTCCCAGGTAAGTGATAGAGCTCCAATAGCCCATGTCATAAAGACTGTCAGCCAAAAGGCGGAGCTTCCTTTTGGCAACCGGAGCGCCCCATAAACAACTGTCCCCAGAATAGATAGGAATAACAATAGGCCAACGAAACCTGTCTCTGCAACCACCGATATAAAAGTATTATGGACAGCGGAACCGATACTTGATGCGATTGCACCACCACCAACGCCCAGGATTGGATGTCTGGCAAGCTCTGCAATAGCTTGCCGCCACAAATTGATACGACCGCCTAAATCTCCGGTACCGACGGAACTGCCAATCGTTCCCAGGCGCTTGAGAATCGAGTCCGGGACAAAGGGCAGAAAGATCAAGAATGAGATAACCAATATGATAAAAAAAGCGATCTTTTGATTAGTCCTGATCTGCCGTGCACCAACCAGGAAAAGAATAAAAGGAATCATCGCGATCAATGATGTTCGGCTTCCAGTCAGGATGATTGCAAAAATCGATAATGGCACGTAGAGCAAATTGATTGCTCGCAGCAGCTTCTCCCATTTGGAGTTTCCCACGGTAAAAAATAATTGCATTGCCAGGGGTAGGCCGATCATTAATAGTAGGGCCAGGTCTACAGCATTCACGCCGGTGGCACTGTAACGGCCCTCATACTGGATCGCTACGTTACCGATAACAAAGTTATAGATTGTGCTTACGATAAGTGCATATCCGCCGAAAACGTATGCTTGAAGCCCGGCCCTCAAACCTTCTGGCTTCTGGAACATCTCCCAGTAGATGAGCATCAAGAGAAAGATTTGACTGTAGGTTATAAGCCGCTGCACCGTGCTTTTTGTATCCAGACTCCAGAAAATACTCACACAATTCCACAGGAAGAAGAACAGCACGAGCACATGAAAGAGATGAGGCTTTCGGAATTTTCCCTCCAATAAGATCACGGCAAGCCAGAATCCGGCAACCACAACGCCCATGATTTTGGCGAGGGATCCCATGTTGATAACCGAAATACTATCCTCCCATGGAATGACAAACAGCAGTAGCAAGGATGACCAATAGGCGACTTTTCGCACGACTAAACTCCAAGCAGCAGATTCAGATATTGATCCATCGCAAAATCCAGACCGTAGGGTTCCCAACTTTCTCTCGGAGGGCGATGCGTGCCGCCGATCAGGCAGGTTGCCATCGCATCAGCCAGGACACTAGGCTGGTTCACCGGGACTAACTGGCCGTACTCTCCATTTTTCAGGATCTCCCGCGAACCTCCCGGGCAATCTGTAGCAACAACAGGCGTACCGAGATAGAGGGCTTCGATCAAGACAGTCGGCAGGCCTTCCCATCTGGATGAAAGCGCCAATAACGAGGCACGGGCCATGTACGGATAAGGATTCTGCACGAATCCCATGAGACACACATCCTGTTCGCAGCCTAACTGCCTGACCAGAGATTCAAGCATTGGACGGTCCTCCCCCTCACCCAGTATCAATAGTCGGGCCGCATGCTTTTGTCGAAGCTGGGTAAATGCTTGGATCAATACATCGAAGGCCTTTTGCGTGGTTAATCGCCCAACCGACACGATGACCGGGGGCTCACCCAGTCTGAACCACGGATGATCCATCTTTGTCATGGATTTCTCACCCAACATGGAATTCACCACCGGGTTGTATACAACCCGGATGCGATCACGGGAAATCGTGGTTGTGTTTACCAGATCGTCAGCCACGCTATTTGAGACTGCTATGATTCCATCCGCCCAGGGGTAGAACCATCTTGCCAGTTGTGGATAGAATTGCCAGCGAAGATCAGCCTGGTTTTGGGTGACTGAAGAAAGGATATTGTGTTCACTAATGACGAGTCGCACAGGAACGCCGCTCATGCGGCGACTTACAAGGGCAATCACATTCGCAAACAATGCAGAGAGCAAGGCAGCAGGCCGTTCCTGGTGAAGATAATGGACGAGCGCAGGGATGCTATTCATCACGCGCGAGGCTTTTAGATCTACGACTCTCACCGAATCGGGTACCTGCACCATATAGGGCCCTTCTGCCCGAGCCAGGATCAGGTCAACGGGGTAGCCGCGCGTAGATATCCCCTCGACCAGGTTAAGGATGACGCGCTCAGCTCCTCCTTCATACAGCCCCGGTAAAAAAAATGCCAATCGTTCTTTCATAATGTTCATATGTTGGTTTAGGATGAGATACTGAATTCGACTGACAACTGATCTGCAATTTCCTGCGGTGTTTCTTGGCCTGTATCAAACCGGTGAATTCGTAGGCCAGGACAAATTGTGGACAAATTTGAAATGACCTGTTCATACGCCTTACGAAAGCGGGCTAAAAACTCCAGAGCCGATTCAACTGATTCATTCTTGATCGGGTGCTCTTTGTCCCGGTTACGGATCCGTTTGAGTAAACTCGCATCATCCGATACATCCAGCCAGACGATCACGTCCAGTGTATCGGCCCAGCGTGAATATAAGCGCTGCCAAAAGGCATCCGACTCAGGTTTCTTCAAGTATTCAGGACCGAATTCCCTTGTTTCAGCCAGCAGATAGACCGGTCCCTGGTCTAGAAGAATGACTTCATTTTTTGCCCAATCTTTTTTGAGCTTGCGGGGCCACCCGTTGAGAATGGATAACCACGCGAATTCTCGGCGTCCCAGCCTTCTACTTCCGCTTTGTGGTAAACCCAGCAGCGTGGGGGATATTTGAAGCCCGTTCCAGATAAAGAAAGGCGCATCGGAAATTCTTCGAACATCCGGGAAACTGGTCAAATGAATATGTTCACCATGGCGGCTGAGCACCTGACTCAGAGTGGTCTTCCCTGCCCCTGCCGGTCCAACAATTTCAATCAGACGAGGCTGTTTCCGCGCGCGCGGCATATGCATTTTCGGGTTCATCTACACAACCTTTCATGCCGCTATGAGGAACCGGCGGTTTCTGCCATGGCTCTGATACGGCGTGCAATGTTCTGTCGCTGAGCGTTGGATAAGCCCGCATAAAAGGACACGAACAGCATGATGACACCGGTTGAACTAGCTGAAAGAAGGAAGAGCAGCCATCCCCTCAAACCCGACCAGGCAGGGAATGAGGACCAACTGCTGAACACCGTTGATATCAGGAACAACACGATGGTCACAGCAAATGGCCGCAGCATGCCGCGTAGCTGAGACGAGAATGGCGTGCCAAGAAATCTTCCAATCAGGATGGGATAACCCAAGCTGATAATCAATCTCCCTGCTATGATGCCGATACACAGGCCGACAATGCCAAGTTTGAAAACACCAACCAGCAAACTAGCAGTGACAACTGAGGCGATGACGGACAACAGACCAAGAAGTACCTTCTGACTCAGCCGCAAAGTTAGGTCGATGATGTTCCCATCGCTCCGAATGAAAACCAACTGCATGGCCCCAATGACAATCAATAGATTAGGCAAATGACCAGAGTAATGTTCTGATCCCACCCATAGGGAAATGAAGGTCCCATTCCATATCAAGATTGATCCACCGAACGCTGTTGCAGCCAGCCAGATAAATGAGTTGATTTCGCTTCTTAGGCGGACTGCCCGTTGATTGTCTCCGGTTCCAATGATGCTGCCTAACCCGGGAATAATTCCAAAAATAATGATAACGAGGACGCCTATGAGTGTCTCGGGTACATACTTCGTAAGCGTGTAATTTGTCACTGAATCGACGGAGTTTAGCACACCCAAAACTACAACATCACTTGCCAACATTAAACTCGTGACCAGATTCCATCCCATGAACCACCAGCTTAAACCCAGCATCTGACGAGTATCAGCAGGTTTGGGCCAGGCAACACCAAACCACGGAGCATAGTTATGCACAACCCACAGATAAAACAAACCCGTTGCCAAAGTTGAGGCCACCACTGCCGCTGCGACACCAACGATGCCTGTCTGAAGATACAAAGCCAGCCAGGTTAAACTCCCACCTAAAAATACCAATACTACCGACATCCCCATGCGTTTATAGCCAAGATTTTCACCTTGAAGAGTCACCTGCGGGATAGATGACAGGGTGTCAACAATCATGTTCAAGACGAGCAATGCCGCAACCGCGCGCACGACCCAAACATAAGCCGGTGGCGAATGCACCCAGTCAGGCACAAACCAACTAACGGTCCCGCCGATGCCGATTAAAAGTGGTAAAAACAACAGCCAGATGAGGAAAGTACTGCCCACATAGCGGCGTTTTTGGTCATAATCCGTGGAGGCCTGCTGGTTAGCAAGTGTGGCTTTCAAGGCAAATCCGGGGCGGCCACTGGCGGGCGTGATATATCCGATCAGGCGATTCAAAACCTGCCACATCCCGAAGGCATAATTTCCAAGGCCCGCAACCATCAACGGTGTAATGAGAAAACCAACGATCAGACTTGCCCCATAGTCAAGAACCACGGTCAGGGCATTTAGATAGGCCTTTCTGGTTAATCCTTGATCGGATAACAAGCCCGAGATGAATTTGATTGGACGACCGATAGTTGACATTACTAAAGATATTCCCAGACGAGCGTTTTTGCTTGAGAGAGCACTTCTTCCCTAGGCATGCTCGCATCGATTTCAAAAGCTGATAGTTTCTCCCACTCCAAGGCCCACACTTCTGACGACCGTGCTCGAACCGATACTGCTGTTTCTTCAGGTTTTCGCTGAACCGCAATTTCTGGATTTAGTTTCAAAACGATCAACAAGTCAGGTTGTTTTATTTGCTGATAATAGGCTTCTTCCATGCTGGACAGGAACTCCAGAAACCGGTTCGTTTTTTTTAAATTGGCTATTGCGGACTTGCATTGCGGCCCGTCCATTTTCATAAAGTCTGGAAAGGGATAACGATCACATAACACCAGGCTTCCGTTCGATGAAGAGCGCCGCGCTTGCAGATAGGTCAGGTGACGGTCGCGCCCTGTGCAAACTGCTCGAAAAAACCACGGAAGCCCATGCAACTGATTGGATTCCTCATACACATCGCCTTCGAAGGGATAGAATCGCAAGAGGGTACCCATCTTTAAGATTCCTCGTATCACGATGGTCGCCCAGGACCAACGAGGCTTTCCCATATGCAGCTTTTCAGCTTCGAATTTCTCAGAAAGCCATAGATCCAATTCGTTTATCAATGTTGTCTTGCCTGCACCATCTCCACCGACAACTGCAATAAACAACCCACCACTTGCCATTCGATTCTTGGGTTCAGACCTGAAAATCCTGCCCCGGACTGGCCACCACAGACGTCGCAGAAATTTTACAAGAATATCCAATAAGTGAGGACGACGTGCACTCGATTGAAGCACCTTTTGTAATTGCTCGCCAACCCTGATTCTCTTCAACAACGAGCAACCAGGCTGGAGGACATGGAGACACTCGTTGAAGAGGCTGGTACTCAGTCCTGGAACATATTGCAGGATCATCTGCGCTTTGGACACAACATCGGGCGCCGATAGATATCCTAGCTCTTGCCGTTCAGAAGGGGAAAGGTGACCTTGCCGCATCAGGATCGAATCCCATGTCGAATGTTTCAAAACCATACGGATCACAAAGATAACCAACTCAAATTCCGGCGCGGGGACGCGGAACAGACCATCCTGTATCGAAGATTTCAGATAGACTTTTTCCAGGGGCAATCGATAATTCTTGGAAAGATCATTTCCGAAAATCAATTGAAAGTGGACATGAACGTGGACCAAGCGCCCTGTTTCAAAGTCATAGCCATAGTAATCACGCACGCCAGGTAATTCTTCCTCGCTCGGAGACAATGTCTCCTTAAAACCTAATCGATATAGAATTCGCGTGAAGCGCTCAGCATGAGCTCGATTTACCAGCAAATCCAGATCATTATCACCGCTAGCTGAGCGATCTAAAGCGGTATTACTCTTCCAGTGGCAATAGCTTATTTCTTCTGCTGCCAGTGCGGTGCAAAGCTTCACCACGAGGTCAAGTACAGGCAGTTGTCCCATGCTTCCCTCGCTTGCTGTTGAAGAGACTTCCCGACCAGAACTGATCATGCTGTTTTAGCCCATTTAAATTGACGTGTAAGCGCGTCAATGATTGTCAAATTCCCATCTTTTGCATAAGTATGAGTTGCGAGGATTCTACCGAACTGGTCAGGTCTGACAGATACCATCGTTTTCTCGCAATATTCCATATCTGAGAGAGTGATGATTTCGTTCAAGTCAAAACCGTATCCATAAGATTTCGAACAATCCTGGGATGGTCTGAACAACACCCCATCTTGCAGGAAGATGCTACCTGCAGCCCTCGCCCGCTTGACGTCTGAAACGATCGGATTCATCGGATGTGCATGCCATCGATCTGTGAAGAGCTGATCTGAGTAGAAGAGGAACAACTCGACTTGCGGGGCCGCCGCCTCTTCTTCTGCAATTGCAGTGAACAACCACCACTTTTCATGAAGATAAAACAGTGTCGTGTCGACAGCATTTACATCCTTCATCAGCGTAGTCTTGAATTGCCATTGATCAGGGAATTTAATACATTCGTAAAGTTCAATGGTCCTCTTCTCTGCTGATTCAGGGATCATATAATACTGTCCCTTCCAATCGAACACGAAAGGGAAGGATAAATGACAATCTTTTTTCAGGATGGGAACTGGTGGTTTGTAATTACCCTTTCCATCCACTTCGATCACCGAAATATGGCCCCTTTTGGTCTGATATAGGTACTCTTCGACAAAGACGTAATAATTGGGCGCCTTAAAGATCACATGCGGGTCAGCCCAGAATCGATCGTTTGGCGGTGTGATCTTCTTGAAGGCAGATATACCCTTTTCGCCATCTCGGTCAACTCGAAACAGAAGGCCCCATTGCTCCCGGTAAAAGCTCCGGCGAGACACCTCCAGCAGATTCCTTACCGCCAGCCTTGCCATGATCCACAAGACCATCAGGTTGGAAGGAACGCGGTTGGGTTTCAGCGGACCTGGAACTTCATCCACATGGCCTTTGCTTCTTTCCTCAAAATATTTCTCCCCACCCAATCGATGCAGGCGCTCGACCTGGCGCGGCAAAAAGGATGATGCCGACCATAAAATGTAATTCCTGCTGCGAGCCGGCGAGAAAGGATAATTGAAGTACCAGGATTCAAAAAGCGTCCTGTTTTTCTTTTCATCAGCCCCAAGTTGTTGTAGTGCTGCGCCAGTCTCGGGCCATTTGTTTACGACCTCCCAAAATCCGGTAAGCCCGTCTTCGATCTTGCGATGATCACCCCAACGATATACCCAAATGCCATACCTGGCAGAAGACAGCACATCACCACGTAGAGCACCAGATCCAAGCTTAAATAATATATCAAGTTGATAAGACTTGATTAGTTCTATATCTGCGGCACAGAGGTGTTGTGCCCCATTTTCAGTCACGAGTTTCACTTCCAAAGTGGGGACGCTCGTGCAAATTCGTGTCGCATCGACCGGGGTCAATGCATTCTGGTTCCGGATGAAGACTTTCTGATCGAAGGCATTGAACCAATGATAGAGCAAATGATCCCGTTCCTGCCAGAAGGTCGATAATGAAGAGCCGCTCCCGGGCGGCGACTGATTCAATACAACCAGGGCCAACTCGGCGAAGTTGGAGCGGATGATGCGCTCTATAGCGGTGAATGCCCATAGAGGCCAGAAAACTGAGTCTACCAGAAGGCCGATGCGTAACCGAGTGTCCATTTGTGATGTTGTCTTTTCTCTGAGTTTCAAACGAAATTGTGATGTGTGCGATAGTCTTCCCCGGCGATAACGTGAATCACATCAGCTGACTGCAAAGTATCCTGAACTATGAGAAAATCGCCGATCCACAACAGCCGTGCACACGAAAGAAGATCAGAAGGATTACAAGAAGAATAAGAAGATCGGTGGCGATCCTCATAATTGTTTGGCGAAAAGGAAACAGGCTTTGGAGATCATTCGGTGAAAGTGATATGCTCCGCCCCTACATTTTCACAAATGCTGGTTGTCGCTTCCCCATTTATCACAGAAATCAGACGCTGCTGTCCAATAATTAGCAATCATATTGAACGGCTATGCGTAAGATAACAATAAATCCCCAAATACTAGCTAAATTTGTAGTCCGACCTGTCTATATGTGTATACTACCACAATTGCAGAAACTTTGCAAGTTTGTTAGGCGCCTCTCAGCGGTCTCTTATATACATTAATCTGCTTTGCATATTTGCAAAGTCCTTCTAAACTTTGCTGGTGCGGCACCATCGTTTGCAGCTCGTCGACACCTCGCCTCAATTTTCCGTATCGCAGAGAGCGATTCGGAAACGCTCCGCCATTCCGACACGTCCGAGGTTCGTCGGCTGTTAGCTAGTAAAACGGGCACAAACTGCAGTCATTCCTGGCTACCGGTCAGAACCGCTTTCCACATCGGATCTGGATCAAAGGTAACTCTAATTTCATTTGCAATGCCATTAAGAGCGTCAGAAAGAACTAAAGTATTCGAATTCAGTTAGTCCAAATAAAATCAGACATGGAACCTATTCAACCTGCAGGGACAGCAAAACACTGTTAGTCTTCATTCGGAAATTCATGGTTTCTGTTCTCTTTTCCAGGCGGTGAAGAGTTCACTGTTGACTTTTCATAATTCCCCGTCCTACACTCCCGGGCGGACTTCACCATGTCATCCAAAGGCAAGCACCTGATCGACATGGACACTTATTTCAGAGTTAGCTTTTTCAAATTGAGCATCTGGAAGAGAACAGAAGCTTGAGATGAATCTGCTGCAATAACCATGATGCTGCCCTCCCACGCCAATCCAGTCAACCTTAACTTCTCCTACCCCGATACCCAGTGAACGTCTCGAAGCCATTTCCACAAGTCGCGCAAGAGCCGACTCACAGAATTTTTCAGCCACACCAGAGCAGTGAATTGCTACCTAACTGCAAAGAACCTGACTTTGCAGATTCGTTAGTTTCTAGCAGTATTATAGGTTCTTTCAGAGCGGGATACAATAGATGTTTGTCATATGTTTCGATGAACATTGGCGCGGCGCCGGATATCCACTTCAAACAATAATATTGCAGTGCAGCCGCGGTACAGCTGAGTTTCATCGCCGAGAGGCACCGCGTACCCGTGCCGCTTACAAGCGTTGCTTGCGGAAGCCGTCAAACTGGCAAATTCCGTTGATGATGCTCTGACCCTATTGACAACCCCATGAAATCCTATCCGTGATGGATATCCGCACCAGCAAATTTAGCGTCTAGGGAACAGATAACGGCGAATCAACTGGTCAACCTTGTAGGCACGCATGATACCCAGGGCGACGAGAGGGATGCTGGCGAATCCGGGATAGACCACATAACGCGGGGACCAGATCGGGTTGAACTTTCCTTTGAAAAAATGGAGTCCTCGAAAATCCAGGAATCGATTTGTATACTCGTGGACACGCCGCAGGGCGCGTTCAAGCGATGTGGAATTCGAGTCTTCCCCAACGCCGCTGAATGGTGAAAAGCCGAGATTGAAAGTTGCCAGGCCGCGCTCCTTGGCCCATTGCAGCACAGACACGAACAGGTAATCCATGCGGCCATTCCTGGAATCAGGACGGCAGCGCATCAGATCGATGATCGCCTCATTGGTCTGGAATTGAAAGATGACGTTCGCGAGAGCCTCGGCCCGGCCTTCCTCATCGCGGACAAGGATGATCGGACACGTATTCAAGTATTCCTCATCCAACTGGCCGAGTGAGAAGCCAATCTCAAATCCGCCCCGCGTGGAAAGCCACTCATCGCTGACCTGCAGGAGTTCCTTCATTAGAGAAGGTGGATGCGGCGGGTCACAGACCTGCGCTTTATAACCGAGGCGAACCATCTTATGGAACGAATTGCGGATATTCTTGCTTCCACTGCCAGCCAATGTAAAAGTCGCTAAATCCACAATTGCATCGTGACCAATACAGATGGCGTCGAATCCTGCCAGGTTGTAAGCCGTCAGATGATCGGGAAGCACCTGATAGAACACCGGCAGCCAATGGTTTTTCCCGCAGAATTCCTTGAAATCAACAATACAACTACATAAGTCAGCGCTCGGGCCGATTGGGTCGCCCAGAGTGATGGCCACTCTTCCCTTCAGCACATATGACACCATCGAACCACCCGAGTTGAAAAAATACAACTTGTCCTCAAATAGGGTAAAACGTGCCAGAGGGGTATTCCCATAGTCCTGGACGATCTTCCAGGCATGGGCGCGCGCTTCGTTGATGACATTATGTTGTGCTAAAACCGGGCGTGTGAGCATAAGCAATACCAACCCCAGAAGGACCGCGTCAACCAGGTAATTTGATTCGGCATAATAACGAACGCAGGCATGGACCAGCCAGAACAGGAGAAGCGAGAGAAGTCTCAGGCTGAAGTTCAAGCGGTGTTCCTGCTAATCTCTCATGGAGAGTCTCACAGAGGAAACATCAGGGCAGATCCACGCAGTTTCCACTGTTGGGCTGTACGGAATGATTGGAGTTGGCAACCAGTGCGCACATCTGGGTGGCTGCGCTTGGGCGGTCCGATACACGGTATTTGGTGAACGGGCGCGGTCCACCATAAAGGATCCACGGGCCTGACCCCGGTACACCGGCATTTTCTGGCGATACCGTGTTGAAGAAGAAGTGTACATGCATGCCCGGTAACTGCTCGGTATAACCAAAGGTTTCGTAGGTTACAACATAGCGGTTATCGCTGTCAACGGTAATTGAATCGATGCGCACGTAAGGTCCTGCCGGCTCAGTCGGGCTTGGAACCGCCGTCTCGGTGGGAGTCTCTGTTGGAAGAGCCTCCACCGTTGGCATCGTGGTGGGAGTCTCCACGGGTGTGTTGATGGGGGCAACAATCGGAATCGCACTCGTAGGAGTCGTTGCCGCGCCTCTGCCGCCGAACAGCTTGCTGGCCGCGAAGACGCCGCCAGCCGCCAGACACAGGAGAAGGACGACCCCGGCACCGATGATTGGCAAAGCCAGTTTCGCCGGCGCTTTGCTGGGAGAAGCAGCCGGGGGTATCGGCCTGGATCCAGTGCCTCCAACAGCAGTTCCTGTTTGATATCTTCCCGTTCCTCCTCCGCCTGCCCCGGAGCTCGCCAGAGTCCGATCTTCTACCATGGTCCCTCTTGGACCTGTGGAGAGCGGCCCTGTTTCGACGAAGGTTCCCTGTGGAACGGACGGCTTTGGACCGGTCTCAACAACCGTCCCTTTCCCTGCCGGGAGCGGAGTCTCGAAGGCGGTCTTTCCGACACCCGCGAGAGGCGAATCCTCCACCATCGTCCCGCCAAGAAGTGCAGCGTCAACCGATTTGCCAGACTTGATCCGTGCCAGCACGTTTCGCAAGGCGGCGGCCATTTGCGCGCAGGTCTGATACCGGTCGTCCGGGTTCTTGGCGAGCGCCTTGTTGATCACCGCGACAAGATCATCCGGCACATCGGGATTAAGCTTCCTCGGGTCCGGGACCGGATCGTTGACGTGCATCATCATGAGGGTCATCGCCGAGTCAGCTTCGAAGGGCGGCTGACCGCTAACCATTTCGTAGAGCGTCACACCCAGAGAGTAAATATCCGTGCGGCGGTCCGGGCTCTGACCCTTGATCTGCTCCGGCGACATGTACATGGCCGTCCCGACCACTGCCCCGGTCGCTGTATGCCGCTGACCACCGACAATCTTGGCGATACCAAAATCCATCAGGATGATCTGTCCCAGGACATTTAACATCAGGTTTGCCGGTTTGATGTCGCGGTGGATCATGCCGCGCTGATGGGCGTAATCCACCGCATCGCAGGCTTCTGCCATATATTCGATGGCCTTCACAATCGACAATTTCCGTCCGGCCGTGTTCAGCCGCTTGAGGTGATCCTGGAGCGTTTCCCCCGGCACAAATTCGAGGATCATGTAGTAGACATCATCATCATGGTTGAAATCGTAGACCTGGATGATACCGGGATGGCGCAACTGTGCCACGGCCGTGGCTTCTTCCTCGAACCGCTTGACAAAATCCGGGTCACTGGAGAGGTGCGGATGGATCATCTTGATCGCCACCACCCGCTTCAAGTTTGGATCCGTCCCTTTATAGACGGCTGACATGCCCCCCTGCCCCAGCATTTCCTCGATCTGATACCTGCTACTCAGGCTCTTCCCGATCCACGTAGATTTTGCCATTTGTGCTCCATACGATTAAGAAATTAAGAAGAATCCGTTGGTCGAGTAATCCCGCCCGTTTTTGGCGGGACATATCGAGACCAACAACGTGGAAGAAAATAAAGAATGTCTTGAAATCGGTGGTCTCGATGCGCCCTTCCAAGTACATTCGGGGCTACCCCGCACATTTCATTTTGAATTCACTATCGAATGTGCAAGGCTGCTCGACCACCGGGATCCATCAATCATCGATCATCCACAGCCATGTATTATTGAACGTGCATGTCGAGTGCCCGGATTCGCTCAACACCACCAGCGCAATGAACCCACGCTCGAAAACCAGATTCGAGTTTTGAGCCTCTCTCTGGCGGGCGGCATAATCCCTCTTGATCTGGTCCACGGTCTCATTGTATTGCGCCAACTGGCTCTTATAGCCGTCCATGATGCTCACATCCGACCCGGGAGGTGGTTTCTGTGGCGGATCTGGCAGCCCTGGTAATGCCGGCGGAGCGCTGGCATCAATCTGGCCGATCAACGTATCGTTGGTGTAAAGATCGAACTTGCTGCCACGGCCAACCACCGTCAAACGATTCGTGACCTTGTTCCCCCACACAAAGTTTGGATCCTTCCCGTACGCGTAAATATCGCGACCGGTGATGACCTTGCCGTTCTTCATGAACGCGAAGATCAGATGCCCGCTGGCACCGCGTGTGAGGATCGCCATATACTGATTGAGCGCGTTCTTGTTCCCATCGGAACGCAGGACAAAGCCGCAGCCTGAGGTGCCGTATTGCGTATCCCAGTAGATATCGCCGGAGACCACAAAGTCCTTTGCCACGGTGGCAATGAAATTATTGACGTAGTCATAGGACATGTAACCGGAGGTCTCCACTGTCGCAGGTGGATGAATCCAGGCGACGTGACCAGCCTTCGGATCGACTCCGTATTTAGGCAGTGCTGCCAGGATGGGCGCTTCGGCGGTCGCTGTTGCAGATTGATCCTCAACACTCAGCGCATTCTGCGCGGACTGGGTCACGGCCACAGCTTGACCATTGGCGGTGGCGATCGCTTGAGCAGTCTCGACCGCCGCCTGCGGGTCCAGTTGCCCGGAGGCATCGGCTGTCGCGGTCAGCCGCACCGACGCGCTGATCGCGTCAAGCGTAGACTGTCTCGCAATGTCGCTTCCGCCGCCACAGGCACTGAGCATGACAACGATGGTAAGCAGGTAGAAACCCTGTCGCAGCTTCCGCATCATACTTAGATGACATCCTTTCGCTTTTGCAGGAACAGGATCGCCACAAACAAAATCGCTATGATGCCCAGCTGCACCACCCAGGTGGTAATGATCTGTTTCCAGTAGGCCGCCGGGTTTTCCTTGTCAACGAACGACCATCCGATGCCTGTGTAGAAGGTATTCATAACACCTTCTGCAGGGGTGACAGCGGAAGCCTGCGCAATCTGCCATTTGATCAGCTCTTGCTGATACGCAACCACTTCGCTTTTGTACAGCTCAGACTTTGCCTGGAAATCTGTAATTTGCTGTTTATAAGCATCCTGAATGGCAGTTGCCTGGGTCTCCCAGGCTTTCAGCTTGGTAAAGAAATCCGCCATTGCCACATTGTCAGATTGATCTGCCGGCTCGACCGGGCGCTCCGGAATGACCGGTTCCGGAGGCGGATCGCCCAGCGGGGCTGGCTCGGTTGGAGGAGGCTGATCGATAGCCGGGTTATAGAACTGTCCCAGGCCTGGATAATTACAACTGTCCTGGTGCAGCATGGCTATCCCCATGCAGTTACAGCCCTGGGCTTTCTTCTCTTCCAGAGTCATCGCCTTGCGGACATCGGCGGGCAAAGCCCAGCAAATATCCTTGGCTACATCCGAACCGGTCCCGGTGATGCTCATCAACGCCTCGAAAGCCCAACGGGTCGAAGTCGGCGCCGACACAAAAGTTGGCAGCGGCACCAGCGCACCCGCCAGAACGATCTGCGGGAGCATCAGGATAATGACCAGCAACGGCGCCGAATTCGCATTCGGAGCGAGCGCAGAGGCGAACAGGCCCAGCATCATACCCGCCAGGGTAGCCAGCGCCATGGTGATGTAGACCTGGATGAATTCTGAAACGCCCCCGGGCATCTGGAAGGCAAGGTAATGGACGACCGTGTAGACCAGCGCCTGATAGAGCGCCAGCAGCCCCGCCACCCAGATCTTGGAAAGCACATAAGGCAGGATCTGCAAATTGACGAGCCGCTCCCGCTTATACACATCCTGTTCCTTGACGATCTCCCGCATTTGAGAGATGCCGCCCACCATGACACCGTAAATGGTCAGCAGGAACAGCGTGATCATCACGTTGGCCATCTCACCATTCTGGAAGGCAAAAGGATTACGCCCCAGGACAACCGCCAGGATGACATCCAGAAGGCTGACCACCGGTGCGGTCGCCAGCATCAATCCGAGCGCAAAGCGGTCGCGCGTCAGTATCTTTACGTTGCGCGCGGAAAGGATGAGGAATTGACTTAAAGCCGAAGTATGCTTGGTGGCTGGAGCGGTCGTTTTCTGGACCGTCCTTGCGGGCTGCGGCACCGTGATTTCCCGCGCCGGAGACATTTTCTCCTCCAGCGGTTTCGCAACATACTTCTGATAGGCCTTGCTCTCGCGATAGCGTTTGGCCCAATCTTCCGCTTTGCCATGACTGGAATTGTCGAGGATGGCATAGATCTCATCGAATTCGATCTTGCCAGCCCTGCGCTCGCGTTCAGAGCGATATTCGTCGAAATACTCCAGCGCCTCTTCGGGCGGGCCGAACCAGGCCAGGTAACCTCCGCGTGCGAGGAAGATGACCTTATCCGCCAGCATCACGTTCTTGGTGGCATGAGTAATGAGGATAATGGTGCGGCCCTGATCTGCCAGGCGCCTCATCAACTGCATCAAAGCGGTTTCAGTTCCTGGGTCCAACCCCGATGTGGGCTCGTCGAGGAAGAAGAGGCCGGGCTTCGTCAACAACTCAACACCGATCGAGACGCGCTTCTGTTGTCCGCCGCTCAACCCGCTGATCTGGACATCCTGCCGATGTACGAGGTCCAGGTCCTGCAATACCTCCATCACCCGCTTGTGCCGCTCCTCTTTGGATGTATCGGGAGGCATACGCAACTGTGCTGCGTAATCGAGAGCCTGGTAAACCGTCAACTCCATGTGGATGATGTCTTTTTGCGGGACATACCCAATGTCATTGCGGATCGCATCGAACTGGGTGTAGACATCGATGTCATTGACCAGTACGCGCGAAGGCGGCGTGGCCGGACGATAACCGGCAACCGCATCCAGGAAAGTGGATTTCCCGCCGCCGCTTTGTCCAACGACCACTACAAACTCGCGCGGCTGGAATGCAACCGAAATATCCTGCAGGATATTCAGGTCCTTGCGCACCCATTTGTTTAACCGAATGACATCGACCTTCAGCCCCTTGCTGTCGTCGTAGCTGGCAAGCTGATCCTTCCCCAGCACAAAACGATACTGTCCGATGCGGACGGAATCATTAGGCTTGAGCCAGACTGCGCCGTCAATGCGTTCTCCGTTGACAAATGTCCCGTTTGAGCTGCGAAGATCCACGACACGGTATCGCTGGCCCACCCGTTCGACCTGGGCATGGAAGCGCGACACGTTCGGAGCATTGAGCACAACCTGATTGCTGGGGTCACGCCCAATCTGGATCAGAGTCTTGTCGCCGAACACAATGTCCCGCTGGATGCCCTGGGTCGCCTCAGCGGGCGCGTTATACGTCAGGGTGACCATCAGGCCGGGGTCCAGACTGCCGATGCGGAGCGTATCCCCGTGATGCAAGACGCGCGAGCCCTCCACTGGACGGCCTTCGAACAACACGGGATTCTTGGCATCTGAGGAAACGATCAGCCTATAACCGCCGATATCCGTCCGTTCCAGCCGGGCATGGTGACTGGAAACAATTTGCGAGGGGATGATAATGTCATTGCCCTCGACGCGGCCAAGGGTCATCACCGGGCGCGTCAGTGTGTGGACCTGTGAGCTGCCACCGGCAATGACCACGCTCAACTGCGGAGGAGCCATGTTGGAAGCACTCAGGCCCGGAGCCTCCCCCACAACCGTTTGCAGGGAGCCGGGAGCCACAGCTACGGCTGTTTGTTCCGGGAGTGGTTTGATATCGAAGACGGGCACGACCGGTTCGAGTGCCTGATATGTAATCGTGATGGCCTGCCCCAATCGGATTTGGTCGCCGGATTTTAGAGCGCTGCGTCCCCTTAATCTCTCACCGTTGACGAAGGTGCCATTACTGCTTCCCAGGTCTTCCAGCATGTATGTCTCGCCATCGCGCATCAGCCTGGCATGACGACGGGAAACAGCCGGGGACGGGATGACCAGGTCAACGCCGGGGTCGCGACCGATAATGATTTCCGGACGCGTAAGTTCGAGTTCCTTGCCGGAACTTGAATCGTCTTTGAGTATGAGCTTAAAAGTCCTCGGTTGAATCACGGGTCTGTTCCTTCTGATCGCGGAATACAAGCCAGTGCATCAAATAATTTGGATTTTGTGCGTCCCCTTATGTAAAACAAAGATAAAAAAGACCTACTAAGTAGGATTATACGTTTCGCAGGAATCAATGTCAAGCAATTGATGGCAGAGAAGTACTTTTGTGTGACACTGCACGAGCTTGCACCATCGCTTTTACCGGATGATCGGTGTTTCCTTTTGGATTCTTTGGTGTTTCAGATAAACACACGGAGTTGAGATGAACTCTTATCTGGCCGCCCTCTTTACTTTTATCATCCTCCTTGCTTTTCTACGCCTCATGTACTTTCTTGCACAACATGGATTCATCAAGAACACATTGAGCCGGGCGCTCATCTACATTGGCACCGGGTCGATCTTCGTCCTGTGCTGGCTGATGTATCCCGATGTCCAGAATGGACGGTGGCTGGCAGCGCTGGTCCCACTTGCCGCCATTATCTACTTTGCGTTGATTGGGACCGGCATCATCAGAGATGAAGCCGCTGTCAAGGCCATGACACTTACAGGAAATCGGCGGGAGATGCTCTACGGCCCGATCTTATACAGCATTGTTCTGATCGCCATGACAGTCATCTACTGGAAGGATTCGCTTTATGGCCTCCCGGCGCTGACGATCCTGTGTGGAGGCGTTGGGAGCGCGGAACTCTTCGGCCTCCGCCATGTCTCCTCCCGCCTGCCCTGGTCTCCGGGAAAGAGCATAGCGCGCGCTGGCTGCGTTTTTATGGGCGGCTGGCTGATGAGCATGCTGGTCCTTGAAATCTTTATCTTGCTGGGATTCTTCAGCGGGCCTCTCAGCAGGTTTTTCCTCCCCATCACCTGGATCGCCCTGACAGCGGCAGTGGTGGATGTGCTTCCACTGAGAGAGCTGGATACTCTGATCGTTCCGATCGTCTGTGTGTTGATCGGGTATCTGGTTTTCTAGCCTTCCCTCCAGCCCTTAGTTTCTATCCCCCGATAGATTGATAAAAGAACCATCGCTTTTGTGTTATAAATCGATAAATTTTGTCTTATAGGTCTGCATTATAAAGGATCATAGGGCCCAATGATCAATTCATCATCTTTACCGGATACGCTCGTGGACTTGCTCAGGTGGAGAACAGATCAAGACGCCAGTCATTTGATTTATAGATACTTACAGGATAGTGAATCCGAGACCATCACCCTTACCTTTGCTGAATTGGACGAGCGTGCGCGCGCGATTGGAGCATGGCTCCAGAGTCTGGGGGCCAGCGGTGAGCGTGCCCTTCTTTTGTATCCTCCCGGGCTTGATTACATTGCAGCTTTCTTCGGCTGTCTTTATGCCGGTGTGACGGCAGTCCCTGCCTATCCCCCGCGCCTGAATCGCCCGGCGCCGCGCATCCAATCCATGGTTGCGGACTCAAAATCATCCTTCGCATTGACCACATCTGCAATTCTTCAAAACATCGAGCAGCGCTTTGAACACGCGCCCGAGCTTGGGGCGCTGCACTGGCTAAACACGGAGCAGCTTCCAGCGGGGATCGAAGCGGATTGGCATCCTCCCCAAATCTCATCGGAGACTCTGGCTTTCCTGCAGTACACATCCGGTTCGACCAGCCAACCCAAAGGAGTGATGCTGAGTCATCGCAACCTTTTGCACAATCTGGAAGCGATTCGGCGCGGGTTCCAGATCGATTCAAACGCCGTGGGGGTATTCTGGCTGCCAAGTTACCACGACATGGGCTTGATCGGCGGCCTGCTCGAACCGGTTTACCTCGGCGCACATACCACGATCATGTCCCCTGTGTCGTTCCTGCAGCGCCCGTTCCGCTGGCTCGAAGCGATGAGCCGCTATAAAGCGACCATCAGCGGCGCGCCAAACTTTGGCTATGACCTGTGCGTGGATAAGCTCACGCCCCAACAAATTGACTCGCTCGATCTGAGTTCATGGTCCCTGGCTTTTTGCGGGGCCGAACCGATCCGCCCGGAGACATTGGAACGCTTCGCGCGGACCTTTGAAAGGGCCGGCTTTCGAAAGTCAGCTTTCTACCCGTGCTTTGGCATGGCAGAGGGCACGTTGATCGTTTCTGGAGGGGATGGCCCATCAGAGCCTCGTACATTGACGATCGACCGGAAATCTCTCGAGCAGGACCTCGTCCTGCTTGCTTCGCCGAATGATGAGAGTTCCATGACCCTGGTGAATTGCGGTCAGGCCGTGATTGACCAGAAGATCGTGATTGTCCATCCCTCAACTCTGGAGAAATGCGACTCCGATCAGGTCGGCGAGATATGGGTTTCTGGCCCCAGTGTTGCTCAAGGCTATTGGGGATTAGCGGATGAGACACAAAAGACCTTTCAGGCTTATGTAGCCGGTACCGGCGAAGGTCCTTTCTTGCGCACAGGGGATCTGGGCTTCCTGCGTGATGGAGGGCTTTATGTTACCGGCCGCCTGAAGGATTTGATCATTATCAATGGAAGCAATCATTATCCTCAGGATATTGAATTAACGGTCGAGTCGGCCCATGTGACTTTGCAGCCCGGGGGAGGAGCGGCTTTTTCTGTCACAGAGGCAGGGAAGGAACAACTGGTCATCGTTCAAGAGGTGACGCGCCAGAGCCGGCAGCCTGACGTACATGAAGTGGCCTCCGCGATTCGTCAGGCGGTAGCCGAAAAGCATGACCTGCAGGTATTTGCCATCGTCCTGGTAAAACCCATGAGCATTCCGAAGACTTCCAGCGGAAAGATTCAACGCCGCGCCTGCAAGAGTGGATTCCTGGAAAATACGCTTGAGGTTGTTGGCGAGTGGAAGGCAAAGCCGGCATCCCAAATCCTTCCCCCGAGGGAGGAAGTGAGTCGTTCCCCTCTCCCGCCTGCCCCCGCTCTTCGGGGGTCGGGCCATGGGTCAGGAGTGAGGGCAGAAGCGATTCAATCTTGGCTCGTCGCTCGCATCGCATCCACGCTGGGAATGGATGCATCATCAATCGATCCACGCCAACCCTTCACGTATTACGGCTTAGGCTCTGTTCAGGCTGTCAGCCTTACAGGAGATCTGGAAGTCTTCTTGAGCCGCAAGCTCTCCCCTACCATTGCGTGGGATTACCCCACGATTGAACTGCTGGCGAACTATCTGGCAAAGGACGCTCAACCAACCAGGAAACCAGACGCGCTGCCTGAGTCAACGCAATCTTTCTCCCGATCTGCGAAAGAGCCCATTGCGATCATTGGCCTCAGCTGCCGTTTCCCAAAGGCTCCAAATCCTCAAGCCTTCTGGGAACTTCTGAGAAAGGGAGTGGACGCGATCACCGAGGTCCCGCCGGACCGCTGGAATGTGGATGAATTGTACGCGTCGGATGCTGCAACGCCCGGCAAGGTCACTTCGCGTTGGGGCGGATTCCTCGATGGCGTGGACCTGTTCGATCCGGGGTTCTTTGGCATTTCCCCGCGCGAAGCTACACGCATGGACCCGCAGCAACGCCTCCTTTTGGAAGTGACCTGGGAAGCGTTGGAAAATGCCTTGATCCCACCTCACTCGCTGGCAGGGACGCGCGCCGGCGTCTTCGTGGGCATCAGCAGTTACGATTACTCGCGCCTGCAATTTGATGACCCCGAACAAATCGACGCGTACGCAGGAACTGGCAGCGCGCACAGCATCGCGGCGAATCGCTTATCGTATTTTCTCGATTTGCGCGGCCCGAGCATGGCCGTGGATACAGCCTGCTCTTCATCGTTGGTGGCAACACATCTCGCCTGTCAAAGCCTGCGAACTGGCGAATCAGACGTCGCCTTGGTGGGAGGCGTGAATCTCATCCTGACGCCGGAGCTGACCATCACATTCTCTCAGGCGCGGATGCTCTCTCCCGATGGTCACTGTAAAACATTCGACGCGAAGGCAGATGGATATGTGCGCGGTGAAGGTTGCGGCGTGGTCGTGCTGAAGCGTCTATCAGATGCGCGGCGGGATGGCGACAATATCCTGGCTTTGATCCGCGGGTCCGCCGTAAATCAGGATGGGCGGAGCAATGGTCTCACGGCACCCAATGGGCTGGCACAACAAGATGTCATTCGACGGGCACTGGCAGACGCCCAGGTTTCGCCACAGCAGATTGGTTATGTGGAGGCGCATGGGACAGGCACGCCGCTGGGCGACCCCATCGAAATCGCGTCGCTCCGAGCTGTGCTTGATGGCGAATCAAATGGCAGAGTCCTGATTGGTTCAGTAAAAACAAACATTGGTCATCTTGAGTCTGCTGCGGGGATCGCCGGGCTGATCAAATCTGTGTTGGCTTTGCAGCATGAAGCGATTCCCCCGCATCTTCACTTAAAAGAAATCAACCCCTACCTTGCATTGGAAAACTCTCGGCTGGAGATCGGGACATATTTGCGGCCGTGGAAACGTCAGGAGCAGCCCCGCTTTGCAGGCGTCAGTTCCTTCGGCTTTGGGGGAACCAACGCCCATCTGATTCTTTCCGATCCTCCGCCAGTCACGGTCCCAACTGCATCATCTGCCGACCTTGAACGTCCGCGTCACGTCCTTGCGCTGTCAGCGAAGTCAGAATCTGCACTCCGAGAGCTGGCGGGGCGGACAAGCAATTTGCTCGAGAGCTCAAAGCTTGAACTTGCGAATGTCGCCTACAGCGCCAACACAGGTCGCTCGCATTTTGAGCATCGTCTGGCAATTCAAGCCAGCTCTTCAGATGAACTGACAAATGGCTTGAAAGCTTTTATTGCAGATACAAGCAATCCTGCTCTCTCCGTTGGATTTGCGAGGCCAGGCACCCAACCGAAGACAGCCTTCCTTTTCACCGGCCAGGGCTCGCAGTATCCTGGTATGGGACGTCAACTATACGAAACACAGCCGGTCTTCCGCTCCGCGTTGGATCGGTGTGCGCAAATTTTGGAAGATGTTTTGGATCGCCCTTTACTGGATATCCTCTTTCCTTCCAAAGATTTCAACCGTAGCGATTTGATTCACGAAACGACTTACACTCAACCGGCTCTTTTTGCGTTCGAATATGCCCTGGCCGAGATGTGGCGTTCGTGGGGTATTGAGCCGTATGCGGTCATGGGTCACAGCGTTGGAGAGTATGTGGCTGCGTGTATTGCAGGCGTTTTCAGCCCCGAAGATGGGCTGCGATTGATCACGGAACGGGCGCGTCTGATGGGCGCGCTGCCTCAGAACGGCATGATGGCTGTGGTCTTCACCGATACTTCCCACATTGCAGATGTCCTGAAGCCATACCAGGCCCAAGTCTCCATCGCTGCAGAAAATGGCCCGGAAAACACCGTCCTCTCCGGCGAAAAGTCCGCGCTGCAGGCTATTTTGGATGAACTGAGCAGACGCGGGATTTCGTCCAAGCCGCTGACGGTTTCCCACGCCTTCCACTCGCCCCTGATGGATTCAATTCTGGATGAATTTGAATCCGCGGCGCGACAAATCAACTTCGGTTTTCCTCGCATTTCTCTGGCATCAAACCTGACCGGCGGTATTCTCGGACCCGATCAAATCCCCGATGCTGTTTACTGGCGGAATCATCTTCGCGCGGAGGTCAAATTTGCTGAGGGGATTCATTCTCTTGAAAAACTGGGCATCGATGCGTTCATAGAAATGGGTCCCAGCCCCGTGTTGTTAGGCATGGGACGCGCCTGTCTGACAGATTCCAAAGCCGCGTGGCTGCCGTCCTTGCGCAAGGGACAGGACGAATGGCAAACCATATTAGATAGCCTAGCGAAACTCTACGTTCAAGGCACGGAGATTGATTGGAAAGGATTTGACCAGGGATACGCACGTGAAAAGGTATCTTTGCCGAATTATCCGTTTGAACGCCAGCGTTATTGGCTGGAACCATCCAGCAAAGCGACGACACGTCCTGCTGATCGAAGCGCTTCCCTCGCACTGGCCAAATCAATCTCACACTCGCCCATCTCTGTCGAGAGCGAAATGGATCGCGGGAATCATAAAACTCCACAGTCATTGCTCGTCCCGGTCACCGGCTTTGACACCACAACGCTATTGAAGACAGAGCCGGCGAAGAGCGAAGAGAGCCTGGCAGATTTTCTTAGAAGCCAGGCCGCCCGCATTCTTGGCATGGACCCCGCACGACTGCGCCTGGATCAACCACTGGATACCCTGGGACTTGATTCACTCATGGCGATGGAGTTGAAAAACTCCATGGAATCCAGACTGGGAGTCCAACTGCCCATTTCCAGTTTGCTGCAAGGGCCAACCATCTCCGGGCTTGTCATTCATCTTATCGAACATCCCGGCGAATCGGTGGCGTCAACAGTGATTCCATCTGTCTCATCAAACGAGGAAGGCTTTCATCCCCTCACTCAAAATCAACAGGCAATGTGGTTCCTTGATCAGCTGATGCCATCAGGAGTCTCCTTCAATGTTTCCGGGGCGGTTCGACTTCTCGGTGGCCTGGACCACGCGGCTTTACGTCGCGCTTTCAGGGCCTTCATGGCGAGGCACGCGGTTTTGCGAACAACCTTCCACGTAGTGGACGGTCTACCGATGCAGAAGGTACATGAGCAGATGGCTCTGCGGCTGGTAGAAGAGGATGCCGCCGCGTGGACGGAGGAGACTCTCCAGTCTCATCTTGAGGATTATGCCTTCCGTTCCTTCGATCTCGAACATGAATCACCATTCCGCGTTGTTCTGTTACGCCGCTCTGCAAAAGAAACGATTGCCCTGGTGGCAGTCCATCACATCATCACCGATTTTTGGTCCATGACCTTACTGGCCTCCGAAATCATGGCCCTTTATGCCGCAGAAAAGAACGGAGTGCCTGCTAGTCTGCCAACCTTGCGCAACACATACACGGACTTTGCGCACTGGCGAAACGAGATACTGGCCGGCCCTGAGGGCGAACGTCACTGGGAATATTGGCGCAAGCAGCTGGCTGGCGAACGTCCCGTATTGAATCTTCCTATCGATCGGCCTCGCAAACCGATCCAAACCTATCGGGGCGAGACGCAGCATCTCCACATCCAGCCGGAGCTCGCATACAGACTCAAGGAGCTGGCCTCGGCAAACGGTGCAACGCTTTACGCGACTCTGCTTGCCGCGTTCCAAACACTTTTGCATCGATATACCGGTCAATCCGATATTCTCGTTGGCTCGGCCATGGCCGGAAGGACTCACCCTGATTTGGCCGGGCTAATCGGGTATTTCGTCAATCCCGTAGCAATGCGCGCCGATTTCTCGAATGACATCAGTTTCCATCGCTTGCTCGAACAGGTGCGCCAAACGGTTTTGGATGCGCTCGATCATCAGGACTTCCCGCCAGCGTTGTTGGCCGAACGCCTGGGCATTGCTCACCGCGATGCAAGCCGACCGCCGCTGTTTGAAACCACATTTATCTTCGAAAAGGCACACGTTGAGAACGTCCGTGACCTGAACTTGGTGGCGCTTGGAATACCCGGGGCGCGTATCAAAATGGATGAGTTGATCCTCGAATCGATGAGTCTGCTGCGCCAGCCATCGCAATTCGACCTAACGCTGATGATGGCCGAGACCGGCGACGGCCTGTCTGCGGCCTTCATCTATAATCCCGATCTTTTCGATGGATCAACGATCAATCGACTCGCTCAACATTTCCAGATTCTGCTGGAGGGAATTGTATCTTCGCCGGATCTCCCCATCTCTGCCCTCCCGCTTCTTTCGGAGCCTGAGCGGATTCTGTTTCAGCGGTTGAACGCTACCGAGGCAGAATATCCGCGCGATCTCTGCCTGCATCAGCTCATTGAACAGCAAGCAGCGCGGACACCCGACTCCATTGCGGTGGTTTTTCACGACCAGCAATGGACATACCACGAATTAAATGAATATGCCGACACGATAGCCATCCAACTGGAGAAGCTTGGTGTGGGACCAAATACTCTCGTCGGTCTTTGTGTGGAACGCTCTCCGCACATGCTGGCTGCACTGCTGGGCATCCACAAGGCCGGCGGCGCTTACCTGCCGCTTGACCCGATGTTCCCACGTGAGCGCCTGGCTTTCATGCTGGCTGATTCGTCCGCGCCTGTGCTGGTAACACAATCCTCGCTCCGTGATTTATTTCCCGAGTATCCGGGAAACATCCTGCTGCTCGATCAACCCGAACATCCAGGTCCATCCGCATCGAGGAATGGCTCCGGCAGAAAAGCGACAGCGAACGATCTGGCCTACGTGTTGTACACCAGCGGCTCAACCGGCAGGCCCAAGGGTGTGATGATTCCGCATCGTGCGCTGGTTAATTTCCTTTGCTCCATGCAGAAAGAACCGGGGATGAATTCCGCCGATACGATGCTTGCCGTTACGACACTCTCGTTTGATATTGCGGGGCTGGAGCTGTACCTCCCCCTAATCAGCGGCGCGAAGGTCGTCATCGCAGATCGAGAAACTGCTTTGGATGCAAACCTGTTGATGAAAGAGATGGAGCGTTGTGCTGCCACCGAAATGCAGGCCACGCCCGCCACCTGGCGGATGCTGGTCGATGCTGGCTGGCAAGGGAAAACTGACCTGAAAATCCTCTGCGGCGGCGAAGCCTTACCCAACGACCTCGCCGATCAGTTACTCGAACGCGGCAGTGAACTTTGGAATCTCTACGGCCCAACGGAGACCACGGTGTGGTCAACGCTCCATTGTGTGGAGAAGTCATCTCCGGGCGCTTCCAGCGGAAGCACTGTGCCAATTGGTTATCCCATTGCGAATACACAGATCCATATTTTGGATTCCAATTTGCAGTCCGTTCCTCTGGGCGTGACTGGTGACCTTTATATAGGAGGACACGGCCTTGCTCTTGGCTATCTGAGCCGCCCTGAATTAACCGCCGAACGATTCGTCGTCAGTCCATTTGACTCAAACAAGGTCATTTACAAAACTGGTGATCTGGCCCGTTACCGCGCCGATGGGAACATCGAGTTCCTCGGTCGCAGTGACCAGCAGGTGAAAGTACGCGGCTATCGGATTGAGACGGGCGAGGTCGAAGCTGCCTTAGCGGAGCATCCGTCTGTGCGGCAGGCTGTCGTCGTGGCACGCACAGAAAAATCGTCAGACGCGAGGTTGGTCGCTTACGTGGTGCCAGCTGACGGCCAGAAAGAAGCGGATGCCAATCAATTGCGCGCATTTCTCCGTCAGTCACTTCCCGACTACATGATTCCATCCGCATTTGTGAGTCTGGAATGTTTGCCAATGACTCCGAACGGCAAGGTAGATCGTAAAGGATTACCGATGATCGATCGGCTTGCTCAACGCGCGGAGTATGTCGCTCCACGCACGCCGGATGAAGAGACCATTGCCACGATATGCGCCGAAGTGCTGGGTCTGGAGCAGGTCGGCATCCACGACAATTTCTTTGACCTTGGAGGCAATTCTCTGATTGCCACGCGCTTGATCTTCCAATTACAGGAACACTTTCATGTGAGGCTGCCCCTCGTGCGTCTCTTCGAGGAACCCACTGTCGCGGGCCTTGCAGAGGCCATTGTCGAAGCCCAGGCTTCGCCGGCAGCGGAAGAGTCATTCTTTGGCCCGATTGCTCTGGATGAACTGAAGAGGGAAGTCGCGCTTGATCATCATATCAGGGCGAATGGCTTTAGATATGAGCATGTGCCCGATCCAAAACATGTACTGCTCACCGGTGCAACGGGTTTTCTGGGCGCGTATTTGCTCAAAGGCCTGCTTGAGAAAACGAATGCAACTGTCCATTGCCTGGTGCGAGCGAAAGATGAACAGGATGGTTTGCAGAGAATAAAGAAGAACCTCGACTACTATCAATTGTGGGACGAATCCTTCGCGAGGCGGATTCGAGTGATTCCGGGCAACCTGGATCATCCCTGCTTTGATCTTTCTGATGAGCAATTTGAAGCCCTCGCCACCCGGCTTGACGTCATTTATCACAACGGCGCGATGGTCAACTTTGTCTATCCCTACCACGCGCTCAGAGCCGTCAATGTGGAAAGCACGCATGAAGTACTGCGCCTGGCGAGCACGAAAAAACTGAAGCCGGTACACTTTGTTTCATCGCTCTCCGTTTTCATCAAAGGGGACTTACGTGAGCGCAGCCTTTGCTATGAAGATGCAAACCTGGAGGAGGTCGGCGTTCCATTCGGCGGCTATGGACAGAGCAAATGGGTGGCGGAGGGGATGATGCGCGCCGCGGCCGAACGCGGGGTGCCTGTTACCATTTTCCGCCCGGACAACATCCTTGGAGACCGCGTGAACGGCGTTCTCAATACCAACGACATGACCTACAGTCTCGTGCGCGCGATCTTCAAAATGGGAAGTGTGCCTGATGTCGAGATCATGGGCGGCATCGTGCCCGTTGATTTTGTCAGTGACGCAATCATCTACCTATCCAGCCAGCCCGGCTCTTTCGGCAAGACCTTCCATCTTTCGAGCCGGCAACAATCCAACTTTGTGGAAGTCTTCGAGATGGTCTCGGCGATGGGCCTGCCCATCCGGAAAATTCCCTTCGCAGAATGGAAAGCAGATTACTACAACCTTGCGAAGGAACATCCGCAGGAGGCGTTCCATGCCTTCCTGCCGCTCATCAATCGGGTTGGGACCGATCCGCTGAGTCTGCCCCGCCTCGATCTCACCAATACACTGGCCGGACTGGAGGGTTCGCCCATTGAATGGCCTTCGGTGGATACTGCTCTGGTTGAAACCTATATAAAGTATTTTGTAAAAGCCGGACTTCTAACCACTGCAACAGAGGAGCCGCATCAATGACCGACAGTTTACAGCGCGTTGTCACTGCATTAGATAAAGTTGCCAGAACTTCTCTTGTCTGGCCACGGGGCCTGATCAATCCTGGAGGACCGCATCGCGTGCTGGCAGGCACGCTGTTGCCTGTCAGCATAGGCGAGGACGAATGTGCTGTATTCGGAAGATTGATCGAGCGCTTCCGCCCGGCGCATACTTTCATTGTGGGAAATGCCTTTGGGTTTTCATCCTGCTATATCGCCGACGTGATGAGCCAGCACGGCGGGCAAAGCGTGGTCACGCTCGATAGCGAGGTCGAGGGAAGAGGTCGGGATTGTGCGGCTGTAGCCCGTCGCCTGGCAGACACGCTTCAATTGAATCTGCTCAGGAACAAAAAAGGCCGCTCGCCGGAGGACACCGCCCGGGCAGTGGAGACCGATTGTCATGACCTTGTTTTCATCGATGGAGATCATCGGCATCCTCAGGTTATGCGCGATTTCGAAGGTATCCTGCCCTATACGGATGAGCATACAATCTTTGTCTGGCACGACTTTTGGATGACAGGGATCGTTCCTTGTTTGCGCCTCGCAGAGAGTCGTGGCATGAAATGGATGGGGCTGCCCACATCCTGCGAGATGATCCTGGGTACGCGCGACGCCGGCATATTCTCAGAATTGCGGGACATGTTCCCTGCCGGGATTGAAAACCAATCACCCCACTCACCCCTCCTTGCTCCAGCGATCATAGCGAAAATCATCGCCCAGCAGGTCTGGGAATCGATCACTTATCGGCTGGGCTTCACCCATTCCGTGACGCAAACTGAGTGAATACAAATCCCTGGTATGTCTGCCCGCATCTCAATCCGGAGGCCGAAACCCGGCTTTTCTTCTTTCCTTATGCCGGCGGTGGTCCATCGGTATTTGGCAGATGGCTGGGAAAACTTCCTCCCAGTATCGAGGGGTTCATTGCTCACTATCCCGGAAGAGGGTCACGCCATCAGGAAACCCCCATCAGAAGCCTGACCGTTCTCGTTGAAAGACTCAGCCATGCAATCCAACCGCTGCTCGATAGACCTTTCGCTTTCTTCGGACATAGCCTGGGTGCAATGGCGGCCTTTGAGCTGACGCGGCAGCTGCGCCAGAGAAATCTACCTCAGCCGCACGTTCTCTTTGTGTCCGCCTGTGGCGCGCCGCATCTTCGCGATCCACATCGGGCCATTCACACCCTGCGCGATTCAGAATTCATCAGCGCTTTACGGCGCCTCAACGGGATCCCCTCTGAGCTGCTCGGACAACCCGAAATCATACAGTTGTTCCTGCCCACGCTGCGCGCCGACTTTGAAGCCATTGAAACTTATCGCTACAACCCCGATCAACCTCCGCTTGACTGTCCAATCGTTGCACTTGGCGGCCTCGATGACTGGCGCGTAGATCCACAACGTCTAAAAGGTTGGGCTTCGCATACAGCCTCTCGCTTTCGCTCACAATACTTTCCCGGGGATCATTTCTTCATCCAGACCGCCCGAGAATTAATCATCGATTCCATCACGTCTGAGATGGAACCTCTTTCCCATGCAAAAGGATGATGTTTTTGCCATCTGGTCATCGCCCCCGGATGACGTGACATTGCAGTCTCATCAAGTAGACGTTTGGCGCGTCTCTCTGGACCTTCCGGTTGATTCCGTTAAACTGTTAGCGTCATCCCTTTCAGTAGATGAATCTCAACGTGCGGCTCGTTTCCATTTCGCAGGAGATAAAAATCGATATATCGTGGCTCATGGAGCTTTACGAGGCATACTCGCCCGTTACCTTTGCTGTGAGCCTCATCAGTTGAGTTTTTCCCGGGGGAAATATGGAAAACCGGCCTTGATTTCGGGTGAAGGAATGGAATTCAACCTCTCGCATTCGGGGGACTATGCATTGATCGCCGTCGCGCGTGGAGGTAGAGTTGGCATCGATATTGAACGAATGCGGGAGAATACGGAATGGGAGCGCATGGCCCACCGCTATTTCTCGGAGTGCGAGGTCTCCGAGTTGATGTCCTTGCCCCCGGAGCATCGCATAGTTGCTTTTTTCAATTGCTGGACGCGCAAGGAGGCCTATATCAAAGCACACGGACTGGGGCTCTCACTGCCACTGGATAGTTTCGATGTCTCCCTGACTCCGAATGAACCGGCTGTTCTTCGCTCAACCTATCCGAATCCGCATGAGGCGGCTCGCTGGACACTGCACGCTCTCGACGCAAGCGATGGATACGCAGGTGCACTCGCCATTGAAGGTCATGAACTGGAATACCGTCACTGGGATTGGAGTATCCGTTAGGGAAAAATCATTCAGAGACGGAATCGGGGCCCAGGCATTGGTGCGTGCTCCCATCTCTGGGATAGAGGCGATACAAATTGCTCTCGGGAACAATGCAATAAGCTTCTACCAGCCTGGAAGCAGCATAGAACCGGTCGCTCAGGGACGCAAGATAAACGGGGCGTTGGGGGAACGAAGTGCTGATCGCGTCCGTGGCCAGCTGTGTGTCAAAGGAAAAAGGATCTTCCGTCGGCCAGCCAAAGAGGGTCACATCCGGCCGTTGGCCCCTCACTTCCGTGAAGTAACGCAGAACAAAATACTCATCCGTATCCGTGTACCACTCGGCGATCACGACAGAGTTGGGGGCGAGTTTTGTGATGGTGTCTTTTCCAAAATTGTATGCGTTGAAATCACCACGTTTGTTGGGGTCAATGTAGTACGCGAGGCCGTCACGAAGGCCGGGTCCAATCTGAGGAATGCGCAGCGTCGAATCATTGAGACCGTTATTCTCCATCAGGGGTGGGAGGGCACTGTAGAAGAGTGGCGTCGCCAAAATGATGAGAAGCAGGCCGAAGGCCAGGATGAAGCGAGGTCTGGTTTGAAGCCCGGCAAGGATGCCTGACAAACCTATTGCCATCAGCAAAGCAAAGAACACATGCGATGTCAGGAAAAACGCGAATTGATCGGTGACTCGATAGAGTATCCCGAATATGGCATACACAATATACATTGAAAGGATTTTACGTGCAAAAGATTCTGCGGGGTCAAACACGCGGCGGATTCCCAACACGCCAAGCAGAATTCCAATCGGCCCGAACTGTATAAATAGATAGAGCAGGTAAGTCAACAGGCTCTCAAGGAGGAGCATCGGCGAGAATGCTGCGAGCCCGCTCAGGAACGTAGAGCCGACCACAGGTCCCATCACTTCAGAAACTGGGAAGCTCCTGGTCATGCGAACGAACTGGACGATATAGAGTGAAAAGCCAATCAGGAAACCCGGTATCGGAAGAACAAGCTTCCGCCAATGAGGAATTTGGATTCCCCTCAGTTTTCTGAAGAGGAGGAAATCAAGGGCAAGTGCGGGAAGTGCAAGGAAAGCCAGTACATGATCTGTGGCAGCCAATCCCAAAAGGAACGCACTGCTTGTCAAGGCCCAGACGTTGCCTGTTCTTTCAAATCGAAGGAAGAAATAAAGGCTCGCCAGCAACAGGAAGGCAAAAAGCGTGTACACCTCTGGCGTTGATGAATGCCACCAGAAAGTATGCGACACCGCCAGAGATGCGGCAGCATAAAGGGCAGCCAGGTGGGAAGAGGTGAATTGGTAGCCAAGCAGGAATACAAGCGTTACCGCCGCGGCACCAGACAAGGCAGATATCAGGTTCACCAACCACAGAGGATCGATGGATGGAAATGCCTGGACAAGGGTGTAACCCAGAACGATATACAAGGGGTGATCCCATGCAGTGATGCCCACCCTGGCGAACGGAAAAGGATCGGGCGAAAACTGGTCACTCTTCATCTCGGCAAGGATGAATGATTCGCCCGAGATGGCTTCGCTCTGCAGCCTCACACCATCTCCCCAGGCAAGTGAGGGAGAAAGTGTATAAAGATAGAAGATGGTCGTCAGGACGAAGACCAGGATGGGGATGGATCGCTTAACCGACACGGCTAGTGATATTCGCCCACGATCAGAACCGCGTTACTCCCGCCAAAAGCAAATGAATTGCTCATCACATTATGCAGGGGCAGTTCTCGACATCCATCGATCACATAGTCCAGATCGCATTCCGGATCAGGGACTTTGTAATTGATGGTCGGCGGTACAACCTGATCACGCAGGGAGAGAACACAGCCGATCAACTCCAGGGCCCCGCTGCCCGCAATCGAATGGCCCAGAGCCGCCTTGTTGCCTACCACAGGAATTTCATATGCCCGCGCCCCGAACACATCCTTGATGGCCCGGGTCTCATTTTTATCATTCCATTCTGTTCCCGTGGCGTGAGCGTTGATGTAATCAACGTCATCTACAGTCAACCCCGCATCCTTCAAAGCCCGTTTCATTGCCAGCGCCGGTCCGATCGGCGTTGGCTGTGTCAAATGACTGCTATCCGCGCTCGCACCGTAGCCCTTGATCTCTGCAAGGATGGGAACGCCGCGGCGGATTGCATGACTCTCCGCTTCCAGCACAAGGATGCCTGCTCCCTCGCCCAAAACCAGGCCATCCCTGTCAGCGCTGAAAGGACGGCAGGCTTCTGCCGGGGAATCAACGCGGCTCGAGAGCGCGTGTAATGCCAGCCATCCACCCACCACGGCCGGTGAAAATGGGCTGTCTGCTGCACCCGTGATTGCCACATCCACCATTCCGCTACGGATCATTTGAAAAGCATATCCAATGGAATGGGCGGCCGTAGAACATGCAGCATCTACATTAAGCAGTGGTCCCTGAAACCCATACTTGATCGAGATATTGGCCCCTGGCCCAATGTTCATTGAAATGGGTATCGTAAAAGGACTTAGACGGCCGCCTGTATAAAAAGTCTTGAAGAAGGGATCAGACCCGCTAAAACCGCCGATCGAGCTGCCAACCAGCACTCCTACTTCGCAGCGATCAGTCTGCTCATCTTTCAGCTTCGCTTCTGAAATCGCCTCCGCCGCGGCGACCAATCCCAGCTGGGATGAACGACTCATGCGCCTGGCTTCCTTACTATCAAAGTGCTGAGTTTCATCATACCCCCAGACCATGGCCCCTATTTTTATAGGTAGTTCAGGAAAGGTATCATCTTCCAAGAAACCCACGCCGGAGTGACCGGCTACGAGTTTTTCCCAGAACTCAGACAGATTGCACCCCAAAGGGCTTGCAACGCCCATCCCGGTCACAACTACTCGTTCTCTCTCATGAGACATTCTCGACTCCTCCAATAAGCTCAAGCCCATTTCCGAAAATGCTAAAGTGCGTTGTACTCAAGTAAGCACAGAAAAATTTTAGCAGCTTTACAGGAAGTCTAACAGCCCCTGAATCTCCTACGAGGGTCTGATGTTCCATGATTGTCGAAAAGTCCTCAAGTGTGATATTGGATTTCTGCTGAGGAAGCCCAACACACTGGAGGACATCACAATGATAAACGGATTTGATGAGTCTGGTCTGTGGATATACTTTGTCGTGCATGAAATCTGGCTCAAAATGGCTCGTTTCTTCAGGCGGCAGATCATACAACTGTCTTTCTAACTTCTGCCACCAGGCGCCGCGCTTCGGCACTGATCGTTGACCAATCGCCGCTGATCGCGGCCCTTTTATCCACCAGGCTTCCTCCCACAGCAACGGAAACGGCCCCGGCCTTGAGGTAAGATGCGGCATTCTTCACGCTGACACCGCCCGTTGGCACAAGTCGAAGTTGAGGCAAGGGCGCCAGGATGGCCTTGATGTAGTCAGGCCCGCCAATCGCATCGACGGGAAAAACCTTGATCAAATCCGCGCCTGCTTCCCAGGAGATCAATATTTCCGTGGGTGTCATCGCGCCGGCAACGATTGGCTTTCCATAACGTTTGCATATTTCAATTGTGGTGAGACTGACCGTCGGAGTAACAATGAACTCCGCGCCCGCGAGCATGGCAGACCGCGCAGTTTCCGAATCCAGGACCGTCCCGGCCCCGATCAACATTTCATCGTCAAAATGAACGGCGACTTTCTTCAACATTTCCAGCGCGTCTGGCGTGGAACATGTAAATTCAACCACTGAGATGCCACCAGCCTTGAGCGCCGTAGCTGCTTCGATGAAATGCTCGGCGCTATCAAGCCGTACAATGGCAATGATTTTTTCATCCAGGATTTGTTTGAGAGCTTGGAAGTGTGATCGCATGTAAAATCATCCATAGAAATTCAAAATGACCGAACCAACCACAATCATAGCAGCACCGAGCCAGACACGAGGTGTGACATTCTCCTGAGCATTGCCGACCAGTAAAGGGGTAAGCAAAATCACTACAGGCACGTTCAGCCTTCCCAATGAAAGTACCACACCTACTGGAGCTTTATCGAAAGCGATCCAACGCGTCCATGTGGATAAACCAACAAAGACCGAGGCGACAAGTTGAAAGAAAAGCGCATCGGTTGTGATTGGTTCTGAAATCAGTTGTTTTCGTCTAAACAGCAGAGTGACCCCATATGCGAGCGCCGACAATCCCATGCCCATTGTTACGCCCAACAACGGTGAAGGTAAATCCTTCAAACCGCCTCGAATGAAGATCGGGCTGATCGAAAAACACAGGGCCGTTCCAAGTCCAAAGATTGAATCTCGCCAGTTCATCTTTCGGGATTTTCCGCTTGAATCATGGGTGACTGATACCAGATAGACACCAGCCATCAACATGAAAATTCCTGTAAGAACGGGCCACCTCAGGAACTCGTCAAAAGCCATTGCCGAAATGAACAAAGCGAAAAGCGGCGACGAACCTGAAAGTACCGCAGTCCGCGAAGCGCCGACCACGTTCTGGCTGATGGAAAGAAATGTCCACCCAACATAAAAATGTAAAAGCCCCGCCAGCCCGAAGTTGATGTAAGCCATCATCGGCGCGCGTGCCAGCAACTTCAAATCCTCAGTGAACACAGATGCAACAGCAAGAATAATTGCGCTGGTAGCAATCAGAATAAACGTTGAAAAATACGCGTCAAAGGCGCGCCCTGCGCGGCGGTTGAATGCCTGGAAGATACCAAATCCAATTCCTGATATAGTTGCCCATAATGTACCGGTCATTACATTGCCTGTTGCTCGCCTATTTCAGCGCCTCATGCTGCTCCCGCCTTCGAAGATCAATGCCTCAACCTCATCACGTGTCGGCCAGGGCAGATCCGTTGGCGCGGTTTGCTGTAGAGCGGAAAACGCATTGCCCAAACGCACACCAACCTGGATATCACCTTCTAAATAGCCTGTCAGGAAACCCGCCACGCAAGCATCTCCGCCGCCGAGCGGATCAATTGTCTCGACCTCATAGCTTCGGTCCGTGTAAATTTGATTTTTGGTTATAGCAAGCGAAGTCAGCGATGCCCGTTGCGCGGAGAGTGACCTTCTCATTGTTACGAGCACAGCCTTGAATCCAAATTTGTCGGCCACCTGTTGAGCGACTGCTGCAGGATCGTCGCCTTCTAATCCCGACAGCAACTCGGTGATATTTGGTTGGTCAGGCAGCGACGTGATCAAAATGTCCACATGCTCCATCAACGGGAGCTGGGCTTTTCGTGCTTCTTCCACGGTCCACAGCGCAGCGCGGTAGTTGACATCATAGCTAACGTCACACCCTGCTCTGTGCGCGGCGATCATTGCTTCTTTCTGAGACTCAAATACAGACGCGCTCAACGCTGGCGTGATACCGCCTACGTGGAATAGACGAACGCCGCGTAAGACCTCTGCCCAATCTATCATGCCAGGCTGTATATGCGCGAAGGCGGAATCCTTACGGTCGTAATATACGCGGATGGGGCGCGGCTCCGCGCCGTATTCGACGAAATATAATCCAACACGTTCTCCATCCGCCCACAGCATGTGACTCACATCGACACCAAACTCGCGGGCTTTGTTGGCGATCAACCGTCCCAGCGGATTGGAGGGCAATCGGCTGACATACGCGGCTTTGTGCCCCAGGCGCGCAACGCCCGCGGCGACATTCAACTCTGCGCCGCCCGCCGACAGGTTGAGAGAAGCCGTTTGTTCAAGTCGCAGGTGGTCGGGCGGAGAGAGGCGAATCATCGTCTCGCCGAAGGTGACGATATCGGTCATAAGCACATCCATAGATTTCGCAGATTACGCAGATTGTTTTTAGGAAATCGGTGAAATCTGGCGGGAATAATGATGAGATCGTTCTTCTTACGGTTGAACCATCACCTTGATCGCGCCGCCCACGCGGCCCGTAAATGTGTCGAAGGCTTGGTTGATCTCATCGAGGCAGAATGTATGCGTGTGCAACGGCTTGAGATTGATACGTCCGTCTGCCATCAGCGGGATCGCACGCTCGAGGTTCAACATCCCTTCGGCTTTGGGCCCGGTGATGAGCAGGTTCCACTGGACGATTTTATCGAGCTGAAGTGTGACCTGCTCGTGATAGATACCGTTATAGGAGATGCGTCCATTCTTACGGACGATTTCCAGTGCTTCGGACGCGGGTCCGGGCTGGCCGCTGCATTCGACGACCATGTCTGCGCCGATGCCGTTCGTCAGTTCCATAACTTTCTCGCGGACATTGACCTCGTGAATGTTGAGGGTAACATCCACGCCCATTTGACGACCGACCGCCAGACGGTCCGCGCGTGTGCCGGTCAGGACCACGCGTCCTGCGCCGAGGACTTTGGCGATGTGCGCCGAGATCAACCCAATCGAGCCAGGTCCTGTTACCACCACAGTTTCGCCGGGACGAACCCATCCGATGCGGTCATATCCGTACAGGACAGTCGCCGCACCAGTCAGCAACGCGCCATGTTCGAAGGAAATGCTTTCAGGAATTTTATGCAGCGTGTTGACGTGGCAGGCCGCGTACTCGGCGTATCCACCGTTGGTGCTGAAGCCATAATGACGATGTCCCTTTTCATAATTGCCATAATTCAGGCAGGTGGTGTACAGCCCGCGCAGGCAGTTCTCGCAGCGCCCGCAACCTTTGTGGGGCTCGACGGCCACACGGTCGCCTTCCTTGAGTTCGGTCACATCAGGAGCGATGGCAACCACCGTGCCGGTGAACTCATGGCCCGGGATGAATTCACCAAGTTTGGGATAGCCCTTCCAGCCTCTGGCGATAATGGCGGGATCACTTCCACAAATCGCAACCGAATGAACTTTGACCAGCGCCTCGCCGGCACCCAGCGAAGGCACGGGCACTTCAGTGACTCGCAGATCACCGAAATTGAACAACACCGCGGCTTTCATGGTTTTGGGGATTGTCATAGCATTCTCCTCTCGAAAGTGGACTCCAACGACTCCTGTCGTTGGAATTCCGAAGTCGGGAGACTTCGGACTCCAGAAACTTTCACGGTTCCAACACCACCTTCACCGCCTCACCACTGCGTGATAGGTTAAATCCACGCGACCATTCTTCCAACGGCAAAACGTGGGTGATAAACTGCGACGGTTTGATCGCGCCGCGCTCGAACAACGACAGGGCTCTTTCCCAACTCGTAAATTTTGAACTGTAGCTGAATGAGACCGTCAATGCCCGAAACATCGCCTGGCGATATGGAATTTTGACTTCTTCCACGGGGGGTTGCCCGATCATCCCAACGCGTCCCAGTCGGCGCGCCAGTTGAAAGGACTGTGAAATTGCGGGCACCGCACCCGACAATTCAATCACCACATCTGCGCCTTCGCCGTGTGTCAATCGATTGACCAGTCCTTCCAGATCCTCTTTCATTATATTGACCACATGCTCAATGCACAATTCACGGGCTTTGGGCAGACGCGCAATTTCGTCGCGGTCAATACCGGTGATGATGACCGTCGACGCACCTACAGTTTGTGCCATTTTTGCGGCGACCAGTCCAATGGGGCCACATCCTAAAATGAGAACAACATCCCCGGGATTGATTCCCGTACGGTCCAACATGCCATGTGCAGCGACTGCTGAAGGCTCAGTAAAGGCTGCTTCGACGAAGTTCAAATTGTCGGGGATGCGGTGCAACAACCACGCCGGCGCGCTGATGAATTCTGCGAATGCCCCATCCGAAAAGTAACCCGGCGCGCGCTTGGACATACAGGCGAACGCGTTGCCCGTCAGGCATTGACGGCAATGCCCGCATGCTTTGAAGTGTTGCTCCGAGACCACGCGGTCACCCACCGCCCAGGTTGAAACCCCTGCGCCAAGTTCTGCAATTTCGCCAGCGAACTCATGTCCAATCACTACTGGCGGTGTGCAAGGATGCTGTCCATCCTGTATCCTGAGATCACTCCCGCAAATCCCGCATGCTCGCACATGGATCAACACCTCACCCGACTCCACCGGCGGAACGGGAACATCCCGCAATTCCAGATTTCCCTGCCCATTAGCTGTCTTTACCAAAGCGCGCATCGACCCTCCTCTCAGGTATGGTGTTTGACTCCCGTTGCGCTCGCAGATTTCACCGCCTGCAGAATATTCTGATACGAACCGCAACGACACAGATTTCCCGCCAGATACTCACGAATTTCCTCATCGCTCGGTGATGGTTTTTCATTCAGCAAGGCAATCGTGGTCAGCACAAAACCTGGCGTGCAATACGCACATTGGAAGGCGCCCTGTTCCAGAAACGCCTGCTGAACTGGATGCAGACTCTCATCCTGGCTCAATCCTTCTATCGTCAGGATTTCCTTTCCCGCCACCTGCTCGGCCAGTACCAGGCAGCCGCTAAGCGGCTTGCCATCCACTAACACTGTGCATGCTCCGCACATGCCAACCCCGCAGCCTTCCTTCGTACCAACCAGATTCAAGTCATCGCGCAGGACTTCGACCAACGTGCGCGTCCCTGCCTGGACTTCATACCTGCTCCCGTTTACAGACAGTATCATGGCTGAGACTTCTCCTTCAATGCCTGTAAAATTTTCTCGGCTGTGATCGGCAGATCCTTGATGCGGACTCCAACTGCGTCCTCGATGGCGTTTGCAACAGCAGGCGCGACGGGCGGCAAGGTCATCTCGCCGATGCCGTGTAATTCGCCTTCCTCGGATTCAATGCACACGCTGACCAATTCCACGGGAATATCACGAATGGATGGAATTGGATAATCCGCCAAATTTGGATTCGTCACCTGCCCGCCATCCAACATCATCTCTTCCATCAATGTTGGGCCGAGGCCGAAGATCACATTGCCATCATTTTGCAGCTGCGCCATCCGCGGGTTCACGATTCGCCCCGCGAACGAAGAGGCCGTGTAGCGGAGAATCGTGATCTTGCCTGTCTCGGTGTCCACTTCCACTTCGACCGCACCCGCACCCTGATGCCAGTGCGGAGTCGATATCCCCTGCCCTGTTTCGGGATCTAGCTTCGAGGCCGTTGAATATTCACCGGATTCTTCCAATGAATTGAGACCGTTTCTTTTGAGAATCTCCGCGTAGGGAATAAACGCCTCGTTCGCTAAAACTTTCCCATTTTCCGCGCGCAGCTCCTCAGCGGGAGTTTCCAATAGAGGCGCAGCCAGCTCGATCAGTTTTTTCTTCACTGCCGCGCTCGCTGCCAAAACTGCATTACCCATCATGTTGGTCGAGCGGCTGGCGGATGTGGTCGAATCGAAGGGCGTGATCTCGGTGTCTGGGCCAACGACGCGCACCATCTCAAATGCAGTTCCAAGTGCCTCGGCCGCGATCTGCGCCATCGCCGTGTGTGCGCCCTGCCCCATCTCCACCGTCGATGTGAATAAGGTCAGTGTGCCATCATCGTCAAGCTTCATGCGCGCCTGTGACTTGGATGTGGAGACCGTGCTTTTCATCATCACGCCGTAGCCACGCCCGCGTTTCCCCTGTCCCATTTTGGGGATAGGTGCCAGCGGTGAGGACGCATTCATCGCCTTCGCCGCCTCTTCCAGGCACTCCACAAAGTGCACATCGTGCAATGTCTCGCCTGTAGCGAATTGATCGCCAGAGACAAAGAGATTCCCCAAACGAAATTCCAGCGGATCCCAGCCCATCCTGCGGGCAATAATGTCCATCTGGGATTCATACGCCCAGGTGGTCTGCGAACTCATCGCGCCTCGATACGCGCCGGCGGGTGGGAGGTTTGTGTAGACTCCAATAGAATCCACATGCACCGCAGGGATGCGGTATGGGCCTACTGAACGTACCATGCCCTGCGGAATGAGGAGCGGACTTGCATCTGCATACGCGCCGCCATTCCAGTAAATTGTCACCTGACGCGCGGTGAATGTCCCGTCGCGCTTCACGCCTGTCTTCAGTGTGATGGACGCCGCATGTTTCGTCACGGTCACGAATTCCTCTGCACGTGACAACACGAATTTCACGGGGCGACCATTCGTCTTGCGCGCCATCGCCGCCGCCAAAGGTTCGATGCGAATGTGTCCCTTGCCTCCATAGGCGCCGCCCAGCGAGGGCACGATGACGCGTATCTTGTTTTGCTCGATACCGAAGATTTCAGACAGCACACGTCGCACCATATACGGGGCTTGTGTGGCGGCCCAGACCGTCAGTTGCTCACCGTCCCATCGAGCCGCGGTCACATGTGGCTCGAGCGAAGATTGCTGCGCCAGCGGACTGGTGAAGGTATCTTCGAAGATTTCGTCCGCTTCAGCAAATGCAGCCTCCACGTCGCCGTGCCGCAATCTGGAGTGAATGAATACATTGTTAGGATATTTTTCATGCAGCGTAGGCGCGCCCGATTGAATCGCCTCCCGGGCGTCGAACACAGATGACATTTCCTCGTACTCAACATCGATCAACAACGCAGCTTCCTCGGCGGCGTCCAAGCTCTCTGCCGCGATGGCCGCGATGGGTTCGCCAACATAACGGACTCGGTCGACTGCAACCACGCCTTGATCCTTGATCGCCGCGCCGTAAAAAGCGCTGGCGCCGAGATCCGCGCCCGTTAAAATCGCGACGACGCCAGGGACTTGCAGCGCACTAGTGGTATCCACTTTCAATAATTTCGCGTGCGGCGATTGGCTGCGAACAATTTTTCCCACCAGCATGTTTAGCAGCCGCAGATTGACCAGATAATCCACTTCGCCCTTCACGCGCGCCACGGAGTCGAGCATCGGCACCGATCTACCGATTGCCATTCCTCACCTCATCCAGAGCGCGCTTCACGAACACGCGTATCATCTCCCTGCGATACCATGCCGACCCGCGCACGTCGGTTAACGGGTCGAGCCTCTGCGAGTATTCTTCCGCGATAGCGGCAACCAGCTCATCGGTCAGGATCGAACCGCGTGCCATCGCTTCGGCCTCCGTCACACGCTGCGGAGTCTCCACCGCGGCCCCCACCGCGATCCGCAAATCCTTGCACTCATTTCCAGAATCAAAATCAGCCGCCACACCAACCGCCAAACATGGACGACCCTCGGCCGAGAGGGATAAAAACTTTTGATAGGACGCGCGCGGCCACGCCGGTACGATGATCTCGGTGAGGACTTCGGTTGGCTGAAGTGCAGTTGTATAGAAGCCGAGGAAGAATTCATCCAGAGCAATTTCCCGTGTCCCATCTGGGCCCAGAGCCTGGATGTGTGCCCCGAGGGCGGTCAGCATCGCTGGAGGATCGGCCGCGTAATCCGCCGCGGAGAGATTCCCGCCGAGCGTAGCCTGGTTGCGGACGCGCACGTTGCCAACGACGCTGAAGGCATGCGCCAGCGAGGGGCAAAACTCGCGCACACTCTGCGAACGCTCGAGATCGTGAAGTATTGCCAGCGCGCCGATGTGCAATCCATCGGATTCGCGGCGAATGAAATCGCCACCGCCGATTCGTCCCAGGCTGACCAGCACTGAAGGCGCGATCAATTTTTGTTGCAGCATCAAAGTGACCGATACGCCGCCTGCGATGACCTTGGCTTCATCTCCGTGTTCGACCAGCAACGCGGAGGCTTCGGCGAAAGTGGTTGGTTCGAGAAATTTGATTTGGTTCATAAATTTCGGAACTTCGTCATGGTGATGACGGCAAACTTCCATCCAAAGCAATCTCATTCATTGCAATGACGGAAACTACTCAAGTTGTGCCCTCAAATTCTTCGCAAAATCAGCGGTCAGCTTCTTAGCGGTGGCAGCAATTACCGGCCCACCGAATTGCGCCAGCCTGCCGCGCAGGTTTGCTTCCACTTCAAACGCAGCTTCAGTGCCTCCGTCAACGGCATTCAACGATCCGGTGAACGTCGCTTTCACAGAGGATGCGCTGGACTTGTCGTCGCCTTCCACTGTGCCCGCGATTCGATTAGGTGCTTCAACCTCCAGAAGTTTCACAATGCCTCTGAACTCGGATTTGATCGGGCCAACTTTGATAACCAGCTTTCCGCGATAGGTTTTATCATCCACGACTTCGACCGATTCTATCCCAGGCACGCACTGGCTGAGTTTTGGAATATCAAAAAGGAAGTCCCAGACTTTTTCCTGCGGGGCATTAATAATGAAGGAATCTTTGATTTGCATGAAATCCTTTTTCGCCCTGAGCGGAGCGCAGCGAAGTCGAAGGACGCTTTGATTACACTCGCCTTCGGCAGGCTCAGGGTCGTTCTGCTCAGCGCGAATGATTATTTTGCCGGTGCGCGGCAAATCAGGACTTCAAGTCCCTGCGCGCCGGAGTGCAATGAGTATGAATCATCCGCTTCGATCCACAGGATGGATTCGGGTTCAAGCGGGAGGATCTGTCCGCCAACGTGCGCCCCTCCCACGCCGCGAATAACGTAGAGGAATCGCTCGATGTTTGCGGCTTCAAAATCAGGACTATTTGCATTTGCATCCAGCGTGATGCGCTCCACCGCGAGTGCGTCCGTGCCGAGCATGGCCGCATCTGCAAGCGTGGTGAGCGACAGTCCATTCTGCCGGGTTACAGGCAAATCTTCTGGCTCAAATATGGTTGGCATGAAACCTCCAAATTTATTCGATCATGTCGTTGCGAGGGCAAAGCCTGAAGCAATCTCCTCATTACTTTTAGCCAAAATATTGTTTGAAATCAAGAGATTACTTCGCCCGATCGGGGCTCGCAATGACATTTTAGGGTTCGAGAACAACCCGTCCAATGATTTCCTGCTTTCGCAGGCGCTGATGAACAGCCTCGGCCTCCTCAAGCCCATATACGCCCGTCACGATCGGCTTGATGCGTCCGGCAGCGACCAGGTTGACGACTTCCACGAGTTCGCGTTTGGTGACATTGCGTGAACCCAGGATTTCCCATTCGTTGGCGATCATCGCCTGAGGACTCGTGGTCAGCGTAGTGCCGGTGTGTGAGCCGACAATCACCATCCGCCCGCCGCGCGCCAGTGATTTGAGGGATGCGTCGAATGTTTTCGTGCCAACCAACTCGAGAACAACATCCGCGCCTTCACCGTTCGTCCATGCGCGGGCGGCCGCGGAAAAGTCGCCAGCAGATGAATCAGAAACGAGATCCGCACCAAGGTCACGCGCCAGCGCAAGTTTTTCATCACCGATATCTACAGCCATGACAAACGCTCCCATCATGCGCGCCAACTGCAGCGCGTGGACTCCCACACCTCCGCCGGCGCCTGTGACAATGATCCGCTCCCCGGGCTGGAGTCGGGCGCGCCTGGTAAGGGCATGGTAGGGAGTACCGATCGCATTGGCGATCACGCTCGCATCTGCGAAGGAGATTGTTTCGGGAAGCCTGACAAGATTGGCTTCTGGAATGGTAGTGTATTCCGCATATGCGCCGGGCGTGTGGATGCCAACATAGCCTTTAAAATCGGTGCAGATCGTCTCGCGGCCGGTCAGGCAGTAGCGGCATTTCCCGCAGGTCAAATACAAGGTGGAGGTTACCCTGTCGCCAACGGAAACGGATCTCACGTCCGCGCCGACCGCTTCAACCACGCCCGCAATCTCGTGCCCGAGAATGATCGGGACTTTGTTTGCCATCGCGAATTTTCCGTCACGAATGGTCAAATCAAATTGGTCCACGGCGCAGGCTTTTACACGCAGCAACACTTCATCGGATTTTGGCCGGGGCACGGGCACATCTTCCAGAATCAGCGGCCCACCAAATTCCCTGACAACGAGCGCTCTCATCCGAGTTTTTCCTTGAGCCAATCGGCAGTCAATGGACGATAGATGTACGGGATGTTGTTGCAAACGTGGTTGCCGTTTTCGAACATCGCCAGCTCGGCATTTTTGCCAACCGCGTCGACGATCTTGTGCGCCTGCTGCCACGGAATTAGACGATCCAACTTCCCATGGATGATCAGCAATGGCTGTCTGATCTTTTGGGCCACGCCATCCAAAGAAAGTTGATACGCGCGGGCCTTTGCATTTTCGTCAGTGGTCGCGCCGGAATGATAGCGAAATGCGGCACGCGTGAGGCCGGGCAAAACATCCCAGCATTCGCCGAAGTTCCACGGGCCGCAATTTCCCACCGCGGCTTTGACGCGCGGCTCATAAGCTGCGGCGCGCGGGGCGTAGTATCCACCCAAACTGACGCCAGCCAGGCCGATGCGGTTTGAGTCAATATCTGTGCGTTTGGTTAAGACATCAAGGACGGTGGCAACGGCCGCTTCGTAATCGGGGCGGATGAAGGAGTTGTAGCCGCATTCTCCCTGGCCCGGACCATCGAGGGAGAAGGTCGCAAGCCCGCGTTTGAGGAAGACATCTTCCCAGTAGAAAAATTCCTCTTTCGTTGAGTCAAGCCCGGCCAGGAGAAGAACGAATGGAGGTTTGTCTGCATCAGCAGGACGGCGCAAGGTCCCGACCATTGTTGCACCGTCCAAAGGGATTTCCACGCGTTCCCCGGTTGGGTCGAGCAGGTTCAAGCCTTTGGCGAAGGCTTCCACCGCTTTTCGAGAAGCGAACACATACTCGTCGTGAAAATCCTGGAAGACAAATTTGCCGAAGTGATAACAAAGCGCCGCGCCGATATAACGCTCACCCGCGCTGACCTTGTTTCCTTTTGCATCGGCCTTCACGGCGAGATCATAATGAACATCTCCGGTGGCTACCCACTCTCGGCACCAATCCTCCCATTTTCCCACGCGCGCGGTAGTGCGGAAGAAATCGTTGTAGTCCACGCCCTGCGAAGTAAAGCGCGGCGCCCAGTTTTTGATCGCGACTTCTACGCGTTCGTCGGTCATGTAGATGTGCTCCTATATTATTGGGGTCCAACGTTTCCAGACGTTGGAGACTCCGAAGTCAGGAGACTACGGAGTCCGCTGGCTAGTTGAACGCCTGAAACTCAGGCGTGCTGTTCCCATGTTCAGACATCGTTCGTGATCCAGATCGTCTCTTTGGGCGGCGGACCCCAAAATTCAACGAACGAGAAATTTTCGGTCGTATCATTCTCGAACCAATGCACTTCGTTGGGCGCAACGACAGCCACCGTACCGGGCGTCAGGCGATAATTTCCGTCGTTCACGTGCAGTATCCCGTTACCATACAGCACGTAGAAGAGATGATGACAATCCGTGTGGTAGTGTTTGGCGGCAGTATCGCCGGGGTGATAAATGATGCGGTCCGCGCGGATGAACTGTGCGCCCAGTTTGACGTTGTCGGTCACAAGATCGAGCCGGTCGCGCTTATCACGCGTGGAATGCAAATGCGGCAGTTGATTCGCGGAGAACAACTTCGCCATATCAGGCCTCCAAGTCCAGCAATCTATCAGTATTTTTCAGGAACATCATCGGTTTGTTTCAACACTAGGTTGTTCTTCTGGAGGTATGGACTCCCATGAGTCCGACGGCCGATTTTCGATCAGCCAGCGGACCGCCAACAGAATTTCGGGATACGAACCACACCGGCAAAGATTACCTGCCAAGTACTCCCGAATCTCATCTTCAGAAGGCTGCGGCTTCTCCGTCAGCAAGGCAATGGTCGCCATTATAAAACCAGGCGTGCAGAATGAACACTGAAAAGCATGGTGATCCAGAAATGCCTGTTGCACCGGATGTAATTTCCCCTCTTTTGCGAGACCCTCCACTGTAATAATCTGCTTTCCGATAACCTGAGGAACGAGGGTCAGGCATCCGCTGACAGCTTTGCCATCCACCAACACAGTGCAGCTACCGCACATGCCAACCCCGCAGGCCTCGCGCGTTCCCATCAATCTAAGGTCGTCACGCAGGGCTTGAAGCAATGAGCGCTGAGGAGGCACATCCAACTGGTAAAGATCGCCATTGACGTGGAGTGTATAAGTCATCCGGTTCCCTCTTCCACTTGATCAACGGACAAACCGTCTTTCTCTCGAAGGGCCCGCAGGATCCGCTCCGGCGTCAGGGGCAAGGTACGGATGCGGATCCCGACCGCGTCGTACAGCGCATTCGCCACCGCGGGAGCCACACAGGGAAGAGTCATCTCACCGATGCCATACATCTCTGCATCTGGTTTTTCACTTTGCAGGCTGGATGTTTTCAAGACGTACGGGACATCAAGCAGCGAGGGAATCGGGTAATCCGCCAGGCTGGCGTTCATTACCTGCCCCCCGTCAAAAACCATTTCCTCGAATAAAGTTTGCCCGAGGCCATAGATGATATTGCCCTGGTCCTGCGCGCGGGCATGCGCCGAATTGACCACTTTCCCAGCCCATGATGCGCCTGCAAAACGCGTAACCGTCAACTTGCCCGTTTCGATATCTACTTCGACTTCACACGCACCGGCACCCTGATGCCAGTGTGAGCAAGCGACGCCCTGACTATTTTCGTCGAGTTTGCTCTCGGTTTGAAATTCCCGCAACATTTCTATTTTCGGCAATCCTGCCCACTGAAGCAGGTCGGAATAAGGCAGGCATTGACCATTGGACGCGTACAATTGTCCGTCGGCCAAAGTGGTCGCATCCGGCTGGACCTGGTAGCGGCGCGCGCCTAACTGGCGGATCTCGTCCGCCACAGCTTCAGCCGCGCGTCTGACCGCGTTGCCCATCATGTAGGTTGTTCGACTGCCGCTTGTAACCTGGTCGAACGGTGTTTGGGCTGTATCTGGCCCAACCACATCCACTGAATCCACCGGCAAGCCGAGTTGATCGGCAGCGATTTGCGCCATGGCAGTATGCGCCCCCTGTCCCATCTCTACCGAGCTTGTGAAGACGGTCGCACGCCCATTGTCGCGGAGTGCGACGCGCGCTTCAGATCGGGATGGCGATTGCGAATTCTTCATCATCACCGCTGCCCCGCGTCCACGACGAACATGGCCCGCGGCGCGCTCAATTGGTGGCTCGTCGCCCAGCAGGCGCTGGACTTCATCCAGACAGTCTCTGTAATGCACATCATGCATGACCTCGCCTGTTGCCCACGCATCGCCTTCGCGCAAAAGATTTCTTCGCCGCAATTCGAGCGGATCCATACCGATGGCGTGCGCCAGGGAATCCATATGACTCTCAAAAGTCCACTCGCCTTGCGCGGCCATTGCCCCGCGAAAGGCCGCCGCAGGTGGGCGGTTGGTATAGATTTGATAAGCGTCCGCGCTAACGGCGGGGATACGATACGGTCCAATGGAGCGCAACAAGCCACCCTTGGTCAGCATATAGCCTGCATCGGCATAGGCGCCGGTATTCCACCAACTTGTCACCTCTCTCGCTGTCAGAGTGCCATCGCGCATGATGCCGGTTTTGATCCGCATGGTGGCCGCGTGCTTGGTAACGATGACAAATTCCTCCGCCCGCGTCGCCACGAGCTTGACGGGTCGTCCGTTTGTCTTCCGGGCTATGGCAGCAACAAGCGGCTCCAGCCGGACGTGGCCCTTTGCGCCGTAACCGCCTCCCAAAGGTCCAACGATGACGCGTACTTGTTCAGGCTCGAGATTGAAGATCTCGGTCAGAACGCGTCGGACCCCGTAAGGCGACTGGCTGGCTGTATGAACTGTCAGTTGGCTGCCATCGAACTGAGCCACCGACACGTGCGGTTCCATTGTCACTTGTTGAGCGGCAGGGGATGAATAAGTTTCCTCAATGACATAATCGCTGGCGGCAAAGGCGGCTTGCACGTCGCCGTGCCGCAGTTTGAAGTGCCTGATAATGTTTCGGTCCGCACCATCGTGGAGAATGGGTGCGCCGGGCGCAATAGCGTCAAACTCGTTATCCACCGAGGGCAAAGACTCGTAATCTACATCGATGAGGTCAAGAGCGGCCTCGGCTTGCTCAATGGTTTCCGCCGCAACGATGGCAACGCCCTCACCTACATAACGCACTTTATCCACCGCCATGATTGGCTGATCAGGATGACCAATGCCATACAGGTGATTGATGCTGCCGTCTTCGGCCAGTTCCCGTCCGGTAGTCACCGCAACAACGCCCGGGGCTCGCGCGGCGATGCTAGTATCTATGCGAGTGATACGAGCATGAGGGTATAAGCTGCGCAAGACTCTGGCATAAAGCATGCCAGGCAAGGTCAGGTTGAGGATAAAAGGGAGACTTCCATCAACACGCGCTCGCGCATCCAGTAAGGCGGTAGGCTGACCAACCGCCCTCATATCATATGTTCCCGGCCGGCTAAATCGGTCACGGCATCTGTTTTTGCTTGCGCCACGGAGCTGCCTTGCGTTCGATATAATCCATGCCATTCACCATGACCATGGCAATCAGAATTAGCATGAACAACATGGCAAACACTTTCGCTGGGTTGAACTCTTCTACGCTGCGGACGATCACATAGCCCAGGCCTCTCCCACTGCCGAGCATTTCGCTCACCACCAGAGCAACCAAACCGCGTGACATACCCTGGGTCAACCCAGTCAGGATGAAGGGGAGCGTGTACGGTATGACGATCTTGGTGTAGAGCTGCATACGTGTAGCATTCAGCACTCGCCCCACTCGCATTAAGGATGGGTCCACGGTTGCCACGCCGGCAATTGTATTGATCAATATGGGCATGATGGCACTGATGAAAATAAGGATCACTTTGACTTTGATCGAGAAGCCGCCCCACAAAACGAGCAGGGGCCAGATGGCAAGGCGGGGCATGGAGTTCAGCGACCAGTAGTATGGAGCGATGATCATGTTGAAGCGTGGAAAAGTACCGGCAGCCAGGCCCAGCGGCACTCCCACGGCCACTGATAGAAGGAACCCGATCGTCAGGTTAATGAAACTATAGGAGGCGTGATACCACAGCTGGCCGTCCATTGCCATCGTTACCAACTCGATCACAATGTTGCTGGGACGCGGAAAGAAAATCTTCGGGAGCACATCCATACGGGAAATGAATTCCCAAATGCCAAAGAACACCCCCAGATTAAGAAGCGTCAGCCCGAGTATGCCAGTGCGCATCTTAATCGCCTCCAGCAGAGTCGGCTTGGGCAGGTACTTGAAACGCGGCACACCAGGTACGGCATATGTATGCACTGTCCCGGCTTTACCCCTGTTCAACTCAGATGATTCTTGAACTGCAGTTACCATGGTTGACTCTCCTATATGCGAGCTTTTGCGCTCGCCATACTCACCTTATCAGCTTTGCCGGGTGCAAAAAAGAAGAAGACGGCAGCTACTAACATTACTAATCCGGCATTGATCAAAACACCAGTGGTCATGCCGGCCCGGTCCCCGATCCACCCCATCAGGGCGGGCCCAAACACCAGACCGATATCATTGAAAGTGCGGAACAGACCCAGAGCCTGGCCCTGAGAGGCGTCATTGACCACTTCCACTACATAGGCGGCAGGCACAGGACTGCTGATGCCCGCCGCCAGGCCGTACACGCTGGCCGCCAAGAGGAAAAAGGTATATTGCGGGGCAATGGCTAACAACCAGAGTCCGACGCCGGTTAACAGCAGACTCGGCACAATGACTGCCTTACTCCCATAACGGTCAGCCAGCGTGCCGGCCGAGTAAAGCACAATGACATTCATGATAAAGATAATGCTTAACGCCAGACCGATCTGGCTTTCGCTCGCTCCGATATTCTTCCCGAGCAAGACCAAAGCCAGATCGCGCGAACCGCTGCGAGTGTAGGCAACGACCAGGCCAATGATGCAGACCCAGAGCACACCCGAATGACCAAGCATGTTTCGCATGGACATCCAGAAATTGGGGCGCGCTTTGTGATGTGTATCTACCTGGCCAGCAATGCGTGGGTCCGGCAAGCGAGTCATCATCCATATACCGACGAGCAATGACAACGCACCATAGACCCAAAAAGGGGCCCGATAACCAAAGTATTGCGCCACGGTTCCGCCAATTGTTGGACCGATGCTGTTTCCAAGCAGAAAACTCCCCTGAAAGAGGGAAATGTGGCGCCCGCGGCTCTCGGGGCGGCTGACATTTGCGGCATATGTCAATCCCGCGGTCTGGCTGATTGCCGTGCCGATACCCTGTACCAGACGGGTAAGGAGAAAGATTACATAATTCGGTGATAAGGCCCCAGCAATGGCTGAAAAAGTAACTGTCCCTGCAGCGATGGCCAACATGCGGTGCGCACCCCAACGGTCGGCCAGTTGCCCAGCTGGAAGGTTGGCAAAGACGCGCGGGAGTGCCTGCATTGTCAGCAGGAAACCGACCAGTGTCACACTGACAGAAAAGCTCTGGGCATACAGCGGCAGTATAGGCACGATCAGACTCTGGCCGATATGCAACACAAACACCTGCACGCATAGAATCAGGAAAGCCTCGTTATTGCGAAAAGTATCAACGAAGTTACGCAACGACGAAGACATGGCCTCAGCCTCCCTCGGTCAAACGCAAAATGTACACGCCACCCCTCAGACGATCGGTTACATAGATCAGCCCGTCCGATGAGACGTAGACATCATTGATTTGCGTTGTCTTTTGGCCCGCAGGCGGCTCCGGAACGAATGAGGCGATTTCCTTGATCTTCGTGCGATCGCGTACATCATACACGCGCAACCCGGCGCTGAAATATGTCATGAAGAGGATATCCTCGCTAACATAAGCTTCCGGGCGATTCTCATGCAGGTTATGCGGCCCGAAGCGGCCTCCTCGCTGACAAAAGTCACCCTGCGGCTCCGGCAGGATTCCGATTTGTTCTGGTTCGCGATCATTGCTGATATCGAAGACCCGCGCCGTTTTCTTTGCTTCCTGACAGTTATCTTTTAGCGGTTCATCCGTGGTGATAAGCAGATCGTGACTGAGCAGCGGTAACGCCGTATGGGTATGCGTACTTCCACCGACTTCGGCTGTCCAGGAACGTTCGCTAATCAGCCTAAGGTGTCCATCATCCACTTCGAAGATGAGTAACCCGGCATCCCCATATCCACCGTAGGCGCGGTTCCCTTTGACGATGACATGATGTGCGCGTACAGTCGGCCCGGACCCCCAGGTGGGTTTCTCGCCTCCTGCCACCCACTGCCCCGGATACCACCAGCGCGACACGATTCTCGGACTCGTGGGATCGGACATGTCAACGGTCATCAGGAAGCGGCCATCATACCCTTCCTCTCTTACCGAGAAGTAAGCATACTTGTCACCCACCCACCATATGCGGTGAATCCCGAAGCCATTGATAGGCAGGAATCCAATCTGGATAGGCTCGCCCGGCTTCGATACATCGTATACAACCAGACCCGCACTGAAGGGAGTGCCTGCATGCAATTGCTGTTCGTGATTCACGAGCAGGATATCGCCGGCTAACTGGACCTTGTGGGAATGAGTGTTTTCGGGGATCGGAATCTGATGTACTACGTGTGGATCACAGGGGTTGGATACATCCAGCACACTGGTCCCCACACCGTTGTAACCCATGTGCCCAACATACAGGTAGTCGCCGTTTCGCATCAACTGCATGCCATCACCCTTCCCATTGAGGTCGGAGTGGCCAAGCAATTCGATGTTGTGGCTTTCCAAAATGTTCATACTTCGTTACCTCTCAACAGGAGCTTCAATGCACAGTGGCGTAATTCCGCCACCTGAATCCTTGTCAGGCTGGCTTCATGATGATGGGCTATGCAACGACAATCTCATCCAGCGGGTACGGTGTCAGATTGCGCTGCCCATTACTGGTCATGGCATAGGAGCGGGAGAAAAAGATACCGAAGGTACCTTCAAGGTTAATGGGCGTGATCTCAATGCTGAACGTCATGCCGGGGACGATATCCATGTCACAGGCATCTCCCCGGACCTCATCCACGGAAACATAGGGCTGCGCGGTAATCAAGTCCAGGCCATGTGTGATGATTGGTCGAGACTGCGCACCATGTTGCCGGAAGTGCGCGCCGGCCCGGCGTACATCTTCCAAGGTATTGCCGGGGCAGAGTGCCGCCTCAATGCCTTTGAAGCCAGGCACAACCACTTCTTTGAAGAAAGCATCTACTTCCGGGGTGGGCTTGCCAATCGTCACCGGATGTCCAATTTTTGCTGTATAGCCTTTATAGGCGGCGACCATTTCGGTCAGGATAATGTCGCCTTTCTGGAGAACACGCGCCGAAGGACGAGGGTTGGGGAAAACCAGCTTTGGATCATTCATGGAGGTCGAGCCGATGATCATAAAGTGAGGCTTGCCGCCTCCATTCATGATCGCATGGACGGCTGCTGCTTCAAGCTGATACTCGTAGTTGCCAGGCCGGGCAGCCGAAACCAGCGCCTCAAAGCTTTTCACGACCAGCTCGCCGGCTTTTGCCATGGCTTCGATCTCTTCATCGCTCTTGATATGGGTCAGTTCATGGAATAACTTTGGCAGGAACAGGAATGTGGCTTTCGGCAGGCACTCTGTCAGCTCCTTGTAACAAGTCATCCCCATATACTCGGGACCGGTACGGTCGGCAGCGGTCACGCCGATCCGCCCTTCCTGCAAGCCGAGTTCTTCCAGACGATCAGCCAGTACCTGTCCAAAATGGCCGCCGCGCGCACCGCGTACATCAGAAATGGAGACCGATTTTCGCGCGGCTTCGATATGGCAGCCAGGATGCGGATAGATCAAGGTCGGTTCTCCCTGGCGTGGCAGAAGGACATATTGGAGCATGGCGCGTTCTTCGATCAGGCCGGAGGCCCAGGTAACACCGGCTCCCAGGCTCCAGGTATTTGACCCGCCGGGCAGGATCAGAGCATCCAGCCCATCACGGGCCATTTTTTCACGCGCCAGAGCATGCCGGCGCGCGAATTCAGCATCAGAGAATTTGTTATACACTGCATCTGTGTACCAGGGCGAGTTACAGATTTCCTTGAAGTTTTCCGACTTGTCAAGTTCGTGGCGGACTTTGTTCCAATCATTAGGCATGGCATGGACTCCCTTTAGATTCAACTGCCGGGTTAAGCTATATCCCGGCAGCTTCTCATCTTGTGATTCAGTGAGCTATCGAGAGGCTGAGGAGGGTCAACTTGAGGTTGATCCTCCTCTTGCCCATGTTATAACGATGCCGGACGCCGCGGCAGGCCATTGAGTTCCTGAGCCTTCCACAGGAAATCCAGGTTCACACACTCGCGCCACGGGAAGTTCGCGGCCGCTTCACCGGTTTGAGAGAGTTCTTGCCAATAGGCATCCATTTCCGAGATTTCGAAGCCACCATCAGCACTCAAAATATCAATACCCATTTGGTAGGTATCTTTGAACTCCTGATTGAATTCGAAGTTATTCTTCTCCATGATCGCGATAACTTCATCCTTCGTTTCCGGTCGCTTGAGGTACTGCTTCGCCTTGATGGTGGCTGCCAGGAAAGCCGTTACTGTGTCAGGGTTGGCCTTAAGGAATGATCCCATCGCGATATAACCGTCCTGAGCAATGGCGCGGGTCTTCCTGTATACTACGGTGCCACCGGCATCCTCCAGTGTTTTGATATGACGGACCTGGATGTTTGCTCCAGCCAGTTCCCCGTTCATGAGGGCTGCAAGGCGTGTATCAGAGCCGCCACCCAGGGTGATCCAGGTGACATCCTTTTCTGGATCAAGCCCTAGTTCCTTCAGCATCATCTTGCCCAGCAACTCATTGCGACTGCCTACCTTGCCACCACTGACATCCTTGCCGCTGCCTCTTAGGCTTTCAATGGTGACGCCAGGTGCGAGGCCAAAGAGCATATCCTCCTTGTCGCGCCGGGTACCCAGGTACCATACATCCACATCTTGATTTTTGAGAGCCTCCATCGTAGGTTGGGTGTCGAAGGCTGTGAAATTGACGCCACCACCAATGATTGCTGGCATCGCATCGTCGAAAACAATGCAATCCACATTGGTCAAGCCGAAATCCTTGAACCAGCCTTTCTCGCGGGCCACATAATCGGAGACCTGGTGCGACCAGTTCGGATTATCGTAACCCAGATGGAGCGTATCAAGGTTGGCTTTGAGGCCGGCAGATGATGCGGCGGGTGCAGCATTTGGAGCTGCCGGTGCACAACTGGCGAGGAGCAGGCCGCCTAGCGCAGTCCCGCCCAGTTTTAGAAAGTCACGACGTGAAATTGCCCTGCCCCTCAGTGTAGCAATACTCTTTGACATGGTTATGTTCCTCTCAATGGCGAAAATTGGATTTTGAAGCGACGCTGCTTGGCTGGGCAGAGTTGTACGCTTCAGTGACACCACCCCAAGTGCTGTGTTTTAGCCCTCACAGACACAAGGTAAAGAAATCCAGCGCCAATCGCCTCCTACCAAAAGAATAGGTATTCACTCTCATGCAGTGAGCAAGCAGTCAGCAAGAAAGTCAGCGGTACGAGGTCGGACTTTGAATGGCACATTATTGCCATTTCGTTCCCCATCAGGAAACACCACCCACTCTTTTGGGCCGCAGACTTCATCGAAGAAACGCTGAGAACCACTGAAGTGGCTCTTCTCATCGCGCCCACCGGCAATCACCAATACTGGGCAGGTAATTTTTTCCGCATCGCCTTCCAACGTCAGATCCTTTTGGTTTAAACGTTCGCGTAATGCCTCGAGGTTGTCTAAATGGAATATGTGCAAATCAAACGCGACTTGATACGGGTCATCCCAGTCGGTCCCGCGCCGGTCATAGCCAGCACTGGTTGCAGCTAGGGCCCTGATACGGCTATCGTACGCGGCAGATTTGGCGGCCAGGAACGCGCCCCGGTTTGGCCCGGTGGCACCAATGCGGCTAGTATCCACATCAGACCGCGTTTCCAGATAATCAATAAGTGCCTTCGTTGCCGGTCCATAATTCCCGGTCATCGGCAGGCGCTCCCATGATTCGCCGCGGCCGGGACCATCCCAAGTCAATGTAGCCAGGCCGCGCGCCAAAAGCTCACTCGTGCGGCGTTCACTTTCCTCCTTTACCCCCTCAAAGCCGTTGTAAATGATGACGACGGGCGGCCGGACCGCACCCACTGGACGGCGCAGATACCCGGCTAGATATGTGCCATCGAAGGGAACTTCGATACGTTCAGCCGCGGGCTGAAGCACAGGCAACGCCTTTGCGTAAGCCGCTAGTTTCTTTTTGTGAGCCTCGTGAAATTGAACCATGTTGCAGATGTAGTACATGCCCCCAAAGTGATACATTATTGCAGCGGCCGACCAGGCCTCCCCAGCCGTCAAGGTATGTCCCCGTGCCATCGCCTCGTCGCCAAATGCCTCGCGATCCGCGGCCTCCGCTGACCATATCCTGCACCATTCGCCCCAATCACTGATTTGCGCCTTAAAACGCAGGAGCACGTTATAGTCCATGCCTGCGCCCATGAAACGGGCCTCCCAGCGCCGCCATACCTGAGCCACGTTCGGGTTAGGTACCATTCTTACTCCTCTACTGCTTGAATATGCCTGAGCGCTATGATCAGAGACCGCGCCTCGGCTTGGTTCACTACACTAACTTCTCCTTTTGCATCGCCAAATCGTCATAGACCTCCGCCTGGAGCAGACCCCACACTCTTTCCCACAACGGACCGAACTCCGGGTGGAGTTTAAAATCATAGTCAGCCCGCGGACGCGGCAGATTAACCGGGATGATCTCCTTCAAGCGGCCAGGCCTGGATGTACAAATCACGATGCGGTCGCTCAATGCAATCGCTTCATCAATCGAATGGGTGACGAAAAGTACAGTCTGGCGTGTCTTCATAATGATCCGTTCAAATTCGCGCTGCAGGATCTCGCGCGTCATGGCATCAAGCGAACCAAAGGGTTCATCCATCAAAAGGATTTCCGGATCCGTTACAAGAGCCCGGGCAAGTCCCACCCGTTGTTTCATGCCTCCCGAGAGTTCGTAGCTATAGGCATGCTCGAAGCCATGCAGCCCTACCAGTTCGATCGCCTGGTGAACCTTCTCGGCCACGTCATTATCTTTTTCCCCCTTCAGTTCCAGACCGAATTTAACATTATCTTCAACCGTCCGCCATGGGAGGAGACCATATTCCTGAAAAACAACGTTGCGCTCTGGGCCGGGCCCTGTGATCTGTTGATCTTTAATGAGAACCTGTCCGGAGGTGGGTGAGACCAGGCCAGCAACAATATTCAGAAAAGTGGTTTTACCGCAACCTGACGGTCCGACAATGGAAATGAATTCCCCGCGTTCGACCGACAGTGAAAACTTCCATAACGCGACCATCGTAAGTTGCTTTCGGGGCAGATCATATTCTGCACACACTTCCTTGGCATCGATGATTGACATCTGAAACGCTCCTTGTAACTAGGCTGGACTTTCAAGTGCATCAGGCACCGGTTGCTCATAACCTGCGAGAATGCGATTGTAGGAGGCTTGCAAATGTGTTTGTATGAGGGAAATTGCTCGTGGCTCATCTTTCTCCCGGATGGCATCAACGATATTTTGATGACTGCTGACCGCATGGTCACGAAAGTCCAGGTTGGCAACATTCCTGGTAAGGAGCAAAACATGGACTTGCTGCTGAAGGTCCATCCAGATTTTATAGAGCCGCTTATGCTTGCTGGCGCGGCACAGAGCATTGTGAAATGCAACGTCCGTTTCTGCTGCCTGTTTTTCGGTGATGCCAACCCTGGCATACGCCATCATCTGATCCACGATAGCCTGCAATTCGGCCACTTCTTCGGGACCCGCATGGCGTACGGCTTCCTGAATTGCCAACAATTCTAGGGCGGAACGCAGGCTATAGACTTCATCCAGATCTTCGCGGGACAGCCGGGCAACGAACTTTCTTCGATTATTCTGAGTAATGACCAGACCTTCGTGCTCAAGCTGGCTAAGCGCCTCACGGATCGGTCCGCGGCTGACATTCAAAGTCTTTGCCAGCGCGTCCTCACTCAATTGTTCACCTGCTGGAAGCTGGCCTGCCAAAATCGCCTCTCGTAGAGAATCAATGACATCATCAGCAAGGGTATGCTTTGGGGGTGGGGTCAGGATTTTGTAAGAGGTGCTCATAAGTAGAATTTCCGTGGTCTGTAGATAATTAATTACCAGAACTAAGAGTTTTTCGGGGTAACAACATCATACTACGTTAACAGTTAACTGTCAACTGTTAACAGTTTCTGTAAGCTTAAGATGAACCTGCTTTATTGACTACTTGCACCGCAAAATCTGGGTTGTGGACCCTGTTCCCCCAAGGTCTATCTGAGCATTGAATTGAATTAAATTGAATTGAATCGCATCGCGCCGCTGCTGATTTCCTGGCTGTTAGAACCTTATCACCATTCGGATCGCTCCCCCTTCACGATTGCGGTATGCTTCGAATGCTTCGGCGATACGTTCCAGTGGGTAGATTCGCGACACTAGTTTACGGACATTGACTCTGCCAGAAGCAATCAAAGTGATCAAAGGAGGATAGCAATTTGGGCTGGAGCGTACTCCAAATACATCAATCTCATCCAGAGTCAGGCGATCCGTATTCAGCTCACTGGGCACATTTCCGGTCAGGCCGATCAATGCGACCCGCCCGCCACGTTTGACACAATTCAACGAGGTTGCCACTGCAGATGAGGCCCCTGCGCATTCGAAAGCGCAGTCGACGCCTCTCCCACCAGTGAGTTTGAGAATCCCGTCCAGGCTATCGGTCTTCGATACGTCAACCACATCGTCCGCGCCAAGCTCGCGGGCTAGATCGAGCCTAGGACCGGAACCAGCAACAATGACGCGTGCTGCGCCGGTGACCTTCGCCAACTGCATGGTAACTAGGCCAATCAGGCCCGGCCCGATGACTACCACCGTGTCTCCAGGCTCGATTCCACAGCGCCGAATGGCGTGCAGGCCGAGCGCGCCCTGATTGACAATTGCGCTTTCCTCGAATGAGACCGTATCCGGCAGTCTGTGCAACAAAACGGCTGGGCGTGCAGCAAACTGAGCAAAAGCTCCCTGTGCTGAGTGGCCGTACAGTTTATAAGCTGGATCTCTAGTGCGGGCGCCTTCGCACAAATTGTAGCGCCCCGCGCGACAGTTCGCGCAGGTGCCGCATCCCTTGTGGTTTTCGGCGACGACGCGATCTCCCACCTGCAAACCGCTGACATCCCTGCCAAGCGCGACGATTGTGCCACCCCATTCATGGCCTTGAATAAAAGGTAGGGAAGGGGGCCAAGAACCTCTATATACCCCGGCGAAAATTTTCAGGTCAGTTCCACAAATGCCGCACGCGCCGACGCGCACGAGCGCTTCATCAGGCCCAAAATCCGGCACGGGTACTTGCTCGATTTGAATGTCATTCCAGTCACGGGTGACAGCCGCCCACATCACAGAGGGGATATTAGTCATGGGTTTTGATCCACATACGAAATGCAACCCCAAGATGCCTGGCTGGTTTTCCTGCAGGTTCTGATGGGCTACTCGGGCAGTCGGCTGTTGCGGCCGAATTCAATCTGTGCCCGCTCTGCAATATACTCCGATACTTTTTCGCGAATCTGCTGCGCCAGTTCTAGCGTTGCCTCTTCTGGTTTGCCGTACCAGCCAGTAGGAGCCACTTCGTGAAAATCACGCAGAATTGGAAACACATCTTTCTCGCGAAATACGGCATGCATAGCATCAGCATCCGCCTGCGAGGACGGATTATCCGCCTTCCTCACATCCACCAATGATGGATCATACATCATCACCGCCGCGGTTTCCATGTTGCCTGCATGCGTCAATTGCGCCCGCTCGCCAAAGAGTTTGTTCGTGATGAGATGTGATTCGGCAATCACGACCCGCACATTGAATTTACGTTGCACGCTATCCCCTGCCAGCCTTAAGGCGGGGCTGTTGCCTTCGTGCCAGTTCACAAATAACAATTTATCAGCACTATGCCGTGCTATACAGTCGCACACATCTTCGATCACGGCGATAAAAGTCTGTGCCTGCAAAGAGAGACTGCCCGGCCAGCTTTGGTGATACGGAGAAACACCGATGAGTGGAAGAGGAACCAGCACGGTATTCAGGCGTTGGGCGACGGCCTCAGCAATGGACATTGCAGCAAAAGCATCCGTGCCGAGCGGCAGATGCGGGCCATGCTGTTCGACACTCCCGGGCGCAAGAACTGCGAGACGGGTGGACTTCAAACGCGCCTCGGCATCGGGCTGCTTCAAACGTTCAAGGTGGACTTCTATTTTCATTCTAGATGGCTCCGATTAAGGAATGAATGACTAAGATGAAAAGACCGTGATCATGCAACCATGCAACCATGCATCATCATATCTCCCACTGCAATAATCGAGCTGTGTTTCCACCAAGGATCAATTTTTCTGCTTCCGATCCCAATTTCGCGGCGCGCACCAAATCCACGGGGTTTTCATTGCCCATGTCAAACGGATAGTCCGAACCGAGTAACACGTGGTCGGCGCCCACCAAATCCACAAGCCCGCGCAATGCAGTCGCATCGTGTGTGATAGTATCAAAATAGAATTGCTTGAGATATTCCGTTGGTGGCTTCGCGATGACTTTGTTGATTTCAGGTCGCTGCTTGAAACCGCGGTCGAGTCTGCCGTGAAGGTATGGTAATGCTCCGCCGCCATGTGCCAACAAGATTTTCAAACGGGGGAATGTGTCCATAACGCCGGACAGAATCAAGTGTCCCGCCGCGATCGTGGTATCCATGGGATTGCCGATCACGTTCCACATGTAGTAGTCCCGCAGCTCCACACGCCCTCCACCCTCCACCGGATGAATAAACACAAATGTACCGAGCTCTTCGCAGGCCTCCCAGAACGGGCGAAAACGCGCATCCCCCGGATAGATGCCATTGATATTCGTGCCTATCTCCACGCCCTTCAAGCCTGATTGCATCACGCGTTCCAACTCCTTGATCGCAACCGAGACATCCTGAAGCGGAACCATCCCTAGCGCGGCGACCCTTGCTGGATATTTTTCTACAAGCGATGAAAGCGCATCATTCTGGATCTGACAACTGCGCAGCGATTCTGCCACATCCGCCTCATACCGGACCAGAGACACCCACGGGCAAATCAGAACCGCAGCTGCTCCAGACGCCTGAATTTCAGTGAGGATTTTTTCGGGTGAGACGAATTCGCGCTTCGCGGAGCCAATCCGCTTGGGGCCATATTCAACGAATTGCGTTCCGTTTTCCCACACCACGCGCGGACGCCACTCCTCCGTGGGCGCGGCTTCGCGCAGAATCTCCGGGACGATGATGTGAGCGTGTGAATCAATGATCATATCCATCTCCTCATGAAATGAACGTCAACAGTAATGCGCCCCCCAGAATTAACACCGCGCCCATCCAAAGCGTCACAGTTACGCGCTCGAGATGTTTACCGGAAACATAGGGCGAAAGCAGAATCACAATTGGCGTTGAAACCATTGTAATTGCCAGCACAACCGCAACCGGTGCAAGGTCGAGCGCAATCCAGCGTGCCCAGGTGGAAAGCCCAACGAGGATTCCAGCGAGTATTTTGAAGAACCAGGCCTCATTTGTCACAGCCTGGGCTGTACCGCGCAGCCGTTGCCAGAACAGGACAATACCATAAGCGAGCGCGCTGACGGCTGCGCCGACTGTCACGCCAAGCAGAGGCGACGGCAATTCCTTGAGACCTGCGCGGATAAAAATAGGGCTTAGCGCCCAGCAAAACGCGGCACTCAATCCCAGCCACGAAGCACGCCAGCCGCTCTCACCCGGATGCAAGTCCGCGCCAGATTTCTCGGAGATCACATACGCGCCGATCACAATGAGCACAATTCCGAGCAAGGCCAGAAGAGTCGGAAATTCATGTAACGTCAACGCGGCGATGATCGTGGCGAAGAGAGGCGTTGTGCCGATCAGGGGACTTGTCCGCGCTGCTCCGATCCGTTTTTGGCTTGCGTTCAGAAACGTCCAACCAATAAAAAAATGGAAGAAACCCGCAGCAGCAAAATTCAAAATCGTGACAAAGGAGGTGCGGAAAAGAACACTCACATCCTCCGTCACCACGGCAATGCCCGCCAGTACCAGCGCCGAAACAACCAGTTGTATAAAGGTTGCAAAGTAGACATCCATCCCCACAACTGCCCGCCGATTGACAGTCTGGAACAGGCCGAAGCCCGATCCAGCAATCAAAGCCCAGATCTCGCCGCTCATACGATAGTTGGGACAGCCTTCTTACTGCGCCGGCGATACGAACCTTCATCGGTTGAACCGCCGAGGTATAACTTTGCCATCTCCGGACTCTCCAGCAATTCCTTAGCGGTGCCTTCAAACTTTTCCTTGCCTAGTTCGAGCACATAACCGCGGTGAGCAGATGCCAGACCCTCGCGGGCATTTTGTTCCACCATCAGGATGGTTAATCCGCCCGCGTTCAACTCGCGGATAGTCTCGAATAAGCTTGCCATCGTCTTCGGCGCAAGTCCTAATGACGGTTCATCCAGGATCATCAAGGGCGGTTCCAGCATAAGGGCGCGGCCAATCTCCAGCACCTTCTGCTGTCCGCCCGAAAGGTTGCCGGCTTTTTCCCTGGATCGCTCTTTTAGCCACGAGAAAAGCGAGTAGACTCTTTCGAGTCGTTGAGCAACAAGCGCTGTATCCTTGACGGTAAAAGCGCCCATTAACAGATTTTCGTAGACAGTCATTTTTGGAAAGACGCTATGCCCCTGTGGCACATGGGTAATACCCTCCATCAGGATTTGCTCGGGAGCCATACCCCCGATTGATTTTCCTCTGAACATAATCTGGCCCACCGTGGGTTTGAGGAATCCAGATATGGCGCGCAGAACTGTGGATTTGCCGGCCCCGTTTGGTCCCACCAGACAGACAATTTCGCCCTGCTCCACGCGAAGGCTCACCCCGCGCAATATGTCGACCCCGGGGATGTAGCTGGCAACCACGCTCTCAAGCTCTAGCATTGGCATTGTGTGTGCTCCCAAGGTAGGCTTCCAGGACAAGTGAGTTGTTTTGAATTGCAGACGGCTCGCCCTCCGCAATTTTCTGGCCATGGTCCAGGACAATAATGTGCTGGCAAAGCTCCATGACCAAACGCATGTTATGTTCCACGAGCAGGAAGGTTGTGCCTTTTTGATTGAGGTCTTCAACCAGCTCCATCATCTTTTCGATCATGACCGGGTTCACCCCTCCGGCAGGTTCGTCTAACAGGATCATGGCTGGATCCGACATCAAGACCGCTGCCAGCTCGATCAGCTTCTGCTGACCAAAGGATAGCTTGCGGACTTCCTCGTCGCGATATTTGATAAGCCCTACCAGTTCCAAGAGTTCCAGGGCTTTCTCTTCTTCATGCTTCTTTACGCCCTGGCTCATCAGCGTCCGCAGGCCAAGCTGCTTGACCGGTACGATCATGTTCTCCAATACAGTCATCTTCCAGAACAAACGCGTGATCTGGAAGGTACGTCCAATACCACGATGATAGATCTGATTGGGTTTGAGACCGTGAATTGGCATGTCTTCCAAGGTGATCGTTCCAGAATCCGCCTTGTAGAAACCTGTAACAATATTGAACAGCGTGGTTTTGCCTGAGCCGTTCGGACCGATCAACCCCGTGATGGAGCCGCGTTCAACCGCGATGGAACAAGTATCCACTGCCTTGATGCCACCGAAGCTTTTTGTAACATTGTCTGCCATTAACATGGGCATGATGTTAACTTGCCTCCTTCGCGGCAATCTGTGCCTTCTCCCGCTGTTTCATAAAATCCGACACAGCCAGCAAGATTCCCTGCGGCATGAACAACATGACCAACAGCAGAATCCCGCCGAAGACCGTGAGGTGAATTGTCGTCCCTTTAAATTGTCCCACGACCCAGATGGACAGCGGCTGCATGATGAAGGCTCCAAGCACCGGCCCCCACAGAGTCCCACGTCCACCCAGAATTGCCATCAACACCATCGTCACACTGACGAATACATCGAAGATAAAGCTCGGATCAATGTAGGTTAGAAAGTATGAGTAGATTCCGCCTGCCACAGCGACAAAATAGGCACTGGCCCCGAATGCAAGCACCTTGTACATCATCGTATCAATTCCAACGGATTCAGCCTTACCTTCATCCTCACGGATGGCGATCAGGCCCAATCCAAACTTGGAATGCCGAATCCACCAGGAGACAAAAATGGTGAGGCAAAGCAGGACAAGGAAGAAATACAGGAACGGGATCTTGATGAACTCCGGCGACCACGGCACGCCACCCCATCCGGGCCGCGGCTGCGTCAAACCTTTGGCACCATTGGTAATGCTGTCCAGATTGAGCGCGAGCAGCCGGAAGATAAACACGATCGCAATGGTCACCACCACGAACGCCGATCCCTGCGTGCGAAGCGAAATCCATCCCATGACCAGGGCAACGGCCATGACGATCAAGCCCAGGAACCAGGAGCTGACAAATGGATGCCAGCCGTAGTGATTATGCGTCCAGGCTACCAGATAACCTCCCAAACCGAAGAAGGCTGCATGACCGAGCGAGGTATAGCCCGCGTAGCCGCCAATGATATTCCAACTGGAAGCCATGACAGCCGCCATTAACGTCATCACAATGATATGCTGATAATACTGGTTGGGCACAACCCACGGGGAGATGATTCCAACGACAAACAGGACCGCGATCAAGGCAAAAGTGGGGATTCGGATCTTCGTCATCAACCCTTCTCCCGGATCACTTCACCCATCAACCCCTGCGGACGAACGATCAGGGTGAAAAACAGGAAGATATAGAAGACGATAGGGGACCAATACAACGTCACAATAATGGCGGTTAGCTGCTCCATGACCCCCAGGATCAACGATGCCACCAGGGCGCCGGGCAGGCTGCCCATGCCTCCCAGAACGATAATGGCCAGCGTCTTTGCAACCCAATCTCCCTGACTGGCCGGGTTGAAGCTGTAGATCATGCTCAACAGCGACCCGCCCGCCGCGGCCGTCGCGACGCCGAGCGCGAATGTGAATGCAGATACGACCGAGACCTTAACTCCCACCAACTGCGCCGCGCGCGGATCCTGGATGGTGGCGCGGATGGCGCGTCCCAGGTTGGTACTTTGCAGGATGTAGTAGAGCACCAGGAGCACAAGGATTGCGGTGGCAAATCCCGCCAGACGTGTGACCGGCAAACGATACGTCGCGAGAGTAATGGCGGCTGTCGAATAAGAAGGCGTCACTGAGCGGGCGGTCGTCTGGAAAATCACTCCCATCAAACCTTCCATGACAAGCGCAAGTGCAAATGTGACCAGTACCGACGTCTGCTCCGGATTTTCGATTCGTGAAAAGACATAGCGCTGAAGAGCCCAGCCCAACAGGAAAAACAGTGGCACAGTAATAACAATGGACAGGATTGGATCGATACCAAATCGCTGGAATAGAACATAGGTAATATATGCCCCCAGAATCAGGAAAGCGCCGTGAGCAACGTTGATGATCCGCATGACGCCAAAGATCAGTGTCAGCCCCGACGCCATCAGTGCATATACCCCACCGACGAGCACCCCCAGGATCAGTGTCTGTACAAACAAATGAGCAGAAGGTAGGGACATGGAGACCTTCTTCGCAGCAGGCTGGGGGCGGCATATGCCGCCCTCAGCCTGTATAAAATCATTGGTTCAGGGTAAAGTTACCAGCTTGGCTTTGGCCAGATGGGATCTGCTTGCTTGGCATAGTCGGGTGCAATGATTACAGATTTGCCGCCCTGCCACTGGAGCGCCATGAACGAGCCTTTCGGTTGACCCAGTTCAGTAAAGGATAGGGGGCCAACAACGGTCTTGAACGTTGCCTTATGCATCTCGGCAATCAACTTGGCGTTATCCAGGCTCTGAGTGTTCTCCACTGCCTGCTGGACTACCTGCCCAACCGTGAACGCATTCGCGGAATCTTCAGCGATCGGTTCCTCGCCATACATTTCGCGGTAAGCCTTCACAAATTCGGGATTGGTCTCTGTTGTGGAGGACTCAAACCAGGAAATGGCGGAGAAAATCCCTTCTGTGGACGCGCCGAGGGCTTCACTGAATTCCTTGGGGAGTGAAGGACCGGTTGTGAAGAAGGCACCGCGCGGTTGATAGCCCGCCTGCTGATAGGCCTTGATCTGCCCAACAGAATCTTCGAACTGCGTACCACCGATAATCAAGTCAGGATTCTTATCCGCGACCTTGGCCGCCAGCGAAGAGAAGTCCTTGGTGTCGGGTGGATACTTTTCTTTAAGCACCTCAGTGAGGCCGCCACCCGTCAACAGCGGTTCCATGGCCTCGACCACGCCCAGAGTAAACGGATCATCCTGAGTGATCACAGCAAAGGTTTTCGGGCGGACGTCTTCCGGCAGGCTCAGCACATAATTGACAAAAGGAATTCCCTGCACATCCGATGATGCCGGTTGACAAAAGAACAGGTTGGTCAGGCCGCGGTCGAAGACATGCGGCGCACCGCCAGCCGGTTCGGGAAATGCATAACCATACTTTGCGGCAACTTCAGATGTAGGGATAACGAGCTTACTGGAGAAAGGACCGACCACCAAATCAACTTTATCCTGGGTGATCAACTTTTCGTAATCAGCCACAGCGGTATCGGGGTTCGATGCGTTATCGTACACAGTAAACTCGACCTGACGACCAAGCAATCCACCTGATTTATTCACCATGTCGACCCACAGATCGTAGCCCTTCTTGGCCGCGGTACCGGGATCAGAGAAATCACCGGTCAGGGGGAGGGAAGCGCCGATCTTGATCGGCCCTTCCGCAGGGGTAGTCGCCGCTTCGGTGGGCGCCTGAGTCGCGACCGGAGCCTGGGTGGACGCCTCAGTCGGTGCGGCGGCCGGCGGTTCCGTTGCAGCGCTGCCGCAGGCCGTGATCAGCAGGCTCATCACCACAAGGGTGGTGATCAGGGTCCAAACTTTTGATTTCATAGGTAACTCCTCTATTGTCTCCTATTGGTTACTTTGGCGATGTTCCGACGTGCAAATTATGAGATATCAATACTATGACAGGTACCTCCTTTCGGGTCTTCACACTGGATCATCGAAGCATTCCCCACGGCCCTTCGATTAAGTTTGCCAGCTCGTCGAGGAACTGCGCTGCCCGGGCGCCATCCACAACGCGATGGTCAACGGAAAGGGTCATCACCATCATGGGTCGGATCACGATCTGACCGTTGAGCGGCACCACACGATCAGCGATACGCCCCACGGAGAGGATCGCGGCCTGCGGAGTATTGATGATCGCGTCAAAAGCATCCACGTTGTACATGCCCAGGTTGGTCAACGTGAACGTGCCTCCGGAAATATCCGCAGGACGGAGTTTTTTCTCCTTCGCACGCGCGACCAGATCGGCTCGTTGCACCGCGATCTCAGTGACGGATAGACCAACTGCATTTCGAATTACCGGAACAATCAGCCCCTCGTCAATGGCAACGGCGATCCCCACGTTGATTTCATCATTCCATTGAATATTTCCGTCGGCCCAGGATGCATTCAAACGCGGATGATCTTTCAGGGTAAACCCAATTGTTCGGACAAGCAAATCCGTAAACGTCGGTTTGATGCCGGTGCTCTTTTCGATGGCAGGCGTCACTTGCTTGCGCCATTCGATCAGCGCGCTGGCATCCACTTCGCGCACCAGATAAAAATGCGGAACTGTCGTCCAGCTTGTGGACATGCGCTCGGCCATCACGCGCCAGACTGTGCCGGGCGTTTCCAGCTTTGCGGATTCAATGACCTGCTCGAAATTCTCAATATCGGAGGCAAGCACGGCTCCCTCTGGACCTGAACCTGCCACCGTTACAAGATCAATTTCCCGTTCCTGAGCAAGCCTCCGTGCTTTGGGCGAGGCCGGTAAAAGTCGCGCGGGGGAGGAAGTGCTGGCGGAAACGATAGCAGGCTGCGGCGCGGACTGACGCGTTTGGATGTAAGCGAGAACATCGGCTTTCTCGATCCGTTTTCCGTTGGTTTTGACGAGAGACAGGTCAATCCCATTCTCATCTGCCATCTTGCGGGCAACGGGGGAAACATCTGGTGGGATATCGCGCGCGGGCGTTTCCTCTTTTGCAAGGGTACCTGTCGTTCGCCCGGTTGGAAGGTCAAGCACTGCAGGCGGGCTCTCGCCGGGTTGGAGAATCCAACCAATCGTTTTGCCAACCTGCACAACATCATTCTCCTTAATGAGGATGCCGCCGATCACGCCCGACTCAGGCGCCCCGATCTCAACCGTGACTTTGTCGGTTTCGATCTCCATGATCGGTTCGCCTTTGGTGACAGCATCGCCCTCATGTTTGAGCCAGCTTACGAGCCTGCCCGACTCCTGCGCCATTTCGAGCGCCGGCATGATGATATTGGTTGCCATGCGGCGTTAGCCTCGTGCAGATGCGACCAACTCAGCCACGCGCTCATTCATTTGCGGCTCATGCGTGCGCGTGGTGGAAAGCGGTCCGGTAGCCGTGTAATAATGATGGCCTGCCACCATTAAATCGTTGGCCGGGAAGCGCGTGATGATCTCATGCCCGGTCTCCGTGACCACGATTTCCTCTTCAATGCGGGCCGCGCTCCAACCATCAGTGGAGGGCCAGAAGGTTTCGAGAGCGAAGACCATGCCAGGCTGAATTTCGGCCGGATGGTCAATGGAAACGAGGCGGCTGATCACCGGTTTTTCCCAGATCGCCAGGCCAACCCCATGACCATATTGCAGGGCAAATGCTGCTTCTTCATTGGGGAAGCCAAACTCTGTGGCTTTCGGCCAGGCCTTTGCAATTTCGCCGGTCGTGCGGCCGGGGCGAACAAGCTCGATCGCGGCATCGAGATAATCGCGACAGCGTTTGTAGGCATCAACCATTGCTTGAGAGGCATAGCCAATCGAGAAACAGCGATAATAGCAGGTGCGGTAGCCCATGTAGGATTGAAGAATATCGTAGTAGACCGGGTCACCAGGGCGTAACATGCGGTCAGAGAAAACATGCGGATGCGGATTGCAGCGTTCGCCGGAGATCGCGTTGACCGCTTCCACATATTCTGAGCCGAGGTCATACAATACCTTGCTGACGATGCCGACCGCTTCGTTCTCGCGCATACCGGGTTTCATGGCGCGATAAAGCTCATCGTAGGCCGCGTCCACCTGCGCGGCGGCATGGGTGAGCAGGGCAATTTCATCCTGCGTTTTGATGACGCGCGCTTCGGACATGAGCTGCTGCCCGTCTACGACGGTCAAGCCCTTCTTCTGCAGTTCAAAAAGGACCGGTACTTCGGCAATATCCAGGCCGACAGGTTCCTTCTCGAGCCCGCGTTCCTTGAGTTCGACCCAGATCTTATTTGCCACATCTTCGGCGCGTCCCATCTCAGGGGACATCGCGCCGCGTAAGAGGGAAATGCCGGGACGGGAGCGTTTTTCACCCAGCCACGGGGCGTAGAGCTGATGATGTTTCGCGGCAGACCCAAAGTCCCACAAGATCGGTTCGTCATCCTGAGGCAACAAGGTAAAGCGATTAACCTTATCCTGCGCCCACGTGCCAATATGAGTCGCGGTCAGGTAACGTACATTGTTCATATCAAAACACAACAGCGCGCCCATTTCAGATTTTCTGAGCAATGCTTTGGCACGGTTGAGGCGCTCCTTGCGCAAGCGATCGAAATCTATGCGCTGTTCCCAATCCACTGCCATGGTCCCATACGTTTTGATAGCCATTTCAATCTCTCCTGCAAAGTGACTTTGCCATTTGAAAAACAGTTTCCTCTGTGGGTACGGTCAAATCCTCCAGAGCCGGCGAGAACGGGATCGGCACATTCATCGCGCCCATGCGTTTGACCGGTGCATCCAGATAATAGAAAGCGCCATCGGCAATGACCGACGCAATCTCCGCAGTGACCCCATACTGTTCGTACCCTTCGTCAAGGACGATTGCTCGTGAGGTTTTCTTTGCCGAGTCGATCAGCGTCTGTTTGTCGAGCGGAGTCGTTGTACGGGGATCGATGACCTCTGCACTCAGTCCAATCGCCTTGAGTTTTTCTGCCGCGCCGAGCGCCACCTGGACCATTGAACTGGTCGCCACTAAAGTAATGTCCTCACCCTCCTGTTTCACATCCGCAACGCCGAAAGGAATCATATATTCCTCAGTGGGCACAGCGCCCTTCATTTTGTACATCATCTTGTCTTCGATGAAGACCACCGGATTGTCATCGCGTATGGCGGCTTTGAGCAATCCTTTTGCGTCATAGGGTGTGGATGGAATTGCAACTTTCAGGCCAGGAATGTGACTGACCCAGGCCTGTAAACTTTGCGAATGTTGGGCCGCGGAACGACGAGTCGCACCCATGGTGGTTCGGAAAACCACCGGCACCTTCGATTTTCCACCAGACATATAATGAACCTTGGCAGCCTGATTGACAATTTGATCCATGGACAGGGTGAGGAAATCACCGAACATGATGTCAACCACGGGCCTCATGCCTGTCATCGCCGCGCCAACCCCCATCCCGGTAAAGCCGGGTTCCGAGATCGGCGCATCGATCACACGCTCCTTGCCGAACTCCTCAACCAATCCGGACAAGACCTTGAAGGGGGTGCCCGCCTCAGCCACGTCCTCTCCAATGATGAATACGCGCGCGTCACGGCGCATCTCCTCGGCCAGCGCTTCGCGCACTGCTTCTGCAAATGTGATCTCGCGGGTCTCAGGCATAAACATCCTCGGTGACTTCGCTTGGATCGGGATAGGGGGCGTTGATGGCGAATTGCACCCCGGCTTCCACTTCCTTTTTTACATCCGAGTTAATGCGGTCAAGAACCGCGTAATCAGTAAGCTTCTGGTCAATTAGCTTCTTCTCCAACAGCTTCAGTGGATCACGGTTCTCACGCCAATCCTGCTCCTCCGCTTTCGGCCGATAGTAAGTCCGATTAATATCACCGACATGATGACCGTAATAGCGATATGTCAAACATTCCAGGAAGGCCGGGCCTTCCCCACGCCTCGCGCGTTCAACCAACTTCTGCATCGTGTCCTGAACCAATTGGACATCCTGTCCGTCAATCGTCACGGTGTGAATGCCAAAAGCCCTGGAACGATCGGCGATCTTTCCCGCCAGGGTTTCGCTGCTGTGGGTGTATTCACTGTAATTATTATTCTCACAAACATAAATAACGGGCAGTTTCCACAGCGCCGCCATATTCATAACTTCATAGAGCAAACCCTGTGCCACCGCGCCATCCCCGAAAAAACAAACTGCGACCTGGTCACTGCCTCTCATCTTTGCTGAGAGCGCCGCTCCGGTCGCAATTCCCATGCTTCCACCGACAATCGCATTCGCACCCAGGTTTCCTGATTCGGGGTCAGCGATATGCATCGAGCCGCCTTTGCCCTTGCAGAAACCCGCTTCCTTGCCAAGCAGTTCCGCGAACATGCGCTCTACCGACGCACCTTTCGCCAGACAATGTCCATGCCCGCGATGGGTGCTGGTGATGTAATCGTCACGCCGCAGCGCTTCGCAGACCCCGACCGCGACTGCCTCCTGTCCCGAATACAGATGCGCCAGCCCTGGCATTAATGCCTTCATATAAAGCTCGTTGACCTTTTCCTCGAACTCGCGGATCTTCGCCATCTGTTCGTAGGTATGCAGCAATTGCTCAACGTCATCTTCATTGCCGTTATTTTTCATCATTGCTTCACTCCAGACATCTGCGCCAGAACCTCAAACATAATCGCGAAATCCTGCTTTTCTAGTCCCATGCCGCGCGCCGCCGTGAGGAATTCATTGGTCGCTGCCGTTGTTGGCAATGGAACGTTGAGCTGACGTCCCAGTTCGAGCGCAAGAGTCATATCTTTTTGCATCATGTAACAATCGAACCATGCCTCCTCCGGCATTCCCAATACAAATGGTCCGCGGTATCTCACCATAGGCGAGGCGATGACGCTGTTGGTCAGCACCTCCACCGCGGTCTCACGCTTGATGCCGCTCTTCTCTGCGAGTAATACTCCTTCGCTGAATGCAAGCATCTGCACTGCGAGGCTGAGATTCGTAGCAATCTTCATGGTGACAGCAAGACCGTTCTCACCCACATACGTCGCTTTAGGGCCAATATTGAGCAGAATGGGTTTCACTTTTTCGAACACAGCCGGATCCCCACCGACCATGATTGACAGTTTCCCCTCTTCAAGCGTGATCACGCTTCCCGAAACGGGAGCATCCAGCATCGCCGCGCCCTTCGCTGCAACCTGCTTCGCCAGCTCACGGCTGAATGCCGGGCTGACAGTACTCATGTCCACATAGATCGAACCAGCGTTAATACCTGCCAGAAGGCCATCACTGCCCTCCGTTACATACCGAAGAGCCTCGGTATTGGTAACCATGCTGAACGTAATCTCAGAAGTTTCTGCGACCGCCCGCGGGGTACCCGCCCATTTCATACCCGCCTCCAACAACCATTCTGCCTTGGATTTCGTGCGGTTGTAACCAGTCACCTCATGGCCGGCGTCCAGCAGACGCTTGACCATCCGGCTGCCCATCACGCCAAGACCAACAAATCCTAGCTTTGCCATGCAGGCTCCTCCAATAAAAAATTCGCCTCTTCCGCGAGCGCGGACGAGGCGTTAATTGGAATCTTCGCGTACCTGTTGAAGGTGATTTTGCATTGCCTGACGCGCTGCCTGAGCATCGCGCTTCATCACCGCATCGAGGATGATCTTGTGGTGATGTTGTCCACGCGCCAGGCCCCCCTTTACACTCCCGGTCCGCTTGCGTTGTTCGCGGAGCAGATCAATAATCGAATCCATCAGTAACGGTATGAGAGGGTTTTGAGTCGCTTCTGCTAGAGCCAGGTGAAAGTCAAGGTCAGCTTCTACGAAAACTTCCGCATTATCCAGAGCGGTATCCATGATCCCAACGGCTTCCGTCATGGCCGCGATATTTTCCTCGGTGATGCGAGTGGCAGCCAGCGCGGCAATCTCCGGTTCCAAAATTTCCCGCACCTCTGCCAGGCTGGCAGAGCCGTTTTCAGCTTTCAATAACAAACCAAGTGAATGACGTACCGCTCCTGAGGCGCCCTTCGTAACAAATGTCCCCCGCCCAAGACGTATTTCAACCAACCCCTTCTCTTGCAGGGCCTTGACCGCTTCGCGCACAGCCGTTCGGCTTACAGCAAATTGCTCTGCAAGCTCTCGTTCCGTGGGCAATTGGTCGCCTACCTTGAGATCTCCCGCCACAATTCGGCGCTCGATCTGGTCAACAATCCGTTCGTAAAGGCGTTCAGATTGGATAGGTTGATACATTATTACCTATGAGTAGTCAAAAGCCTAAGAGGTATGATGATTATACCATAATATCACGACAAAAAAGGTTGTCAATAGCCAAGTTGGTGATTTTTTTCACAGAACATCTGGACTCTGGGCTACTTATTGTACGGCTTCTATATTCTCACCTGCCGGTGACTGTTGGAGGGAGAAATACAGACGAATACACCTTGCGCACTGTGCACACCTGATAGATCGTCGTACGAAAATCACGCGCAAAATTCCTGTCTCTGGGGCGAAGCAGTGATGCATTCACCGTTGAGATTACCCATTATCATTAGAAGGAGAAATATGACTGAGAGACGTTCTTCTGTCCGCCCAGGCGAGGTACTCTTCGAGGAATTCATCAAGCCCAGGGCACTCAGCCAGAGCCGTCTGGGTATTGACATCGATGTGGATGCGCACCGAATTACTCAGGTCGTGCCTGGCAAGCATGCGATACTGCCAGTACTCCTTGCGCGTTTCGCGCCCGAACTGCCGCGGGACGTATTCGTTTCTCAGGTAGACGAGGTAATGGTCGATATCTTGAGGACTTAGCTGCCGAACCTGAACTTCCCCCGCATACTTGGCCCACTGTTCAAGAATATGCTTGTACGAATCAATGGAACGACTAGTCAAGCCTTCGGCTGATTTGAAGTTCAAAAAGCCGGTAATCGCCCTGCTGTGGGCTAACGAGTTTGAAGGACTGCGGTTCATACAAAAACCTCCTGTTTTGAGATTTTTGTCAATCGCAGTCCTTCGGGCAAATCAAAAACCATGGTTTTAGGGACCATGGTTCGTGAAAGGTAGCGGGGGCAGGACTTGAACCTGCGACCTTCGGGTTATGAGCTGCAATCCTGATTTCGCTGACTTTCACGGAAAGTACGGCCCTATTACCATACTCGCATATCTGTGGTTGATGCGAGCCTGAAGAACTCCGGCGCGACAAACAAAATGCTGCTTTTACTCAAATCGCACAGATGTTCTGATTATATCACGATTAGCCTTGGGATACCTTTGAGAGCAACCAGGGGAGTACCTAAGATCGAAAACAGAATAAAATGAGCGGCATGAACTGTCCAACATGCCAATCGAATTGGAAACAATACAAAGCGGGCTTCAATCCAAGCGGAAGTCAACGCTATCGGTGTGGTGACTGTCATCGGGTCTATACGCCTGAGCCAAAGCAGCACGGCTACTCGGAGGCAATTCGTCTGCTGGCCATCCGCATGTATGTGGAAGGTAGTAGTTACGGTTCAATTGGCAGGGTGCTCAAGGTCAATCCACAAAGTGTTGCCAATTGGATCAGCGCCTATACTGCCAAACTACCCGAGGCACCGTTGCCTGAGAGGGTCACGAAGGCAGAATTGGATGAGCTGTACACCTTCCTTGGCAAGAAAAAAACGAAATCTACATCCTGACGATTGTGGATCGAGACACTCGCTGTGTCCTGAGCTGGGATGTGGTGGCCGAAAGAAGCTCGGAAGCACTCCAAGCTTGTCTGGAACGGGCTCCGCAAGCCAGGCAGTACTACAGCGATGCCTTTCCCGTCTACGACACTTTGTACTACGGGGCTCCTTATGAAATGCGAACTGATAAACAGGAAACCTACTCGGTGGAGGCGGTCAATGCAGATTTGCGCCACTACCTGAAGCGTCTCGCTCGCAAATCCAGATGCTTCTCCAGAAGGATACAGTCTTTGGCGAAAAACCTGCAACTCTTTGTATATTGTTACAACCACAGACAACTGGCGAAGCGGCTTTTTCCAAAATACGCCTTTCACCTGATCGACTTCGTTTGTCCTCTTTCTTAGGCACTCCCTTGCTGTTGATAGTCCCACGGGAGAATTAGCAGGCTATCTGCTGTATAGTGTTTCTCGACAAAAAATGCTAGTCTCAATTGTTCATTTGTGCGTTCATTCCCACTGGCAGGGGAGAGGAATTTCAAGACTGTTGTTTGATGAGTTGAAGTCACTGACTAAAGATGGCTATTTAGGAGTTCGTGTGCATTGTAGAGTTGACTACCCTGCAAATAAACTGTGGCCAAAATTAGATTTTGTCGCTATGGGTGAAATAGATGGTCGTGGTAAAAAAGGTACTCGATTAACGATATGGAAGTATGAATATGATCACCCGTCACTTTTTTCGTATGCTTCGCTTCAAAATGAGAATAGAAAAGTGAAAGTGGTTATAGATGCCAATGTTTTTTATCAACTTCAAGCCCCTGATGTTCCAGACCACGAGGAGTCACTTCCCTTACTGGAGCCATGGCTGGATATCGATCTTTATATTACGCCGGAAATGCTCAACGAGATTAGCAGAAATAAGAATAAAGCCGAAAGGGAAGCTGCACGAAAGTTCGCAGACTCATTTAACACAGTTGCGACTAAAGCCTCTCACCTTAATTTTCAAAAAACTCAGAAGGAGTTGCGCCCATTATTTCCGGAGTCGTTATCTCAAAGCGACGCGTCGGACCTACGGCAATTAGCATATGCAATTTCTGATGGGATTCCGTTTTTTGTGACGAGAGATGGCCTCGTGCTGGATAGAGCAGATGATATTTTTGAAAAATTCAGCATCCAAATTCTCCGGCCATCCGATTTGATATTAATGCAGGACGAATTATTGAGAGGTGAAGATTACGCTCCTTCTCGTTTGGCAGGCTCCAATATTCGTATTGAAAAGGTACATAGTCAACAAAGTGGGATGTTGATAAAAAGCTTCTTGCCTGACAGCGGTGAAACCAAGGGCAGTTTTAATAAAAAATTGCAGCTGGCGTTAAGTAATGCCTCGACTGTGGAAACTCGTGTTGTTCTGGACGCTCAAGGCGAAGCCTATGGATTGATTTCCTGTTCTAGGCAATCTGATGGCCAGATGGATGTGCCAATCTTTAGGGTTGGGAAATCCGCTATTTGCCGAGTTGTTGCTCGATATTTAATAAATAACCTTGTAATGACAGCCTCCATGGAGAATAGGAAGAGCATTAGAATTAGTGATGAGCACTTGTCCCCAAAGGTTATTCCCGCTCTTCAGGAAAGCGGTTTCTTTCAATTTCAAGAAGGTTGGCTAAAAGTCGGGCTACAGGATACCCTTGATGTCAATTCTACGATTGCACTTTTATCGGCTCCTCAGTGGCCTGATTTTTCAAGGGATTTGTTGGACAAATTGACTTCATTGTTGCATTCGGCTTCAAATTCAGATGTTATGTTGGATATTGAAAAAATCCTTTGGCCATTAAAAATTACTGAGCTTGATATTCCGGTTTATGTCGTGCCGATTAGACCTGAGTGGGCTATGCATTTATTCGATGCAGATATTGCAAACCAAGATTTGTTTGGAGGCGAGCCGGCATTAATTCTTAATGCTGAAAACGTATACTATCGTTCAAGTTTTCCGAAGGTGCTTTCTGCCCCTGGGCGTGTGCTGTGGTATGTAAGTGCTGCAAACAGACATTATCAGGGGTCAATGTGTATAAAAGCCTGTTCGTATATAGATGAAGTAGAGATTGGAAAACCGAAACCGCTGTTCTCTAAATATAAAAATTTGGGAATTTACAAATGGGGAGATGTGTATAATGGAGTTGCTGGTAGTGAATTGGACAAAGATATTATGGCTTTTAAATTTTCGAAAACCGAGATATTTAAGCATCCAATCAGTCTATCAAAATTGCAGGAAATCTGGAAAGCTGATGGTAAGATCTTCAATAATGCTGTTAGCCCACTTAAGATTAGCCAAGGTCTTTTCCTTAGCCTGTATGCACTTGGTATGAAAGGGCACTAGAATGGCGAGGAATGCTATTTTGATGTCGATTCGTCCCCGTTACGCAGAAAAAATCTTTGACCTTACGAAAACGGTTGAGCTTCGTAGAATCAAGCCGAAATTTATTCAAGAAGAAGATCTAATATTTGTTTATGTTTCAGCTCCAGTGAAATCATTGGTTGGTGCTTTTACAGTTTCGGCAGTTATGGAGAGGCGTCTATTAGGTCTATGGAGAAATGTAAAAGATCATGCCGGTGTGAGTCGAAGCGAGTTCTTGAGGTATTTTCAGGGTGTAGAGAAAGGGGTAGCGATCTTTATAAAAGACGTTTGGTGTCTGCCAGCACCAATTCATTTATCTGATATGCAAAAGAATGTGGATGGATTCTATCCGCCACAAAATTTCCGATATACATCTATTCGGCAACTTGAGAGATTTAGCAATCTTTGGCTGTAAAAGCTCTAAATAGTTTCGTCACTTCATCGTAAACGGGGGATATCTTTGAACTCGGCCTATCTCACTCGCTGTTCCGTAAGGAAGAAGAACACATCTGTGAACTTGTTTATCCTGACTCCAAACCCGGATATCACAATTCGCCTGGGATTTGCCTCATTCCCTCGTAACCGCCGTCAGATTCATGGTCAGCATGACGCCGGGTTTGGGCAGCTCATTGACTCCGATCACCGTCCGCGCAGGTCGATGCCCGCTCATCATCTCGATATAGGCCCGGTTCATGTTCTCGAAGTCGCTCATATGCAGGAGAAAGACATTAACGTGGATCACGTGATCCAAATCCGATCCCACTGACTCAAGCATAATGCCGAACGATTTGAGAATTTGCCTTGCCTGTGAGTATGCATCCGGGCCAGCCAGTTCGCCGGTTGCTGGGTTCACTCCGGCCGTGCCGCCGATGGTGATGAACTGGCCCACCTTTGCAATGTGGGTGTATGGACCAATCGGACGCGGGGTATCCGCTGGCGTGGATGTTTCTACGGTGTATGGCATATCTCTCCATTTGTCATTCTGAGGGAGGGTTCGCGCTGCGCGAAGTGAGCCGACGGGCGAACGTAGTCGAAGCGCTCGGGATGATATTCACTTTGCTGGTTCACTTTTCTGAAATAACGTAATTTGCATACCGTCCGGGTCTTGCAGCCGCACGTTGTAATCGCCCCAGGGTGTGATCACCCGCGGATGGACCAGCGTCGCGCCGTGGGCGAGTAATCGCTCCATGGCAGCTTTCAAATCCGGTACCTGAAGCGCAAAGCGGACTTGTCCGCTGATGCGTTGCTCCGCTTCGATCTGGTCAATGGTCGCTGCCTGCGCTTCGTCAAAAAGTTCCAGCGTGGCATTGCCCATCTCGAGCATCAGTGCCCGGCCCTCGCCGTTGTTCCATATCGCGGCAGGCTCTAGCCCAAGCCCTTCACAATAGAATCTGGTCAATCGTTCATAGTCGCTGGTGGTGAGCGCGACGCGCAGTTCCAGAATTGGATGTTTGGATGTGGACATAACAATAAGTGCTCCTTTCGTTAATCATCTCGTATCTTCATGCAGACTTTCTACTTGCTCTGAAAAACACAGGCATCTTTATCACTTTAGCTTCTTCAGGCTCATTCCAGACTGTTTCCAATTTTGTCTTCAGACTATCCACGGGATCGTGGCCCAGCTCAACTTCATAGCGTTTCACCGCGGACCATGTTCGCAAAAACGCCAGCAACTGTTCCAAATTCCATTCCATCTGCATCTCAAAAGTCGGCGGATCGCGGATCTCGTCAAATGGGAGGGCTACATCGCGATAGCCATTGAACATTTGGCGATTGCCGCTTGCCCAGAA